>DDBN01000014.1:9198-10679 GCA_002333145.1 Moraxellaceae bacterium UBA2031
AACAGATCCTCCGGGGGATAACCAATCAGGCAGAGCTCCGGGAATACCACAATGTCTGCCTGAAGCTCATCGCGCGCCTGCTCAGCCAGCGCCCTTACACGGGCCACATTGCCGGGTATATCTCCCACCAGAAAATCTGCTTGGGCCAAGGCAATGCGAAGAGGAACAGCAGACATCAGAAACTCCCAGAAATGGTCGCGGATTACATTCAGGCGAATGATAGGCAACTGCTCCATCCAACGCCTATACCTGTATGCAAGAATAGTGGTCAAGAACGCAGCGCTTCCCTAGACTAGCGTTCATCCTCAACACAGGGAACACGTCATGGGCGTCATTCTACGGCTGGCTATCATCGGGTTCATCATTTGGACGGCTTGGCGCTTCCTGCAACGGTATCTAGTGACCAAACAGAGTGATCAGGTCAGTTCGTCCTCTCCGCCGCCCTCATCCAGCCAGGCCATGCGGCGCTGCGCTTACTGCAATGTGCATATCCCTGAGGGTGAAAGCACGCAGTCTCGTGGTGAGTTTTTCTGCTGCGAAGCCCATCGCGATGCTCACCTGCGTGAGCGTCGCTAGAGCATGTCGCAGGATTCCACTCGAAATCAGGGTGCCGACTGGCGACTATTACAAGTCTACGGCTACTACCGACTCTTTCTTGCAGCACTCCTGCTGGGGCTTTATGCCTTCAAGCCCGACGCCATAGCGATAGGGGCCTTTAGCCCAACCCTGTTTCTAATTACAGCGATAGGTTACGTCGCTGCATCAATCTCCACCGTGATATTTCTGCGGTGGCAGCGTTCACAAATTCCAAGTCAGTCGCTGATGCTGCTGCTGGTTGATGTTGTTGCACTAACGCTAATGGTACATGCCAGTGGCGGCATTAATACCCAGCTTACCCTGCTATTCATGGTGACGATTGCAGCAGGCAATATTCTGCTTAGCGGACGCATGGGCACCTTTATTGCAGCTACCGCCACCATCGCTATTCTTTATGAGCAGTTTTATTACATTCTGGTCAAAAATGAAGGGCTGACTCCTGATGCATTTGCACAATCATCAATTCTCGGTATCAGTTTTTTTGGTGTTGCACTATTCAGTCAGCTGATCGCCCATCGTACACGACAAGGCGAAGCATTGGCCGAGCAGCGAGCCAGCGACATACAAGCCCTACAGCGATTAAACGACCAGATCATTCGCCGTATGCGTACCGGCATTATCGTCATCAACCGTCAACGTCACGTTCTATTGAGCAATGATGCCGCCAATGAGCTATTAGGCTCCGCTGAAGGCCTTCAGGCCGGAACCGCGCTAGTCGATATCTCCATCGACCTAGAAGCCAATTTTCAAGCGTGGCGCCGCAACCCATTACTGCGTCCTGTGCCTTTCAGGAATACACACGAAAGCACCGAGATCAGCGCTCGATTTGCGCGACTGAATCCGGAGGACCCAAATAGTGGCATCGTATTAATCTTTATCGAAGA
>DDBN01000033.1:0-4922 GCA_002333145.1 Moraxellaceae bacterium UBA2031
TGCGGCAGCCCCCGCCATGGCCTCGGGGGTGGACGTATCAACGGAAATAACGATATCAATCTCACGAGCAACTGCCTCAACCACGGGCAGCAAACGATCCAGCTCCTCCTGTACGGATACGGGCGCCGCCCCAGGACGGGNNCCCATAATAACCGGGCGCTCCAGTGACAGACTGCGCGACCCACACTGCAGGACTGGATTCATCATCAGGGCTCTTATTTCTGCTAGATCAATTCAGCTTCAAAAAAGAAGGGCCGCTAATGCGGCCCCGCTAAAAACAACGCTATTCAGTGCTGGCCGGCAGCATCATCCAATGATGAGCCTTCTGGCTTAGTGGTCTTTTCAGCGGTCGCATTAGCAGACCCGGCTGGTGTGCTACCCCCTCCTGCCACGCCGGAATCTTTTCCCCAGCCTGCAGGCGGCTCCGGGCGGCGACCGGCCATGATGGCATCGATCTGGGCGGCATCAATCGTTTCGTACTGCATGAGCGCCTCTGCCATCATGTCGAGCTTGTCGCGATTATCGAGCAAGATCTCTTTGGCTTTACCGTAGCAGCGATCAATGATGGCGCGGATCTCGTTATCGATATCAACGGCCGTCTGGCTTGATACATTCTTGTGCTGAGTTACCGAGCGACCAAGAAACACTTCGCCCTCATCTTCTTCATACATGAGCGGGCCCATTTTTTCGGACAAGCCCCACTTGGTCACCATGCTACGTGCCATCTCGGTGGCGCGCTGAATGTCATTACTGGCACCCGTGGTGACGCCATCAAAGCCCAGCGTGATCTCTTCGGCAATACGACCACCGAACATGGAGGCTATCTTGGATTCGATACCGCGCTTGGACCAACTGTACTTGTCTTCTTCCGGCAAAAACATGGTCACACCTAACGCACGACCACGAGGAATGATGGATACCTTGTAGACTGGATCATGCTCAGGCACGACACGGCCGACGATCGCATGCCCGGCTTCGTGGTAAGCCGTATTTAGTCTTTCAGACTCCGACATGACCATGGACTTGCGCTCAGCGCCCATCATGATCTTGTCCTTGGCCAGTTCAAACTCACGCATGTCGACCAAGTTTTTATTCTCACGGGCGGCAAACAACGCAGCCTCGTTAACCAGATTGGCCAAGTCGGCGCCCGAAAATCCTGGCGTGCCACGGGCAATCAGTGCCGCGTTGACGCTATCACCCAGAGGCACCTTGCGCATGTGCACCATGAGGATTTGTTCGCGACCGCGGATATCCGGCAAGCCGACCATTACTTGGCGGTCAAAGCGACCTGGGCGCAGCAAGGCCTTGTCGAGAACATCAGGGCGGTTAGTGGCGGCAATCACGATAATACCGTCATTGGTCTCGAAGCCGTCCATTTCCACCAGCAACTGATTCAGGGTTTGCTCACGCTCATCGTGACCCCCACCTAAGCCTGCTCCGCGATGACGACCGACCGCATCAATTTCATCGATGAAAATAATGCAAGGAGCCTGCTTTTTGGCCTGCTCAAACATGTCGCGCACACGTGATGCGCCGACACCGACGAACATTTCCACGAAATCCGAACCGGAAATCGAGAAGAAAGGCACCTTGGCTTCACCCGCAATGGACTTGGCGAGCAATGTTTTACCGGTGCCCGGAGGACCAACCATCAAGATGCCACGAGGAATTTTGCCGCCTAGCTTTTGGAACTTGCCTGGATCGCGCAGAAACTCGACGACCTCTTCAACGTCTTGTTTAGCCTCATCACAGCCGGCAACATCGGCGAATGTGGTCTTGATTTGATCTTCGGACAGCAGGCGCGCTTTTGACTTACCAAACGTCATTGGGCCACCGCGACCACCGGCACCGCCGGCACCGCCCTGCATCTGGCGCATGAAAAACATGAAAAGAGCGACAATGAGAATCACCGGGAAGCTCGCCACCAACAGCTGCATCCACACCGACTGCTGCTCAGGTGCAGACCCTTCCACCACTACCTTCTTGTCGAGCAGAGAAGGCATAAGGTCATTATCCTGAATCGGCGGACGTATGGTCTGGAACTTGTCCCCGTTAAGCCTTTCACCAGCGATAGTCAGGCCATCGACCTTGACCTTCTTGACGTCGCCATTCTCGACGGCCGCCACAAACTCCGAATAGTTAAGTGCCTTGGTGGGTTGCTGTTGATTGAAATTGCTGAAGACGAACACCAGCACGCCGGCAATCACCAGCCACAAAACCAGATTCTTCAGCATGTCGTTCAAATGAACCCCCACGGGATAACGAATTCTATGGCCACTCATGGCCTCTTACGGTCACATTATAGGCCGACCGCCCGCCTGACAACTCTGCAGCAAGTCCCGAGGCTAACCCCGGAACCCCTCACCAACCAGATACAACTCAGGAGACCGTGGCCGTGAAGCCTGTGGCTTGCGGGACTTAAGCACTTTGAAGTGCCCCTGCACCTGACGCCGGTACTCTTCGTAGCCTTCGCCCTGAAACACTTTCACGACAAAGCTACCGCCTGGTTTGAGCACACGAACTGCCATATCCAGCGCCAGCTCGCATAAGTACATGATGCGCGGCTGATCGGCACTGGTCCCTGACATATTGGGGGCCATGTCCGAAATTACAAGGTCAACCGGCGCCTCTCCGATGGTCTCAAGGATTTGAGCAAACACCTCATCCTCGCGGAAGTCCCCCTGAATAAAGGTTACGCCAGCCAGACCGTCCATCTCCAGAATATCTGAGGCGATCACCCGGCCATGGTCACCAACTAGCTTTGCCACAATTTGCGACCAACTGCCCGGGGCNNTATAGGCTGCCCGTGAGCGATAGCCGTCTTTCTGGGCTCGCTGAACATAGGGGTCATCCCAGTGCTCGCGCAACCAGGACTTACTCGACTTACTGAGGTTGGTGTTCTGAAACTTTTCGGCCATGGCAGGATAAGGCGTGAGCCCTGAGCACTTTCTCGGTAGAATAGACTCCCTTTTTACCAGAATTTGCAGGCTGCTGCCCCCATGTCCCTCTCGATTGCTGAAAAGAAACGCTTCCGCCGCATTGGTCACGAGCTCTCGCCCGTGATTCTGACCGGTGGCAGCGGCGTCACCGAAGGGGTGCTGGCGGAGACCGATCGCGCCCTGGAAGACCATGAACTCATCAAAGTCCGCGTTAATGGCGAGGATCGCGAAGAGCGCGCCGCTGCCATCCAGATGATTGCAGCCCGTACAAAATCACAGATCGTGCAGAGCATCGGCAAGGTCGTACTGCTCTATCGTCCCGCCCGCAAGCCGAATGCCAAGCTTTCGAACTTGCTGCGCTATAACCACCTACAAAACTAAGTCTGTCGCTCTTAAATAACAGACAAGAAAAAGCCGGCACAGAGCCGGCATTTTCTTGCATGGAAACTACTTAGATGTGACGAACCTCAGTAATTTCGTATTCAACTGCGCCAGCAGGCGTTTGGATCAATACCGAATCGCCTTCTTCCTTACCAATCAATCCACGAGCAATCGGTGAGTTGACAGAAATCTTGTTGGCTTTGATGCTCGCCTCGTCATCCCCCACGATCTGATAGGTTTTCATTTCATCGGTATCACAGTTCACGATATCAACTGTCACGCCAAAAATAACCCTGCCCGTCTTTGGAATTGCGGCCACATCAATTACCTGAGCACTGGACAACTTGCCCTCGATATCCTGAATACGGCCTTCGGCAAATCCTTGCTGCTCACGCGCCGCATGATATTCAGCATTCTCTTTCAGGTCGCCGTGTGCGCGTGCCTCAGCAATTGCGGCAGAGATACGTGGGCGATCTACGGTTTTTAACTGCTGAAGCTCGGCCATGAGGGCGTCATAGCCCTGCTTGGTCATGGGAAAGCGCTGCATTTTAAACAATCTCCTTATGCAGATCCTGCAGACGACGCACCGTTTCCGTCGGCTCTGCACGCAAAGCGAGACAAACGGCTTCTGCACCACTAATGGTCGTCGTGTAATAAACCTTACCCTGCAGAGCGCTGCGACGAATACTGAATGAGTCCTGCTGCGCCTGCTTGCCTTCGGTCGTATTGATGATCAGAGATATCTCACCATTTTTCAGCATAT
Source organism: Moraxellaceae bacterium UBA2031 (assembly GCA_002333145.1). Classification (GTDB taxonomy): domain Bacteria; phylum Pseudomonadota; class Gammaproteobacteria; order Pseudomonadales; family Moraxellaceae; genus UBA2031. The sequence goes on from DDBN01000033.1 coordinate 4,084, forward strand.
CAACAATATGCGGACGACCTTCCGTTACTTTATTCACGCGCTTACATGCAATGCCCGCCGCTTCCAGTTCGCGCTGCGTACCTGAGGTACCGACCAACTCGAAGCCGAGAGCCGTGAGATCACGGCCAATTTTAGCGAGATGACTCTTATCCGTGTCACGCACCGAAATAAAGGCACGACCACCATTAGGCAGTTTTTCGTTAGAGCCGAGTACTGCCTTGTGAAAAGCTTCAGCAAATGTGGAGCCCACACCCATCACTTCGCCAGTAGACTTCATTTCTGGGCTGAGAATAGGATCAACGCCAGGGAACTTGGCGAAGGGGAACACTGCNNTTAACTTCCAGTACGTAAACGTCCTCGCCTTTCACAGCGAACTGCACGTTCATGAGTCCGACCACGCCGAGCTCACGCGCCATCGCTATAGTCTGCTGGCGCATGACATCCTGAATGGAATCAGGAAGGTTGTACGGCGGCAATGAGCAGGCGGAATCGCCAGAGTGAATGCCTGCCTGTTCGATATGCTGCATGATGGCGCCGATCACAACATCTTTGCCATCCGATACGGCGTCAACGTCAACTTCAATGGCATCATCCAGAAAGCGATCAAGCAATACCGGCGAATCGTTGGATACTTGCACGGCCGTACGCATGTAGTGACGCANNGCGGTGCGGTTAGGTGGCTGACGCAGATTCAGTCGCTCTACCATCTGCTGGAAACGTTCACGGTCTTCTGCACGATCTATCGCATCCGGCGATGTACCAATGATAGGTACGCCTGCAGCCTCCAGCGCACGCGCCAGCTTCAATGGCGTCTGGCCACCGTACTGCACGATCACGCC
>DDBN01000033.1:5051-9048 GCA_002333145.1 Moraxellaceae bacterium UBA2031
TCCCAACGCTTTTTACGCAGCTCTTTTTCTGACACGCCGATCAGCGAAGAAAGGCGCGCATCGGAGAAACCCTTGCGCTTAAAGCGCCAGAATGCAGCCTTGTCAAAACCGGCAAAACCGATCTGCTTAACCTCTTCTTCGGCTTTGATGATGTCTTCGATTTGCACCAAAAACCACGGATCAATACCGGAGAGCTGATAGATTTCATCAACGCTCAAGCCGGAACGAAACGCATCGCCAACATACCAGATACGATCTGGCCCAGGATTGGACAGTTCCTTGCGGATACGCGCCTCAGGCTCTTCCTGACCGGGCTGTATTTTTGGATTAAAACCATCCGCACCAACNNGTGGTCAACGTGGCCGACGCCTGCGGGAACTTCTCAAAATTAAAACGGGGAATCTTGGTAACTACATAATCAATGGACGGCTCGAACGATGCTGGCGTCTTGCCGCCAGTAATATCATTCATCAACTCATCGAGTGTGTAACCAATCGCCAGCTTGGCAGCAACCTTGGCAATCGGAAAACCCGTGGCCTTAGAAGCGAGCGCCGACGAACGCGATACGCGCGGGTTCATCTCAATCACAACCATACGACCATCTGCGGGATTAACGCCAAACTGCACGTTGGAGCCGCCGGTTTCTACGCCAATCTCACGCAACACGGCACAGCTCGCGTTACGCATGATTTGGTATTCTTTATCGGTCAGCGTTTGTGCCGGCGCCACCGTAATGGAGTCGCCGGTGTGCACACCCATGGCATCAAAATTTTCAATCGCGCAGACGATGATGCAGTTGTCGTTACGATCACGCACAACTTCCATCTCGTATTCTTTCCAGCCGATCAGCGACTCATCAATCAGCAGCTCGTGCGTTGGCGACAGATCAAGACCGCGCTCGCAAATTTCCACGAACTCTTCACGGTTGTAAGCGATACCGCCACCGGAACCGCCCATGGTAAAGCTAGGGCGAATAATCGACGGAAAGCCTGTGGTTTCGAGCACCGCAAAAGCCTCTTCCATGGAAGTGGCGATACCGGCACGCGGGCACTCAAGGCCAATTCTGCGCATGGCCTGATCGAAGAGCTTGCGATCTTCGGCCATACGAATGGCTTCTTTGGAGGCCCCGATCAGCTCGCAACCGAACTTCTCCAAGATGCCGTGCTTATCGAGATCGAGGGCACAATTCAGCGCCGTCTGACCACCCATGGTGGGCAGCAGGGCATCAGGCCGCTCCTTCTCGATAATGCGCGCAACCACCTGCCAGGTGATCGGCTCAATATAGGTGGAATCCGCCATCGCCGGATCGGTCATGATGGTCGCGGGATTTGAGTTCACCAGAATAACCCGGTAACCCTCTTCGCGCAGTGCCTTACAGGCCTGAGCGCCGGAATAATCGAACTCACAGGCCTGGCCAATCACGATAGGGCCGGCGCCGATAATCAGGATGCTTTTGATATCAGTACGTTTTGGCATGTCTTAGCTCTTCCGGGCCTGCATCAATTCAATGAAATGGTCGAACAGCGGGGAGGCATCATGCGGACCCGGGCTGGCTTCAGGGTGACCCTGAAAGCTGAATGCCGGCTTGTCGATATGATGAATACCTTGGTTAGTGCCGTCGAACAGTGAGCGGTGCGTCGCGCGCAGCGTGGCTGGTAGCGTCGACTCATCGATCGCAAAGCCATGATTCTGCGCAGTGATCATCACCTTACCGGTCTCGAGATCTTGTACCGGATGGTTGGCGCCATGATGCCCGTGGCCCAGTTTCATGGTGCGGGCACCGGAAGCCAGAGCCAGCAACTGGTGGCCGAGGCAGATACCGAACACTGGAATATCAGTGGCAAGGAACGTGTCGATGGCGGCAATCGCATAGTCGCAAGGTGCCGGATCGCCAGGTCCGTTGGACAGGAAGATACCGTCCGGATTCATGGCTAGCACGGTGGCAGCATCTGTCTGTGCCGGGACCACGGTCACGTCGCAGCCGCGATCTACCAGCATGCGCAAGATGTTCGTCTTTACGCCGAAGTCATAGGCCACTACCTTGAACTGCGCAGGCTCGGTCGGCGTGACATGGCCCTTGCCCAGCACCCAACTGCCCTCGGTCCACGCGTAAGTCGTCTTGGTTGAGACAACCTTGGCAAGATCCATCTTATCGAGACCGGGAAAGGCCTTGGCAGCCTCCAGTGCAGCAGCCTCATCCACGCCATCACCGGCAATAATGGCGCCACTCTGGGCCCCCTTCTCGCGCAGAATACGGGTAAGACGACGGGTGTCGATATCGGCGATACCAATAACATTGCGACGCTTGAGGTAGTCGGACAGCGACTCCTGCGAACGGAAGTTACTTGGAATCATGCTGAGATCACGAATGATCAGACCGGCCGCCCATATATCGCTGGCTTCCTCATCCTCCGCATTCATGCCGGTATTGCCGACATGCGGATAGGTAAGGGTCACAATCTGACGACAGTAGGACGGATCGGTGATGATCTCTTGATAGCCGGTCATAGCCGTATTAAAAACGACTTCACCGCTGGTGATGCCATCAGCACCGATAGAAATTCCCCGGAAGACGCTACCGTCTTGCAGGACGAGAATGGCGGGCTTGCTCAAAACCTACCTCCGAAGAAGAAATGCTGGCGAAATTTACTTGTAAAAAAGCGAGAAAGAGGAACTCCTTCTCGCTTTTTTTAATAATTGAGGGTGCTGCAGTCCGCACCGTCCAGAAGGGGGTCGATGCGGCAGACACAAGTTGAGGCGGAATTGTACGGAAACCGGGCGTTTTTGTCCAACTGGAAAGCGTCATTTCCTGCGCATCTCGCCATCAGGTACCGCACGCCCCAGTATTGGCGCCGGTTAGCGGCGAATCCCTTGTAGCAATAAGGCTCCTGTGGTGCCATCGTCACCCTAATAACAATAAGCCACCTGCAATACCCACACCCCGGAAGCTCTTCATGGATCAGCCCCAAATCGACTCCCTGCGCCAGCTGCTGGACAACCAAGGGTGGCGCCTGCGCTTCCCGGACCCATTGGAAGAAGAATTCCAGCAGGACTACACCCAGCGCTACCACAGCCATATGCTGATAGCCGGCTTTCTCGGGGTGTTGAGCATTCTTGCCTGTGGCGTGATTGATCCGTTCTGGATGCCTGAGCAAGCAGAGGAATTGTGGCGTCTACGCCTTCTAACCACCGTTCCGGTATTGATCATCCTGATGATCAGCAAAACTCGACTGGCGATGAACTATATGCAGCCCATTGTGGCTGCCTGTGCTTGCCTGTTCGTCGCTGGCGTAATAGCTATATCCTTGAAAGCGACCGTGCCCTTCAATTACTTCTACGCCAGCAGTATCACTGTGGTTATGCTGGTGGTTTTTGTACTGAGTCGCCTGCAGTTTATGTGGGGCTGCCTTGCGGCAGCCATCATGATGGTGATCGTTAATGCCGGTTATACCCTAGGACAAACCGACCTAAAAATGCTGGTGGCGATCAATTTCATCTCCATTATTTCGGTGGTTTTTTCTCTGCTTGGTACATTTTTAGTAGAGCGAGGCCTGCGTCAAAACTACTTGCAGTCTCGCTTGCTGTCTTTTGAAAATCACGATCTTGGCGAGGCTAATTTACGCCTGCAATACCTAACCGCTATTGACGGCCTGACCTTAATCGCCAATCGCCGCAGCATGGATGTTAACCTGACCACCGAATGGCAACGCGCCTTACGCAAACGTGAGCCATTGGGTGTTGTTATGATTGATGTTGATCACTTTAAATTATTTAACGACACGTATGGCCATCAGGCCGGTGACGAGTGCCTGCGTGAAGTGGCTGGCGCACTAAAGGACTTCGCTCGTCGCCCAGGTGATCTCGCTGCACGCTATGGTGGTGAAGAGTTTGTCTTAATTCTTACCAATGCCACTGCCCCACAAGCAACAATTGTGGCAGAGCGGGTGCGTGACAAGATCGTGGCACTCGGCATTCGTAACCAGCACTCTAGCCACGG
>DDBN01000033.1:9076-20979 GCA_002333145.1 Moraxellaceae bacterium UBA2031
TTTTTTATAAGCGATTTTTAGAGTGTCATTAGCGCAGATTCAGCACATCGCGCATATCGTAAAGACCAGAAGCCTGTTGCTGCACCCAGCAAGCAGCACGCACGGCGCCATTGGCGAAATTCATGCGGCTCGTTGCCACATGCCGAATTTCTACCCGCTCTCCTTCACCGATAAACATGACATTATGATCACCAACAATGTCGCCACCGCGAATCGTTTGGAAGCCAATACTTTCACGGGCACGCGGCCCGGTATGGCCATGGCGTTCGTACACAGCCACCTGCTTCAGGTCGCGGTCGAGCGCACCGGCAACGGCTTCGCCCATCATTAGAGCAGTGCCTGACGGAGCATCTACTTTATGTCGGTGATGCGCTTCGATAATTTCAATATCCACGGTATCGCCAAAGGCTTGAGCGGCCAACTCCAATAAGCGCAGGGTTACATTGACGCCAACCGAGTAATTGCCGGAGTAAACAACACCAGCGTCTGTAGCGGCGGCTTGTAGTTGTGCCTTCTGCGCGTCATCAAGTCCAGTAGTGCCAATAACGATACGCTTGCCGTGCTGCTGACATAGCGCCAAATTGGCAATGGTGGCGGCAGGGACAGTAAAATCGATCAGCACATCGAAATCGTTGATGACCGCCTCAAGACTCCCCACCACTTTGACACCACAAGCGCCAATACCTGCCAGTTCGCCTGCGTCGGCTCCCACCAGCGTGGAGTCCGGGCGCTCAATGGCCGCGGCCAGCGTAGCGCCTTCCTGTGCAGCAACCGCTTGTATCAATGCTCGGCCCATACGGCCGCCGGCACCACTGATGGCAATTCGGGTCATCTTGTCGTCCTCGGATTATTGGCAGGAGAATGGCGGCATTGTAGGGAGAGTACTCTGCCGGCACCAGCGCACGTCATAAAAAAGCCGGATCACCCCTTTCAGGATGCCCCGGCTTTTTAACTAACAACAGGCTTACTTGTCGCCAAAGATGCTCATGACCGACTCAAACCATGAGCTCTTTTTCGGCGAGTGCTTGCCGTCTTCAGCATCCATTTCCTGCTGAAACTCTCGTAGCAATTCTTTCTGGCGCTTGCTCAAGTGCACCGGCGTTTCAATAGCAACCTTGCAAATCAAATCACCCGGGCCACCGCCGCGAACTGGGCTAACGCCCTTACCGCGCAGACGGAACAATTTTGCAGTCTGTGTGCCCTCTGGAATCTTGAGTTTGACGCGGCCATTCAGTGTTGGCACCTCTAACTCACCACCTAGTGCTGCATCGGTGAAAGAAATCGGCACCTCGCAATACAGATCCGCACCATCACGCTCAAAGATCTTGTGGTCGCGCACCTGAACCTGCACATAAAGATCGCCCGCTGGAGCGCCGTTGGCTCCGGCCTGACCTTCGCCTGAAAGACGAATACGATCACCCGTATCAACGCCTGCCGGAATCTTTACATCCAGCGTTTTGCTTTTCTCGACGCGCCCTTGTCCTGCACAGGAGCCGCAGGGATCTTTGATGGTCTTGCCACGCCCACGACAAGTCGGGCAGGTTTGCGCCATTGAGAAGAAGCCTTGCTGCACACGTACTTGGCCCTGGCCATTACAGGTACGGCACGTATCAACTGTTGTACCCTTTTTGGCGCCCGTGCCTTCGCAGGTTTCGCAGGCGGCCAAAGTGGGTACACGAATCTGCACCTTGGCGCCTCGCACAGCCTCTTCCAGATCGAGTTCTAACGTGTAGCGTAGATCAGCGCCACGACTGCTACGCTGCTGGCCACCGCGACCACCGCCGCCACCAAAAATATCGCCGAAGACATCGCCGAAAATATCGGAGAAATTACCGCCGCCACCGCCACCAAAGCCACCCGCGCCCATATTAGGATCGACACCGGCATGGCCATGACGATCGTAGGCAGCGCGCTTGTCTTCATCCGAAAGAATCTCGTAAGCCTCATTGGCTACTTTGAATTTTTCTTCCGCCGACTTGTCATCCGGATTGCGATCCGGATGATGTTTCATGGCGAGCTTACGGTAGGCCTTTTTGATCTCGTCTGCCGACGCGGTCTTTGCCACACCCAGCACTTCATAAAAATCGCGTTTCGCCATTGGAGTCACTCAGACTTGCAGATTTCAGAGACGGCAACGCGGGGAAATCCCCGCGCGCCGGTTTTCAGTTTAATCGGGCCAGCAAACTGGCCCCTTCAAGGCGACTTACTTCTTGTCGTCCTGCACTTCTTCAAACTCGGCATCTACCACGCCGTCATCCGCCGCGCCCGCTTGGGCACCCGCATCAGCGCCGCCGGCATCCTGCGCCTGTTCAGCGTAAGCTTTTTGCATCAGCGGCATGGAGGCCTGAGACAACGCTTCAGTCTTGGCTGTAATGGCTTCGTGATCACTGCCCTGAATGGCCTCTTCCAATTCCTTGATCGCGGCTTCGATTGAAGTTTTCTCTTCCTCAGTCGCCTTGTCGCCCAGATCGGTCAATGCTTTCTTTGTGGCATGCACCAACTGGTCAGCACCATTACGGGCATTGACGAGCTCGGTGAACTTGCGATCTTCCTCTGCATTGGCTTCGGCATCACGCACCATCTGCTGAATTTCTTCATCAGACAAACCAGAGTTAGCCTTGATCACAATGCGCTGTTCTTTGCCTGTGGCCTTGTCTTTGGCGCCAACATGCAGAATACCGTTGGCATCAATATCAAAGGTCACTTCGATCTGTGGCATACCGCGTGGTGCTGGCGGAATTTCGCTGAGATCAAAACGGCCCAGTGACTTGTTCTGCGATGCTTGCTTGCGCTCACCTTGCAACACATGAATCGTCACGGCGTTCTGGTTGTCATCGGCCGTCGAGAATACCTGCGATTTTTTCGTTGGAATCGTGGTGTTCTTTTCGATCACTACGGTGGACACGCCACCCATGGTTTCGATACCCAGTGACAGTGGTGTCACGTCGAGCAACAGCACATCTTTCACATCACCGGAAAGCACAGCGGCCTGATACGCGGCACCAATGGCAACCGCTTCATCCGGATTCACGTCACGACGCGGATCACGGCCGAAGAACTCTTTCACCTTGTCCATCACCATCGGCATACGGCTCTGGCCACCGACGAGAATGACATCGCCAATATCAGAAACCTTAAGACCTGCATCGGCCAGTGCTACCTTACAGGGCTCGATGGTACGCGCAACCAACTCTTCTACCAGAGACTCAAGTTTAGCGCGTGTAATCTTGATATTGAGGTGCTTTGGACCAGTAGCATCTGCAGTAACGTAAGGCAGATTCACTTCGGTCTGCTGCGCAGAAGACAGCTCAATTTTTGCTTTTTCAGCGGACTCTTTCAAACGCTGCAACGCCAACGGATCGTTGTGCAGATCAATGCCCTGCTCTTTCTTGAACTCATCCGCCAGATAATCAATCAGCTTAAGATCGAAGTCTTCGCCGCCGAGGAATGTGTCACCGTTGGTGGACAACACTTCGAACTGGTGCTCACCATCAATTTCGGCAATTTCAATAATGGATACGTCGAAGGTACCGCCACCAAGGTCATACACGGCAATCTTGCGATCGCCTTCTTTTTTGTCCATGCCGAATGCGAGTGCGGCCGCCGTCGGTTCATTGATGATGCGCTTAACATCAAGACCCGCAATACGACCAGCATCCTTGGTGGCCTGGCGCTGCGAATCATTAAAATACGCAGGCACAGTGATCACCGCTTCGGTCACTGGCTCGCCGAGGTAATCTTCGGCGGTTTTCTTCATCTTCTTCAGCACTTCAGCAGAAATCTGTGGCGGCGCCTTTCTGTCGCCATCCACTTCGATCCATGCGTCACCGTTTTCTGCGCCCACAATAGTGTAGGGCACCATCTTGATGTCTTTTTGCACCACGGCGTCAGTGAACTTGCGGCCAATCAGACGCTTCACTGCAAACAGGGTGTTCTTGGGATTGGTGACTGCCTGACGCTTGGCCCCCGCACCCACCAACACTTCATTATTGGTGTAGGCGACGATGGACGGCGTGGTGCGTGCACCTTCCGCATTTTCAATAACCTTAACTTTGTCGCCTTCCATAATAGCGACGCAGGAATTGGTGGTGCCGAGGTCGATACCGATGATCTTACCCATGATGCTCTCCGCTAATTGTGTCGGGGCCGCGGCCATTGGCCCCTCCCCGTAGTGTTCAGTTCGTTGCGGTTGCCCGCCTTGGGTGCTGATATGGCGATGCCCTTGCTAATTTCAAGGGCATCGCGCGGTTTTGCCGGATTAACCGGCTGCCACTATCACGATGGCCGGGCGCAGCAGGCGGCCATTCAGGGTGTAACCCTTGGCCAACACGTTCAGTACCGTATTTGGAGCCACATCAGCCGATGGCTGCATGGACACGGCCTGATGCAGCTCAGCATTAAATGGCTCACCTACAGGGTTTACCTGCTCGACAGCGTGCTTCTTTAATGCGTCGATAAACCCCTTGTGCGTAAGCACGATACCGTCACGCAGCGCCTTATTGGTCTCAGTTTCTGGGGATGCGTCTAAAGCGCGCTCCAAATTATCGACCACATCAAGCAAACTGCCGGCGAACTTCTCCAGTGCGAACTTGTGCGCATTGATCACATCACGCTCAGCGCGCTTATGAATATTCTGGATTTCTGCCTGGGCACGGAGTTGGGTATCGCGTACCTCAGTCTCCAGCTCAACGACGCGTGATGCCAGATCCTGCTCAGGAACATCGGTATCAAGAAACTCAGGAGTATCAGACTCAGGAATAGGAGTAGATTCGGGTTGTTCGTGCTCTGACATGACCGCCTCAGACCTGTAGATAAGTGGAAACCGCTTACAATTTGGGGATTAGTCACGCTATTTCAAGGGCTTCGCGCTGCGGGAAATATTTTTGGCGGGAAAGAGGCCATCATCCCAGCGCTTTAAATAAGCAGCGGATCACCATGACCTATCGCTCAATCGGTGCTTTTATAGGCCGTCCAATGCAATTCAACCCCTGATTTTCTGATGCTCGCACCCTGATACTAAGTCGTGCGTAAAGTGGCTTATAAAGATCCGCAACATCCCCTATGATACTGTCATTACGGACAGCCTATAGCCTGCCATGCTCACTCATCTCAAGATTCGTGATTTCGCCATCGTCGCCAGCCTGGAACTGGATTTCCGTGCGGGCTTTACCGTCATCACCGGTGAGACCGGGGCGGGTAAGTCCATCCTTATGGATGCACTGGGCCTGTGCTTGGGCGACCGGGCGGAAGCGGGACTGGTTCGAGCGGGCGCCGAGCGGGCCGAGGTCAGCGCCGGCTTTGATCTCCAGCGCCACGAGGTAGCCCGTGAATGGCTGCGTGAACGGGAACTGGATACCGGTGATGAGTGCTGGCTGCGCCGCACGATCAGTGCCGATGGTCGTTCGCGTGCGTGGGTCAACGGCAGTCCGACCACGCTGGCCGATGTAAAAGCACTGGGTGAGATGCTTATCGACATCCACAGCCAACACGAGCATCAGTCGCTACTAAAGAAAGAGAATCATCGCCACCTGCTGGATGGCAACGCCGGCCTCACCACCGATGCTCGCCTGTTAACCAGCCAATGGCAGCAATGGCAGCGTACCGCAAAGGAACTGACCACCCTATTACGTGAAGGCGACCGTCAGCGTGAGCGACTGGCCCTGCTAACGCACCAGCGCGATGAACTCAATGCGTTAGGCTTGGCGAACGGCGACTACGAAGCACTGGAGCATGAGCACGATGCCTTGGCCAATCTCGGCACCTTGCTACAGAACGGCGATATTGCGCTGGATCGTCTCACCGAAAGTGACACGGATAATGCAACCCGCAGCGTACAGCAGGCATTGAAAGCGCTCGAAGGTGAGCGTCACCGTCATCCAAAGCTCGATGCCGTGGCTGAACTACTGGATTCTGCGCTTATCCAAATCCGCGAAGGCGCCAGCTCACTGCGCCACTACTTAGAAAGCCTGGATGCCGATCCGGCTCGTCTAACCTCTCTGGAGGATCGCCTTACGGCGGTGCACCAACTGGCACGCAAGCACCGTGTGCAGCCTACCGAACTGCCTGCACTGCAACAGTCGATGGCCGAGGAGCTCGCTCAATTGCAGCGCGCCCAAGACCTTGAAGCACTGACGCAGGAAGTGAAGGCACTGGAGCTGCTCTACCTGAAAACAGCGAAATCGCTACGCGCCACGCGCCAGAAAGCCGCCACACAATTAGGTACCGACGTCATGGTGCGGCTGCAGATGCTCGGCATGAGCAATGCTCGCTTTGATGTCGTCCTGACACCGCTCGACAAACCGGCCGCACACGGCCTCGACGATATCGAGTTTCTGATCAGTGCTAATCCAGGACAGCCGCTGAAGCCGCTGGCCAAAGTCGCTTCCGGTGGCGAACTGTCTCGCGTGTCATTAGCCATTCAGGTTGTGAATGCCAAGCACTCCCCAGTCCCTGCCATGGTCTTTGACGAAGTGGATGTGGGCATTGGTGGCGGCATTGCCGAAGTGGTGGGTCGCCTGCTGCGCGAACTCGGCGAATATGCGCAGGTCTTCTCAATCACGCATCAGCCGCAAGTCGCAGCTTTGGGGCATCAGCACCTGCGCGTGGAGAAGTTTGTGCAGGACGGCTACACCTCCAGCCGCGTCCGTGAGCTTGCACATGACGAACGTATCGAGGAAATTGCTCGTATGTCGGGCGGCATCACTATCACTGACGAAACCCGCAAACATGCGGAAGCTATGCTCGCCAGCACCTGAGCACGCTTCATACACGACACAGCATTGAACAACTTAGCATTGAACAATGCGGCTCAGCCATGGCGACAAGGGAATCATGTCAAAGCACCAACAACGCCCGTTGCTAATACCACTTGCCACCCTGCTGATGCTGGCTATCGGCTTGCAGTTCGCTGGTCTGCTTGACCGTATCGATGCCCGAGTGGGCGACAGCTTCGTTGCCCACCATGCTCAAGGTCGTATGCCACCGGCTGATATTGTACTGGTGGCCATTGACCAGAAAAGCCTGGAGGCCATGAACGAGGTAGCAGGCTCATGGCCTTGGCCCCGTGCCATTCACGGCGAGCTCATCGACGGCCTAGAGCAGTTTTCACCCAAGGCGATTGGTTTTGACATCCTGTTTAACGAGGCTGATAGCTTTCGCCCAGACAGTGATGCCGTGCTACGTGACATTGCCCGTGAGCACCACAACCTCTTCTTTCCTTCGCTATTGCTCGCTGATGGCAAGGGTGCTCCGCTGAGTGCACTGCCCTCCAGCCTTGGCGCACGCCGCACAGCAGCCGCCAAAGATAACGCTGCCGCCTCAATGCTGGTGCCGCTGGTACTGGATCAGGTCAATTGGCAGGGCGGGCTAATTAATTTTGAAAAAGACAGCGATCAACGAGGTCGCCACTCCCGTCTGTATCACGCGGTGATGGGCTGGGAGCTGCCCAGCCTGAGCGCCAGCATCGCCTCCTTCTCTGGCACCAGCCTGCCACATGACCCTCGTATCCGACTGCACTGGCATGGCCAGCCGCCACGTACGATTTCCTACAGCGACCTCTTTAATGACCTAACCGCCACTACACCCGTGCTGGCCCCCACGCTAAAAAACCGCATCATCATTATCGGCGCCACTGCGCCTGGCCTAAATGACTTCCGGCCAACACCCTTGGGCGCACTCACTCCCGGTGCCGAAATACTGACGACTGCCATTGCCAATCTGCGCAGCAGTGACTGGCTGCGTGACATTCCCTTGCGCTGGCCTTTGCTCGCCATTTTACTGATTGGCCTGATCTGGGCCTTTGCTCGCCGGAAAAGCCCTTTGCAAAGCGGCATGGCATTGGCGGGCCTCACCCTATTGATCTTGCTGGGGAGCTACGCCGCACTGAGCATTAATGCCTATGCTCCTACGGGTGCCGCGCTGACGCTGGCTTGGCTGGCTTATGGCTTTTTAACGCTGGAAGCACAATGGCGCGAGCATCGTGAGCGGGAAGCCGCGGTGATGCTGTTTCGGCGCTTTCTTGACCCCCGCGTGGTCGACGACCTAGTGAAAACCGGTGAGCTTTCCCGCGATAAACGACCTGAATCTCGTGACATCACTATTCTATTTTCCGATATTCGCGGCTTCACCACCCTATCAGAGTCACGCAGCCCTGAGGCCGTAGTAGACCTACTGAATCGGTATTTCACCCAGCAGGTCGAGGTGATTTTTCGTCATGGCGGCACGCTCGACAAGTTTATCGGGGATGCCATTATGGCCTTCTGGAATGCACCTACTGAAAATCCGCAGCACGCCAAGCAAGCCGTGGCCGCCGCATTGGACATGGCCAAAGCGCTCGATGACTTCAAGCGTGAACTGGCTGAGACGGATGGATCACTGGCCGACTTTGACATTGGCATCGGCGTCCATACCGGCTCCGCCGTGGTTGGCTTTTTGGGCAGTGATGACCGACTGGATTACACTGCTATTGGCGACACCGTAAACTTGGCCAGTCGTATCGAAGGCTGCACCAAAGGCGTGGCGCGCGTGCTTGTCTCCGGCGCCACTCGAGATGCATGCGGTACAGACTCTCCGTTTGATTTTGCCAATCATGGACAGTTTCACGTAAAAGGAAGGGAGCAGGGCGTAGACTTGTTCGAGCCGTCATCCCGCTGACATTTACCATTGCCCCCCGGAGGGAGCGCCAATGCGCCACTTCACCATGATCTCATCCTGCTTGCTGCTGGGCGCGCTAGTCGCCAGCCCACTCGCACTGGCAGAGCCCGCCACTCTGCTGAAGCCAGCCGAGCTGCGCAGCCAGCCACAAAATGCCGCCAGTGTGGTTGTCATGCTACAAGCCAAGGACAGTGTTGATATCACGGCCCGCAAAGGGGCATGGGCCAGCGTAAAAACACCCGCGGGCAAGTCTGGCTGGGTGCGCGTGCTAAACCTTCGCACTGGCTCTGGCCAACGTGGTGATGCAGGCATTGGCGCTCTTGCCTCTGTTTTCAAGACTGGCTCCAGTGGCAATACCGTCAGTACGGGTGTGAAAGGGCTCTCTGCAGAGCAACTGCAGAATGCGACGCCCAATCCAGCCGAAGTCGCGCGCCTGAATACCTATGCGGTAAAAGTTGCAGACGCCCGTAGCTTTGCCAAGCAGGGCAAGCTGGGCGTGAAACAAGTAGAACCCCTGCCAGAAACAGCACAAGGTGGTGCCCAGAAATGAAACGTTATCTGTTTTTACTTGCCGCCATCATTGCCGCCCCAGTGCAAGCCTTCAGCCTAGGTGATGCCCTGCAAAAGCTGGGCGACCCAAACGTGCAAAAGGCCCTGAATATTGGCAAGAAAGTAGTCGAATCCAACAAGGAAATTACCGAGCCTCAGGAAATCGACATTGGCCATGGCATTGCCGCCAATCTGCTCGGCGCCGCCCCGCTGGTAAAGAATGACAACCTGCAGAAATACGTGAACCGTGTTGGCCTCTGGATCGCCTTACAGACAGAGCGTCCAGACTTGCCTTGGCGTTTTGGCGTCATCGACACCCCTAACGTAAATGCGTTTGCCGCGCCCGGCGGCACCATTCTCATTACGCGCGGTTTGTATGCAAAGCTGCGCAATGAATCGGAACTGGCCGGGGTACTGGCACACGAAATTTCTCACGTACTGCAAAAGCACCAGCTCAAAGCGATCAAGTCGGCGATGGGCCGTGAGTGGAAGGTGGATCTTGCCGTGGCTGCAGCAGAGCAAAAAAATAATAGTGATGCCAGAAATAGCCTGAAAGCCTTCACGACCGGCACCGAACTGTTTGCCCGTGGCCTGGACAAGAAGGATGAGTACGAAGCTGATCGCTTGGGCGTGGTGTTGGCCGCTCGGGCTGGCTACAACCCCTATGGGCTTGTCGGCTCGCTACAGACATTGGATGCCGTTAATGCACAGGATGGCGCCATGGCGTTAATGTTTAAGACTCACCCCTCTCCCGCCAAACGTCTTGAGCTGCTGTCTGGCAGCATGGGCGACTTGCTGGATGGATATGCCGAGAGCGCAGTAGAGCCCGCCCGGTTCTATGTATTGAAATAAACGATCACCATTATGATGCAGACATAAAAACGCCCGGACATTAGCCGGGCGTTTTTATGTGATGAATTGAGAAAGCGTACCTACTCGCAGTCGGGAGACTACTTACCGCTGTGCTTGGACTGGCATTCAGGGCGATCACACACACCATAAAGATGCAGGGCGTGACTGGTCAGGTTAAACCCAAGGGATTCCGCCACGATAATCTGCTGTGCCTCGATGAGGTCATCATGAAACTCCACCACCTTGCCGCAGCTGACGCAAACAATGTGATCGTGATGATCCTCACCCGCCAACTCAAATACCGAGTGGCCGCCTTCAAAGTGATGACGATCGACAATGCCCGCCGCCTCAAACTGGGTTAACACCCGATACACGGTAGCAAGGCCAACATCCTCACCTTGCTCTAGCAGCGCTTTGTACACATCTTCAGCGCTCATGTGATGTACAGGCGTGCTTTCCAGTAGTTCGAGAATCTTGACTCTCGGCAGGGTGACCTTAAGGCCGGCCTTGCGCAGTTCCTGGTTGCTGGTGGTCATGCTGGTTCCTACTGAATCCTTGCTTACGAAAGTGCTGCGCAGGCACATAACGACGCCACCCTATGATGAGGTATGATCGCCGGCATTATCTGTGCGCTTTTGCCGCACCATAGAGGAAAAGCACACGTGATGCAAAAAATCGTCCTTGCCTTACTGCTCGCTGCCAGCCTTTCCGGTTGCGGTAATTTTCTGCGTGTTTACAAGGCCGATATCGACCAAGGCAATGTCGTCACAAAAGAAATGGTCGATCGCTTGAAACCCGGCATGACGCCCGCTCAGGTGCGCTACGTACTCGGCACGCCCCTGATCACAGACACGCTTAATCCAAAACGCTGGGACTATCTTTACGACTATGTTCCCGGCACTTATGCGCGCAAAGCCAAAGTCCCTGCCGTTGACAACCGTCGCCTCACAGTAGTGTTTGAGAATGGCATATTGGCCACTATTGAAGGCGCTGATGCCATGCCACCACGCGATCCGATAAAGCCTGACAGCCGTGATCGCACCCTGAACGCCGACCCGCTCTAAAGCCTTATTCCAATACCCTGCACCTTCCCTGCGACATTATGCCGCAGAGGAAGATGAGGAATGAAGCATTACACTTCGTCACAATACTATTTGTGTGGAGTCTAGTGCTGTGTCCCATGCCCTTCGTTTTGCCGCCCTTCCGCTGGCTATCGCCTGTAGTTTGACCTTCGCTGATGATGCTGTCTCTGTTGATTCCCCTGATGCCGCCCCTCTTGTCACTCCCCTTGCTGAGATCGTCGTAACAGCACCAAACATGAGCAGTCCGCTGACCGTTGAGACCGATCCAAAAGCACCGCGCCAGCCTGTTCCTGCACACGACGGCGCCGATTATCTGAAGTCCATTCCTGGCTTTTCTATTATCCGTAAAGGCGGCACTGATGGAGACCCGGTGTTCCGCGGCATGGCCGCCTCGCGCTTAAATATTCTGGCCAATGGTGAAACAGTGCTGGGGGGCTGCGGCATGCGCATGGACCCACCCACTGCCTACCTGTTCCCCGAAAGCTACGATCGCATCCGCATTCTCAAGGGCCCGCAAAGCGTGGAGTGGGGCGTAGGCTCAGCGGCCACAGTACTCTTTGAGCGTGATACGCCCGACTTCAGCACACCAAAGATCACCGGCAATGCTAGCGCCTTGGCAGCCAGCTTTAATCGACTCGAGCTCATGGGTGATCTGACCGCTGGCACATCGGCAGGCTATCTGCGCGTACAAGGCACGCACTCAGAGTCAGATGATTACGAAGATGGCAGCGGCAAAGAGGTGCACTCTGAATACCACCGCTGGAGTGG
>DDBN01000033.1:21132-22541 GCA_002333145.1 Moraxellaceae bacterium UBA2031
CTGCGCAGCACAATGAACCAAATTATGATGCCCTATTTGTCCATGCCTGTCACAACTGATGACCTATTTGAACAACAAGGAATATTCACCGAGATTGAGCATGCCGTCAGCAGTACCACACGACTTGCGGGTGGCGCTCGAGCTGATCTGTGGGAAGTCACCGATAATCGCGCAACGGTGCGTAACGGCATGATGACCGTGCCCAATCCTACGGCCAATGCAGTGGACAAAGACACACTGACCAGTGGGTTTGTTCGCCTTGAACATGACATTACGGCGCAACAACAACTGCTGTTTGGCCTTGGCCATAGTGAGCGTATTGCTGATTACTGGGAGCGCTTCTCTACACAAAGTACGACCACGCTCAGCGGCTTTCTGACTCAACCAGAACAGACTACCCAACTGGATGCCGGCTGGCAGTTCCGCAGCAGTGATGTGAAGGCAACTGTTTCGCTGTACCTGTCTGATATTCGTGACTACATCCTGATCGACACAACGGTTGCAGGCAAAGTTGGCACAGCAGTGAGTCGTAACATTAATGCCAAGACATGGGGGGGTGAGGCAGATGTTGCTTGGGCGATTGCTACGCACTGGACACTCACTGGCGCTATCGCGCTTGCGCGAGGCGAGAACAGCACCGATGGCACCGATCTGGCACAGATGAGCCCAATCGAAGCGCGACTCGGTGTTAACTATCGCCAACCAACATGGAGCACTGGCGCCCTGCTGCGTCTGGTTAATCGCCAGGACAGCGTGGATGTGGGCAAAGGCAACATCGTTGGGCAAGATATCGGAGCAACCACTGGCTTCGGCATATTTTCCCTCAACGCCAGCTGGACTCCAATGAAAGCACTCACGCTTTCCACTGGTGTCGACAACCTCTTTGACAAAACCTATGCCGAACACTTGTCTCGTGGCGGCGCCATGGTCAGTGGCTTTGTTCAAACTACGCGAGTCAATGAGCCCGGCCGACTGGTTTGGTTGAAGGCCAGCACCACGTTCTAACTAGTGCTTCAACTGTTGTCACTCTAGTCATTAGCTGTACTACAGAAACAACAACGCCGACTTTATTGTCGGCGTTGTTGTTTCTGTATAGTTATTTCTAATCTGCTATCTGCGGTTTTTTACGTTGCCGCTTTTTGGCGGTTTAACTTGGCGCGCTCTGCACGTCGCTTGCGCGTTTCTTTTGGGTCTACTTCCAGCGGGCGATACAACTCAACACGATCACCTGGCTCAAGCACTCGCGTAGCCGGTGAGACTTCCTGCTTACTGAAAATTCCCATTGGTATTTTCGCAAGATTAATTTCCGGAAACTCCGCCAATACACCAGACTGCTCCACTGCCTGCATCATGGTGGTACCCGGCACCACATCCAGTGCGATCAGACGCTGAACATTGGGCCGTGCATA
>DDBN01000080.1 GCA_002333145.1 Moraxellaceae bacterium UBA2031
TCGGATCGATCGCCGTATCCTTGAGTGCCTGCAAAAGGACGGTGGGCTGAGCAATCAGGAGTTGGCGGAGAAGGTGGGGCTGTCGCCTTCGCCCTGCCTGCGACGGGTACGGGCGCTGGAAGAGGCCGGCATTATTCTGGGCCGGGTGACCTTGCTGGATCGCAAAAAGCTAGGGCTGTCGCTTACGGTTATCTTGGGTATTGGCATGGACAGACACACGCCAGAGCGCTTTGAGCAGTTTGAGGCAGCAGTGGCGGCCTTGCCCGAGGTGCAGGAATGTTATCTGGTGACCGGGCAGGAGGCGGACTACCAGCTCAAGGTGGTGGTGCCGGACATGGATGCCTATCAGGAGTTTCTGCTGGGCAAGATAACCCGAATACCGGGGGTGAGTGGGGTGCGCTCCAGCTTTGTGTTGCGCCGGGTGATCGATAGCACGGAAGTGCCGTTGGGTTATCTGTGAGGCCTAGTTCTGAAAGTCAGTCGTGAGGGGCGGTGAAAGATAGTTCATGTGATTGTGAGTGCTAGATGACCGGCAGGGGTTCCCCGTTGCCGGTCATCTGGGAGGCATCAGCTAAACAGCTTGTTCGCTTTCTCTGCAATCAGCTGGCCTTGGTGACGGGCACCGTCCAGATCGATCACGCTAGGCTGACGCTGGCCCTGACCGCCGGCAATGGTGGTGGCGCCGTAAGGGCTGCCGCCAACAATCTCGTCAATGCTCATCTGACCCTGATGGCTGTAAGGAAGGCCAACGATAACCATGCCAAAGTGCAACAGGTTAGTGATGATGGAGAACAACGTAGTTTCTTGGCCGCCATGCTGTGAGGCAGTAGACGTGAAGGCACCGCCTACCTTGCCGTTCAGTGCGCCACGCGCCCACAGGCCACCGGCCTGATCCAGAAAGGCGGCCATCTGTGTTGGCATACGGCCAAAGCGCGTTGGGCAGCCAATGATGATGGCATCGTAATCGGCCAGCTCATCTACGGTGGCAACGGGGGCATCTTGATCCAGCTTGAAGTGAGCCGGCTTGGCGATGGCTTCCGGCACGGTTTCCGGAACACGCTTGATGGTGACGGTGGCGCCAGTAAGGCGAGCGCCTTCAGCAACTGCCTGGGCCATGGTTTCGATATGGCCGTAGGTGGAGTAATAGAGCACGAGTACGTTAGACATGGGATTCTCCGAAATAGGGGGGCTTTCGCTGCCGGTAATGCGGGGTAGGCGAATTTGGCTTGTCATCAGTATAGGCATTAAGTGGCAGTACGAGCAGGCAGCAAACAGCAATACACTGTTGCATTAGGCGCAACAATGAGTGTGATTAGTTCGGGTTGGGCAGGTTATTCAGGTCATTCATAAGATATGACACACATCAATCAGCCTGCATTTTTTTCCAATCGCAGAGTAGCTAATGTTTGACAGCTCCCTGCTAAGAACTGAGAATGGTTCTCATCTTGTCTTTGGCTAGCATTAGTGCCATGAAGCTTTCCGATCTTCCTCGTTATGCCTCCGGCACCGTGTCTGCCGTTGAGGCAATTAGTGTGGGCGATCCAATCGCCCGTCGTCTGGCAGAGTTAGGCTTTGTGCCGGGCGAAACCGTTCGTTTGGTTGCATTGGGGCCGATGGGCGGCGATCCAATTCTGGTGCAGGTGGGGTTTACCCGCTTTGCCTTACGCCGTAGCGAGGCCGACAGGGTAAAGCTGGAGGTGGAGGGATGAACACCATCACCTTGCAGCGCATTGCCCTTGTCGGCAATCCTAATTGCGGCAAAACCTCCCTGTTTAACCTG
This sequence comes from Moraxellaceae bacterium UBA2031, assembly GCA_002333145.1. Classification (GTDB taxonomy): domain Bacteria; phylum Pseudomonadota; class Gammaproteobacteria; order Pseudomonadales; family Moraxellaceae; genus UBA2031. The sequence goes on from DDBN01000080.1 coordinate 1,781, forward strand.
CTCACCGGGGCGCGCCAGAAAGTGGCCAACTACTCGGGGGTGACGGTTGAGCGCAAGGAAGGCCGACTAAACCTGCCGTCCGGACGCACCTTGCAGGTGCTGGACTTGCCAGGCGCCTACTCTCTGGAGGCAACCAGCCCCGATGAGGCCATTACCCGTGCTGTGTGTCTGGGTCAGCAACCAGGCGAGCCACTGCCAGATTTGTTGGTGTGCGTGATTGATGCCACTAACCTGCGCTTAAACCTGCGCTTTGTGCTGGAAGTACGCAGTCTTGGCCGGCCCATGCTGATCGCGCTGAACATGATGGACGATGCTCGCCGTCGCGGCATCGTTATCGATGTTGAAAAGCTGTCGAGCCGACTGGGTATGCCTGTGATAGAGACTGTTGCGGTGAGGCGCGGTGGCGCGCAGGCGCTGCTGGAGCGACTGGACGGTGAGTTACCGGCAGTACCGGAAATTCTCAGCAATCACACCGATTTGCATCACGAAGTGCGTGCCTTGCTGGATGAGGCGGTGGTCATGCCAACGGCGACGGATGAGCGCGATGATGCTATTGATCGGGTGCTGCTGCACCCAGTAGGCGGCCTGCTTATTTTGGCGGTGCTGTTATTCGTGATGTTTCAGGCTGTGTTCTCTTGGGCCGAGCCTTTCATGGTGCTGATTGATGGGGGCGTGAGCTTGTTGGGGCAGGCGGTGGCAACCCTACTTCCCGATGGCATTCTTGAAAGCCTGCTGGTGGACGGCATCATCGCCGGCCTTGGCGGCGTACTGGTTTTCTTGCCGCAGATTCTCATCCTGTTCTTGTTCATTCTCTCGTTGGAAGAGTCGGGCTATTTGCCTCGTGCGGCGTTCTTGCTGGATCGCCTTATGTTCACGGCGGGTTTGAGTGGTCGGGCGTTTATTCCACTGCTCTCCAGCTTTGCCTGCGCTATTCCCGGCATCATGGCAACGCGCAGCATCAGTGATCCGCGCGATCGCCTGACCACGATTATGGTGGCGCCGCTGATGACGTGCTCGGCGCGTCTGCCGGTGTATGCGCTGCTCATTGCCGCTTTTATTCCGGCACAAACAGTATGGGGCATTTTGAACTTGCAGGGGCTGGTGCTGTTCAGTCTCTATGCCGGCGGCATTCTCAGTGCGCTGCTGGTCGCCGCGGTGATGAAGTTCTTTCGTAAAGACAAGAGCGAGCATGCGCTGCTGCTGGAACTGCCCAGCTACCGTCTGCCCGATTGGCGCAGTCTGGCGCAGGGCCTTTATGAGCGAGCCACCATTTTCCTTAAGCGCGTTGGCGGCATTATTCTTTCGCTTACCGTGCTGCTGTGGTTTCTGGCAACGTTCCCGGCGCCGCCAGAGGGTGCAACTTTGCCGGCGATAGACTACAGCTTTGCCGGCAGAATTGGCCATGCACTCACATACGTGTTTGCCCCCATCGGATTTACGTGGGAAATCTGTATTGCCCTTAT
>DDBN01000026.1 GCA_002333145.1 Moraxellaceae bacterium UBA2031
AAACCTGATAGTTAATAATAAAAAACCCGGCACATGGCCGGGTTTTTGCGTATTAGTTACGCACGTTTGTACGCATTACTCGTGCGAGTGTGGAACGCTTACTTTTCTACAAACGCACGTTCAATCACATAGCTGCCAGGCTTATTACTGGTGCCCTCGACAAAGCCACGTGCCTCCAGCATCACAACAAGATCTTTAAGCATGCTCGGGCTACCACAAATCATTATACGATCCACTTCTGGATCGAATGGCGGCAAGCCAATATCAGTGAACAGTTTACCATTCTCGATGAGGTCGGTCAGACGCCCCCGATTACGGTAGTCCTCGCGGGTTACGGTCGGGTAGTAGATCAGTTTCTCTTTGACCATATCACCGAAGAACTCGTTGGCCGGTAGCTCATGAGTGATGTAGTCCTCGTAACCCAACTCACTCACCTCACGCACACCGTGGGTGAGAATGATCTTATCGAACGCTTCGTAAAACTCAGGATCACGAATCACACTCAGGAACGGAGCAAGGCCGGTACCGGTACTGAGCAGGTACAGGTTTTTGCCCGGTATCAGGTTGTCCATGATGAGGGAGCCGGTTGGCTTGCGGCTGACCTGAATGGTGTCGCCCACTTGCAGGTGCTGTAGACGCGACGTCAGCGGGCCGTTTGGCACCTTAATGCTGTAGAACTCCAGATGCTCTTCGTAGTGAGCGCTGACAACGGAGTAGGCACGCATGAGCGGCTTGCCATTCACTTCCAAGCCAATCATGACGAACTGGCCAGTCTTAAAGCGCAGGGCCGGATCACGGGTGGTGGTGAAGCTGAACAGCGTATCGTTCCAGTGATGCACACTAAGGACGGTTTCGGTGGCAAAGGCAGACATAGGGCAGCCGGTCTCTTGATGATTCGGTGACAGGAGGCGCTTTGTATCAAGCACGAAGCATAAGCTCAAACAGATATTACTGATTGAATCGTACAGTTATGCTGATAAGGCGCGCACTATTGTACGACGATAGCCACCCAAAAGGGTTGACCCGCATCAGCAAGAGTCTTTAACAGTTGGGTACTTAAGGGCATCGAAGCGGCTTTATTAGTTAAGCGGCAGGCGGAGTCTCTCCCTGCACAGTTGCGCCCTGCAGGTAGCCCGTCACCATAGTGGCGAGGCCGTTGACCACCTCGTCCTCGTTGAGCAAGGCGCGATCTTGGCTGATAAAGCGCACCAGCGTAAAGATCACGCTGTTATAGGTAATGAACAGCCGTACCTGCAGGTCAGGCGCTTGATACGTGTGCAGGTGCTTGAGGAAGTAGCGTCGGCCAATATCCATAATGTGCTGCTCAAGCACATCGGCCACACGGTTTACCGGCAAACGGTGCCAATTGCGGGCAATCTCCAGATACAGCCCCTCGTTGTTGTGCATCAGATTAAGGGTGACCCGGATGGAGAGACGTACCATGTCTTCTAGCGCCAGAGTGGATTCTGCGGGGATGCTGCGGTCAAGTAGCTGGGTGACATCGCGGGCTAGCTTGTCGAGAAGGGCAGCAATGAGGGCATCTTTGTCTTCGAAGTATTGATAAAGTGAGCCCACACTTACCCCGGCAGTCTCAGCAATCAGGGGTGTGGTCGTGCTATCCAGCCCATGATTGGCGATAGTGCGGGCAGTGGCTTCAATCAGGGTGTCCACCATCTGACGGGAGCGTTGCTGTTGCGGGCGCTTGCGCATGAAGGACTCCGTTGGGCAGCGACGAGCTGTAGAAATGCGAATTGAATGCGAATACATCTTCGCATTATGGTGGGCGACATGCCAGCCTGGAGTAATTGCATGACTGCCTCCCTTTCTGTGAACGAACGCCCTGTTCCTGCCCGTGCCCGTCCCTTTCACAAAGCGGCCCGTCGCCAGCCCGCTTGGATGAAGTTAGTGGTGGGTCGGGATATGTCCCCAACCGAGCCCGAATGGCAGGCAATGGTAGATGCCTTGTGGGAAGGCGATGAGCCGATGGACCGACTGGTGGACTGGATGTTTGCCGGCAATCCACGTGAGGCGCGTGTTCTGATGGAGCGCGCCATCAACGAAGGCATTGCTTCCGTGCCGGAGGCGCCAGCCGCGCTGCGCGATTTCTTTGCAATTATTGAGCGCGAACCGGAGTGGCTGGACAGAAAGCTGCTAGAAGAAGGCGTGAGTTTTATCCACCGTACGGGGCTGGCCGGGCCGTATGTGCTGCGCGACTTTGCCTTGATGGGCGGCTATCTGCTTTCCGGCTTTAACAAGGCGCTGATTCTTACTGGTGCACTAAACAAGAGTGCGGCGCAGCGTATTGCTGAAACGGGCAAGTGGTGGATCGACTGTACAGAGCACGGCGGTATGGAGCGTTTCGGTGATGGCTTCAAGTCCACCTTTCATGTGCGCATGGTGCACGCAATGGTGCGCCGGCATCTTCCAAAAAATCCGGAGTGGGATAATGCCAAAGATGGTTTGCCCGTAAACCAGATTGACATGGTTGCAACCTATCTGGCCTTTGGGCCGGTGATGCTAGTGGGGATGCGTGCGTTGGGTATCCCGGTGTTGCCACACGACTCAAAAGCAGTCATGCATTTGTGGAAGTATGTAGGCTGGCTGATGGGCGTGCAGGAGAAGTGGCTGGTGGATGATGAGCGAGCAGGGTTGGTACGGCTTTATCAGACATACATGACACAAAGTCGCCCGGACTGGACCAGTAAAGAGCTTGGCGTTGCACTGTCAAAAGAACCGTTTGGGCGCACGCTGCCAGAGTGGGAGAAGTGGCCCTTGCTGCATGAGCTACGATTAAAGTCGATTTATCAGCAGCATCTGAGTGTGACCAGTTTGTTTTTTGGTAAGGGTCAGCGTCGTCAGTTAGGGTTGCCAGAAAAAGTGTACCCATGGTTTCCGCTACTAACAGCAGGGCCTCGCTTTGTTAATTACTCGGTGAAGAGTTTATTTCCGGGAATGCGTGAACGCTTGGAGACGGAGGGGCGTGCTGAACAAGTCCGTGCGTTATCCAGCATGTTTGGCAAGAAAGAGCATGGCATTATCAAGCCGGGCGAGAATCATCCAGCACATATTCGCGAGGCGGCAAAGTGAAGGGAGTTAAATGCGATAAGCAGGTGATGCTCAATAAGTATAGCTGTTACAAAAGTCGCTACAGCAACCATTGTTCCGCATGGAGAGCTTCATGAAAACCATTCCTTATTTTTCTGAGGCCAGTCGTACGGTACGCAGCACATTGCCTGGAGAGGCTGGTTTACCCGTAGTGGGCTATAGCTTAGATTTTTTGACTAAACCTGTTGCTATGGGGCTTAGCCTTTATAGGAAATATGGCCCTGTTTACTGGATCAATGCGTTTGGCATGACGTTTCTGCAGATGCAGGGGCCGGATGCCAACCAGTTTGTCTTTCGTAACCAAGGGGATATTTTCTCCAGTAGTCAGGGCTGGGATTTTTATATTGGAAAGTTCTTCAAGCGCGGCATTATGCTGCTGGACTTTGATGAACATCGCCACCATCGCGGCATCATGCAAGCGGCGTTCAAAAAGCAGGTACTGATGCAGTATCTGGAACGAATGAATCCGGCGATTGAAAAAGGTATCGGCCGCTGGCGCGAAAGTAAAAAATTTCCAGTACTGAAAAAAATCAAACAGCTGACCCTCGATATGGCCACGGAAGTGTTCATGGGGGAGGAGCTAGGACCAGAGGCAGATAAGGTTAATCAGGCATTTGTGGATTGCGTGCGTGCGGGCACGTCCCTTGTGCGCTTTAGTGTGCCGGGGGGGCGCTGGAAGAAAGGCCTGAAGGGGCGAAAGGTGCTAGAAGCATTTTTTCGCTCACGGCTTGCGGTGAAGCGTGCGAATCCGGGTGATGATCTTTTTTCTCGGCTGTGTCTGGCAGAAGATGAGAATGGCCGTCGCTTTAGTGATGATGATGTTATTAATCACATGATCTTTCTGATGATGGCAGCGCATGACACATCCACCATCACCTTATGTTCAATTTTCTATCAGTTGGCTAAGCACCCAGAATGGCAGGAGCGTGTGCGTGAAGAAGCGCTTTCTTTGGGTAAGCGTGATATTTCCCATGAGGATTTGGCCAAACTGGAAACCATGGGGCTGGTGATGAAAGAAGCACTACGCTTGCTTGCGCCAGTGCATGGCATTCCACGAAAAACCGTTAAAGACTGTGAATTCAAGGGCCACCATATTCCTGCGGGAACGTTTATAACGTTGAGCCCGATGATCACTCATCACATGCCGGAATGGTGGGAGAGCCCTGAGAAGTTTGATCCGGAACGATTCTCCGAAGCGCGAAATGAGCACAAAAAACATCTCTATCAGTATGTGCCGTTCGGTGGTGGAGCGCATATGTGTATCGGCCTGCATTTTGCTGAGATGCAGGTGAAGGCTATTTTGCATCATGTGGTGCAGCGCTATCGCTGGAGTGTGGCAGATGACTACGTTATGCCGGTGGATTTTACGTCACTGCCAGTGCCGGGGGATGGCTTGCCGGTTAAGCTGGAGTGCATGTAAGTAAAGCAAACGATCAATAATACGATCAACGAAATGCATCAACGAAAAATAATCAATAAAAAAGGCGACCCT
>DDBN01000087.1:0-9337 GCA_002333145.1 Moraxellaceae bacterium UBA2031
AAATCATGAGAAAAAATTACACTCAGAGGAAGATGCTAAGCGATACGCATCAACTGATGAGGTAATTCGCCATATAGCAAAAATGAAGCTAGTCGTCGGCAAGTGAGCATTAAAAATTCTTCATGAATAATTTTTGTTGCGAATAGGATACTACTGCAGGATAGGCTAAACGCCGGTAGAGTATGCGCCTATGGCACATATATTTATATTCCCCAAATAATTAGACGAAAAGACTTATGGAAAAACCTACTGGGAAAATAAATCTCTACTTAGGCAACTTAAAAGAGCCTTGGGTGAATTACTGCAAATCGCTAGGCTTAAAGCCTGGAGCAGCACTAAGACAAGCAGTTGAAAAACAACTGCAACAACACGGCAAAATGACGGAAGAAGAAAAACTAGCAGATGCTAAGCAATACACCCAAACCAAAGAAGCGCCGGACGATGAACCAAAATTTAGGTATGAAATTTTGCTCACCGAGTCGGAGCTAAAGGCACTAACAGAAAGAGCAGAAGCAGAACGAACCTCAAAACGCAGATGGATCGTTGATGCAATCCGTATTGGCTTAACCAATGAAGCACAGTTCTCAATGGATGAGATTGACGCGCTAGGCGAGTCAAACTATCAGCTACTAGCACTTGGCAGGAACCTTAACCAGATAGCCAAAGCTATAAATCAATCAGGCATTCAGAATTTTGACGCATCTGAAATTCAGAAAATTCGACAGCTCATAGATAAGCACACCGAAAAAGTTAGCACCGCAATTGGCGCGAGCTTACATCGATGGCTAATCGCGTAGTCTAATATTTTCTGCGCAAACAACGACTCTCTCTATTATTTGTGTACCGCTTAGCTTTTCTAATCTAAATTGATAGTTTAGCAGCACCTAGTAGATCGTGAAATGCACAGCATATCGCCAGCATGGCTTTCGGAGACCAATAACTACTTATAACAAATTAAACCTAATGGCATGCGTATGACTTGCTGCCGAGCAAATCTCCAAAAGCACGATCGCTTCGATTTAATAATATTTGTCAATTAAAAATCTGATCAAACATCGGCACTAAAAATTTATTACCGTATTCACTCAAGTGATCATCATCGTAATACAGCGGACGGCCACCCCGTGAACCATAGCAATACCGATCATCGCAAAGGTAAGGGAGCGGGTTAAGTATTGTCAACCCGCATTGTTTGGCGGCTTGGTCCTGGGCATCCCAGATGAATTTATGGCGTTTATAGTATTCTTCAATGCTGATTTTTATATCGTCATTACCGCGGCCAAGTAGTATATTTCTTGATAATTTTTTAGGCACATCAACGCCCATTTCAGGGATAGGTCTAACTAAGTAAACTGGGCGATGTTTTGCAAGCATACAACTTGTTTCAATTAAGGAGTTCTTAAACTGCGCCTGAAGGGTAGGATCAAGTCCAAATTCTATTTTTTTTGTGAAATAAATTCTTGCTTTACCTAGCATATTTTCAGGCTCTTCATTGCCATTAATTAAAGCCCTAGTGATCCTACTAACCATCACTAAAGGAAAGTTATCGCCAGAAATGTCAAGCTTTGCAAAAACAGCATTATTAAATTTATAGCAGCCTGGTGCTTTTTCTAAATCGTTAAATTTTGCATTAATCAGCGTTGGGCATGCTGCTCTCGACCAATATAAGGTACTTTTTTTATACTTTTCTGCCGCGGTTCCTAACGCTGTAAAAGTAGCATCAGCATGCGAATCACCAACTAGGTAAACACCTAATGGGGACTCATTGAATTGACAATCAACAGGTCTATTAGTTTTACTGCTAGTTAGGTAGCATTTATTTTGGTAAGTATTTCTATTTTTAGCTTCATTTGCAGCCATCTGAACTTCGGCAGTTAGCCGGTCTTTAAAATCAAACAGCCGCACTCCCACTGCTGCCGTTCCGACCAATATTCCAACCCCGCCTAGTATCAGCACTTGCTTAAAAATACCTACAGAGCCCAGGTAAATACGCGTCGGAGTTTCTATCCAACGATAAGATAGATGACCAAGCAAAAGGCTCAGCGCAAAAGCACTCAACACCCACAGGTAGTCGTTATGTAAATCAGCAAAGTATAAGGCGACCACTAGCGGCCAATGCCATAGATATAGTGAGTAGGATCGATCACCTAGCCATGTCGCCAACGGGTTAGACATGATTTTTGCTTGCGTATGTTGCGCGATAATAATTAGTACTGTGCCAAAGACCGGTAACAACGCCCAACCCGATGGCCAAGCAAGGCTCGTGTCAATTAAAAATGCAGCTACAACCCAAAAGGCAAAGCCTAACCAAAACATCGGCTTCGAGTAACGCTGCAAGCTTGGCATTTCACGGCCAACTAAAAATGCCAAACCACCAGCCACAAGCTCCCAACCTCGTGTCGGCAACAAATAAAAGGCTGCTGTAGGTTTCCAATCACTAGCAATGATGCTCAAAGCTAAAGAGGCAAGGCAGGCTAATCCTAAGCCCCAAAAAATAGTTTTTAGCTGTGGCTTAATTTTCCACAACAACATAACAAATAACGGAAACAGTACATAAAACTGAAACTCAATCCCTAGCGACCACGTGTGTAGCAACCATTTCTCTTGAGCCCCAGTGTCAAAATAGCCTGCAGAACGCCAATAACCAATATTAGATAGGAAGCCCAATGAGTATGCCGACTGTGTTCCCAAAGACTGATAGTCAGGTGTCGGCAACCAAAACCAACCCAATCCCAGCAAGACAATTAACAAAAATATTAGCGCAGGAACAATTCGGCGTATGCGTGCTAAATAGAACTGCCAAAGTGAAAAGCTATTACGCTCTAAGCCTTTGACTACAATCGCAGTCATTAAAAACCCAGAAATAACAAAGAAAATATCCACACCAATAAATCCAGCACTTGCACCTGGTATTTTAAAGTGGAACATCAAAACTGCGATGACTGCCCACGCACGTAAGCCATGTATGTCTTTGCGATAAGTTATGGGGGTTGCTGCTGTAGTCATGCTAGCTTCAGTCCTTTGAGTCAATGCAAGAAATTTTACCCCAGCAGCTAGCCCATGTCGTCACTAACTAACTGTGCTGACGACTTTGTACCCTTAGCTATGTCTGATCGGAACCTAGCCCTCTCAGCAGCCCACTTCATCATTAGACTACATACGGACCTCTATCAAATTGGGTATCAAAAGGTACAGTAGCAGTACAGTGCTCAGTTTTGCCTACTTTCGCTTAACTACGCTAAGCTACTGATTATAAACAACTGTACTGATCGCTAAGCTACGCTGAATTCCGCTTAACTATCATTAACTTATTGATTTATATGGCAACTCATAATCCTTTGGTCGACGGTTCAAGTCCGTCCGGGCCCACCAATTTAATCAGTAACTTGCAAAAAATCCTCCGCGCAAAAAGGCACTAGCCTCAATTCGTTAGATGCCTTCACTAAGCGAGCTTACTATTCTCGTCAATCGGCAGACGCCATTCTCATTTCAATAAATCCCATTGATCCGCCTCATGTCTCAGCGCCCAAGCATTGGCTGCTTTATTAATAGCAGAATAGACCAAGCAAATTGATAGCACCATTCAAACTATAAAGCACAGGCTCCGTTCAGTTTGGCCCGCGGTAGGCATTGCGAATACTACGGTCGGACACCCAGCGGCTGATGCCTGGGAAGTGACGAATGCCAAATGTCATCAACCGTGTTTGCCTCCCTGGAATAATCAAAAAAGAGCCTAGGCCAAGACCTGCTATAACCCCGTCCACTACTGTGTCGACATCAAGCTTGGGGATAGTCTGAGCGTGGGCCTGATTTTCTGGAGTGCGTGACTGGTCAAGTGCATCAACCATTGGCGAATCAAACTCGGGAGGGCAAACAACCTGTACTTTAATGCCTTGTGGCTTCATTTCCGCCCGCAGCGACTCAGAAAAACCAAGTAAGGCATACTTGGAGCTGCAATACGCGGAATAGCCAAATACCCCCGTCAATGCGGCTACCGAAGCAATATTCACAATATGGCCTCGACCTGATTTTTTCAGGTGTGGCAGTGCTGCGCGAGTAGCACGAACTGCACCAAAAAAATTGATGTCCAGCGTTTGGCGGTAATCTTGCTCTGTCAGCTTTTCAATATAGCCCTCGCGCAAAATGCCTGCTGAGTTTATCAACAGGTCCAAACCACCCATTGCCTCTACCACACGGTTAATATCCATCTCTATGTTTGGGCCGCTGACATCACTTACTTGTATACCAACACGCCCCCCTGGCACCTGCTTATTCAGTTGGTCCACTGCGGCCGCGAGCTTAAGGGGATCGCGGGCGAGCAGCGTTACATAGTCACCTTGACGAAGAAAAGGAGTGGCCAGGGCAAGGCCTAGGCCGGAGGAGCCACCAGTGATGAGCACACGACGGGGATTAGTCATGAGTTATTTCCTTTTGTGGAAAACGCGATGCAAACCGCTCGGCAAATGCGGCAATGGTGAGACTGGGATTGACACCAACATTAGCGGGAATGGCTGCACCATCCACCACATAGAGTCCTGGACACTCAAAGACCTCATGATTGATATTGATCACGCCTTCTGCTGAGTTTGCGCCCATCACCGCACCACCCAGAATATGAGCGGTCACCGACATATTACCGATGCTCTCCACAATCATATTTTGGGGGATTCCCCCACTTACTTCGGCTACCGCGCGCGCCGCTGCATTGGCCTGTGGAAGGAACGACGGCGTACGTCCACCTTTACCAAGCCTTGATCTAAGCCCGTAGCGGAATCCCCTGAATATGGTCCGGCCATAACAAAAATCAAGCTCGTTGTCGGCGGCCTGCATAACGGTGAGATATGTTGTGCGCTTATACCAGTTGCGCGCAAAGTAAACATGCAACGCATCAATAGGCTGCGTGAAATAAGCGAGTAGAGTACGCAATGCACGGCGGAGAGGCTGAGGATCGTCTACCATTGGCACCATGTAGAATTTCATCATGCCATAGCTTGGCGGCAACCTGTTTTGTGTGAGATGTGTTTCTTCATCGGCATAAAAGTGCGTGGATATAGACGCACCTTTTGTCACATCAACATCGGGATCACGCGCCATTATCCCTACTAGCGCCTCACTATTGGTTCGCACACGCTTCCCAAGCATCGTCGATACATTTGGTAGCGTTCGATAGCGGTCGCGCGAAGCGAACATAATTTCCTGAGAGCCCAGTGCCCCTGCAGAAAGAATTACTTGTCGAGCACGCATGGGCGCATAAGTAATATTACTATCCCAAGGATGTTGCAGATGTAGCCAGTACCCGCCATCAGAGGCAGGCTCCACATGAGTAACCTTACGCTCAGGAAGTATTTCGACTCCCTTCTTTTCCGCAAAATAAAGGTAATTTTTATCTAGAGAGTTCTTTGCACCGATCGTACAGCCAGTAAAGCATCGTCCGCATTGAGTGCAACCTTGGCGGTCTGGGCCATTTCCAGAAAAGAATGGATCAGGCGATATCTTATTTGGGTTGCCAAAGAAGATACCCTGTGGCACTGATCCAAAAGTATCAGCCACTCCCATTTTTTCAGCTGCTTTCTGTAGCCACTCATCTTGAATGCCGCGATAGGGATTATCACTGATACCAAGCATTCGCCGAGCCTCTTCATAGTGCGGCGCCAGTTCTTGCTGCCAGTCTTGATTAAGATGCGCCCATGCAGGGTCACGGTAGAATTTTTCTTTCGGTTGCAGTAAGACCGCACCATAAACATTGCTGCCTCCCCCAACACCAATACCGCGCAGCAATGCAACATGCTGAAATATTTCCTGGGCAAAGAAGCCCTTGAGCCCTAATTTAGGCATCCAGGCTAATGCCTTCTGGCTGGTGGCTGCCTTTTCGAAATCATCCTTCGTCAGGCGTCGCCCCATCTCCAAAATCGCAACTTTCCAGCCCTTCTCAGCCAGGCGCAGCGCGCTAACGCTGCCACCGAAACCTGAACCAACAATAATAACGTCATAGTCAAACGAATTGATCATGACTCACGTACCAGTAGGAAGGGAAAACAAAAATGGCGAAGTACTGGGATATCGACAATGGTAATACCGAGTAGTGTGCGGTCATCAACAGCACGAATCTCATCCCGCACCCAGCACCAAGGAATAGGGGCTTCTGCACCGTAACGCAACGCAACGCCAAGCTTACCATCAATCATGGAGATGCCTTCCTCTACTGTCATTACAAGGGCTTCAACAAAATCGTTATTCTTGCGCAATATATTGGTCGCAGAGACAGGAGTCAGGAACTTCTTGCCTTGCCAGTATGGCAACCCCGCGACATGCACACTCGGAAAACCACTGATACGGTACCAAGCTGGCCCAATAAAACTGGCACGAAAAAAACCATCGCGCATTGCTTGTTCAGGTACAGGTAATGAAGCAAATAGTTTTTTCAGCTCTCGAATTGATGCAGTGTGGTACGAAGGCTTCATATACTGTTCTCCAGAAGAGTGACTCAAGTGTTATCGAGCCCGATGCGCCAGTCACGCGCCAAGCCCAAGGCATTTCCCCAGTCGGCTTCTGCACCAAGCAGAGCAAGTGCCATACGAAACATGACAGATCGGGTTTCATTCCAACTGGCTTCATTGCCAATAGTATTCAGGTGATAGCGGTAGCCCAGAAACTCTATGCCATGCAGAAAAGTCTCTATACGCAATGCGCTTGGGCGCTTACGCCCCATCAATTCAACAATTAAGGCTATTTGTTCTGAAAGTATGACAAGGGTGCGTTGACGATACCTGCCAACAGGAGAGTGCTGATCATTGAGCTCTGCAAAAAAGGGCCGCAAAAAATCCCCCAAGTCTGCCCCCCACTGTCGCCATGCTTCTAGTGCACTCTCAACTTTGGCCATAGGCTCTTGCGCACCTACCACGGCTGCCATAATCCGATTAATCAGATCTTCGTTAACTTGGCTGATCAACGCTTCAAGTGGCTCCTCTGTCGACCGAAAATACTTATAAAAAGTCGGCCGGGAAATGCCAGCCTGTGCAATCACCAACTCAACACTGAGACCGTGATATCCAAAACGCGTGAATACCTGGCGAGTAGCCTCGATAATGTGTTTACGAATTTTGTCGACATCATCTGCCGACAGGGGTGGGCGGCCTCGCGTGCGCAAAGATGAGGTCATGTGGCATCAGCTCCTGAGTAGCCACAAATTAATTTAATACCTATGTTAATTCAAATTGAAAGCGACAAGCGGCATCCGTAGACAGCCATCAATTGCTAGGTCTATTTAGAAAAGAAGTACAGAAAGGTTTGCCAAGAGAGCGTAAATGCCCCCGACACTTCAAGAAGCAGGTGCCGCATTGCGCGGCCATCCTGAAACAAGATTGCTAATCTGAAAGCCCCTAAACCTCACTCGGTACTAGGGGCTACTGGTAAATCGCTAACAAGACAACGAGTTACTTGCCGTCGGCCTTCAGCAGCGCCTGTACCTTGGCAACATACGCAGTCTCGGCATCGGCCTTGGACATCCCCTTGATGGCCGCCCACGCGTCATATTTGAAACGCCCGCCAATGTTCATCATGCCAGGGCGCTCCCCTGTAACGTCGCCTACCGAGGCCTGCTTGTAGTACTTGTAAAGCTCGAGAAGATCCGCGGTATCTGGCTTTTGGCTGAGGGTATTGACGTCTTTCTGGGCTTGTTCAAAAGCACTCATGGACAACTCCTTATCAGTAAACGAAGGGTAACTGCTGTCGATAATACCCCTTGCCATGCCGGGGGCACAGTACTGGCCGCACAGCGCCGCTGCCTCACTATCGCTCACCATAACGGGGGCCTTTACGGTACTTTTTTTTGTACCCCCCCTGTTTGGGTATTTACGCAAAGGCTTTGTACCCCCTAATCTAGCGTCATGATTGTCGTCATCCCTATTGTCGGCAACACCAATCGGAGAATAAAAATGAATATGCTTTGGAAAGCCGCCTTGATGGCCGGTGCTGTTGCCCTTAGTTCCTTTGCCGCTGCTGATGACGCCATGACAGAAGCACAAGGCCAAGAAGCTGCCGGTGAAGCAGTTGCCAATACCGTCGTTAACATGGGCATGACTGGCGACCAAGTTGTCACCGTCAAAACTGGTAACGAAATGGTTGATACGCTAGCCAATACCGCGGTGAAATGTGCCGAACGCTCTGCTGCTTTCAGAGGCTGCGACAGCATGGGTGGCTTTAAGGCCATGGGCTGCCGCAAAGTAGCTGAAATGCGCTACAAGAGCGTGGAATGCCCAAACCTGTAATTAACAGGTTAGCTCTGATAAGCACTGATAAGCGGGCCTTGAGCCCGCTTTTTCATTGGCGTACGTGGCGCTTGATCCCACCGCAGTAGAAGAGACAATAGGCCTTTCCGCTGTTCCAGAGGCCACCATGCCCCGTAATGGTTTAATCGATCCCCGTATTGGCTTTATCGGCATTGGCCTGATGGGGCTGCCTCTCTGTCGCCGTCTGCTCGATGCTGACTTTGCGTTAACGGTATGGAACCGCCACCCCGACAAATGCGAGCCGCTGCTAATGTTGGGAGCACAGCAGGCTGCATCGCCCGCCACACTGGTGGAAGGCGTGGATATTATTTTTCTGTGCGTATCTGACACCGCTGCCGTTGAACAGATCGTGTGTGGCCGTGATGGCTTGCTGACCGCATTGCAGCCGGGCCAGATCATCATCGACTTATCCTCGATTGACCCTGCCGTTACTCGGCAACTGGCCGGCCTTGTGCAAGAAAAAGACGCGCACTGGATTGATGCCCCCGTGTCTGGCGGCGTGATGGGTGCCGAATCCGGTACGCTGGTCATCATGGCCGGGGGCGATGCCGATATCATCGACCGCGCTCGTCCGGTGCTCGGTGCGCTCTCCCAGCGCGTGACGCACATGGGCCCCAGCGGAGCAGGGCAAGTCACCAAAATTTGTAATCAGCTGATTGTGGCCGCCAATGCGGTATTGATTGCCGAGGCCGTGGCACTGGCTGAAAAAGCTGGCGTGGATGCAGCAAAACTGGCCCCTGCACTCGCGGGTGGATTTGCCGATTCAAAGCCATTTCAGTTACTGGCCCCACGCATGAGCGCACGCACCTTCACACCAGTGCAATGGCGCGTACAAACCCTGCTAAAGGATTTGGACATGGCCACTGCACTAGCTCAGCACTGCCAGAGCGCCACACCGCTAGCGCAGGCGGCAGCTGGCCTAATGCGTGAGCATGCCGAACAAGGACACATGAGCGATGATTTAAGCAGCCTCATCACGCTGTTTGCCGGTGAAAAACCATCATGCTGAAATTCTCTGCCAATCTGTCGATGCTATTCACCGAGCGCCC
>DDBN01000087.1:9411-9773 GCA_002333145.1 Moraxellaceae bacterium UBA2031
ACTTTTCAGTCTGCGGGCATCACCACGGTAACAGAGGCGGTTAACACGTTCGATATGCCACGCTTTATGCTGCACTCAGTGGCGCAAATGCAGGAAATGCGTGAGCGTGTGGATCACCCCATGCTGAAAATGCAGTTTGATTGCTACCACATGGAGCGCATGGGCGAAAATATTGAGCAATGCCTGCGCGAGAATATTTCGGCCATTGGCCATATACAGTTCGCTGACGCCCCTGGCAGACATGAACCCGGCAGCGGCACGATGAACTATCCTCATATTTTCCAATTACTGCGTGAGCTGTCCTACCAAGGCTGGGTTGGTGCTGAATACCACCCTTCAACCACTACTGAAAAAACACTGGC
>DDBN01000087.1:9860-13036 GCA_002333145.1 Moraxellaceae bacterium UBA2031
GCGCATCAAACCGTGCCACACGTTCACCTGCATATCCTACCCCGCTACCGCGGCGACACCGGAAGTTTTTTGCTGCGATTGCTGCGCAAACCGGCTGATCTATTGCTTGGTCCTACAGCGCAGGCAACGCTGGAAAAGGATGCTCAGGAAATTCGCCGACAATTGGCCGTACTGGCTTAATTAAATGGCCAACCAACCTGGTTACGTCTTAAGCGGCAAACCACCCGGGGTGACGCAATAGCCAGCCCCGCATACGCTCCAGCCGATGCCCGACATCGTTTAGCTCTAGCAATTGCTGCTTATCATCCAGTGACAGTGGTAACCGTTCCGCCAATCGCCAAATCAGCATACTGGCATCAGGAATAGATTCTTCTTCTTGCTGCTCAAGTGCATCGGCCAGTGCCTGCAAATCCTGCGGCACAGGAACTATGTCATCCACGGGCAAATTTTCGGCGGTAGCAAACATCAGGCCATCACTTTCAATACGAAATTCGCTTAATCGCACTCGCTCTCCAGCCTGCACCATCACGCCCAGCGAGCCGTCGCGCTGACTCACCATTTCGCTAAGTCGCGCACTGCTGCCTATATCAAATGTAAATGCTGGCGCACCCACTTCATGCCCCTCACGAATACGTACCACCGCAAATGACTTATCCCGACCACATTCGTCCAGCATTCGACGATAACGCAACTCGAATATCTGTAGAGACAGATGCGCTCCGGGGAACAACACTGTATGCAGAGGAAAGACCGGCAACTCCTTACTCATAACAACCTCATGACTAATAGGCTTGATGATCTACTTGGGACAGGCAGAACAATCTGTTTAAAAGTTGGCACCCAAGGCCATATAAATAGCGGCCTCTCCTTCCCCGCCCAGCGCTCCCAACAAGTACAAGGAGCCAAGAAAAGTATCGGCAGCCAAATAGCCTCCCGCCGACCATGGCAGATTGCCTAAGGTGGGAGTCATATCATCCCCGTTATCCCAGCCCCATCCCGTCTCCAGCAATGCTCCGGCATAAACTCCCTTGCCGACTAACGCAGGTAATTGACGAATCTGGCGATAATACTGCGCGCGCATATAGACCTGATTACGGGTATCAATTGCGCCTGCTGGCATTGCACTCAGATTAAACAGCCCGCCTAGACGAAAACTTTGATAGAAAGGCGTTTGTGTATTTAGGCTACTGCCCAATCGCCCCACCAGCAAAAGAGAGTTTGCCCCCGAACTTAGCGCGCGGCGTCCTTCTACTACTAAACGCGACCAGGAAAAATCGGCGCCAAACGCATCAGATGATTCGAAATAATCAACTTTTACCAGACCGCCACTGTGCGGGAAGCGAACATTATCCAATTGATCCAGTGTTAGCTTCAGTGTGTAGCCTCCACGTGAAAAACCATCGCTGGAAAATACTGCATTATTTTCAGGGTCAACACGGCCCGTGCCCACCAATACCCCTGCACGGATTTCCCCCCAGCGGCCAAATACTGACCCTGCCTCTATGCCTGCATCAATCGTACGCAACGAGTAGGAGAACGGCTGCGTGCTGCCAAAATTAGCTTCACGATAGTCACTGCGATAATCAGCATACGGCGCCACAAAAAATTCTGAGCCTAAGCTTGCGGGCTGGTACCACTCACTGTGCAATGCCTTATCGCGGCCAATCTCAATATCAGTACGCCACTCTGCGTCTAAGCGATTGAGCCATGCTCGACGTAAAGACGCGAGCGCCGAGAACTCAGCATCCCCTTCAAAGTCGGAATATAACGACAAACCAAAGCGCACAAAATCACGACCCGGCTTTTCTTCCGGAATGACGTTCAGAATAACTTTACCTTCATCGCCGGGCAGCACCTCATAGCTGATACGAGAGAAGTCACCGCGGGCATAAACCTCATCTATTCGTTGATGCAGTTCTGCCGTATCCAAACGCTTATCTTTTCGTACATCCAGCAAAGACTGCAACACACGCGGATTAACCCAGCGGGTTTTATTCATTTCTACTGACTGCAATTGCGGCAAGCGCTGACGGCGAAGCTGTATAGATAATTTCCATTCATTATAGGCAGACGGCTCCATTTGATAAGGCTTTAACTCTGCCTCATGCTGTAGCACCGCCTCCTCACCGATACGAATAAAATCATTCACACTGTCAAAATCTGCAGCGGTATAGCCTTCAAGCTTAGGTGAAATAAGAATATCGGTCTTGCGAATGTCCGCTAACGAATCATTCATGGACTTTTGCATGCTCACGTTAACGGCCTGAGCACCAAAATCCAGCACCGAAGTCATTTCTGCCAATTTGAGAATAGGGGTAGACACATCTACAGCAATAACCACGTCACCACACAACTCTCTGCCCACACTTACCGGCAGGTTATTGGCAATGCCGCCATCCACCAGAAGATGCCCCTTGTAGGGGATCGGCGGAAAAACACCTGGAACCGTCATGCTGGCACGCATGGCTTCCGCTACCATGCCCTCTCTTAATATGACGGCATTACCGGTTGCAATATCAGTGCCGACGGCACGAAAGGGAATAGGCAGGCGATCAAAGTCTGGAGCGTAGGTTGAATCCGTTAACTCACGAAAGAAAAGACCAATATTCTGTACGCCGACAAAGTTTTTCGGGGGCAATAAGTTCAAGCCCTTGAGTGTCAATGTGAAATCAAAATAATTGCGAAAATCTTCACTCTTGCGGAAATAGGGGATATCACTGCGGCGGCTCTTGTCATAAAAAATGTAATTCCAGTCTGCTGCTCGAACCATACGTTCAACATCGGCCACTGTGGTACCAGAGGCAAACGCACCGCCAGCAATCGCCCCCATGCTGGTACCGGCAATGCAGTCATAGGGAATACGCAATCGGTCCAGCGCTTTAACCACGCCGACATGAGCGAACCCTCTTGCGCCACCACCGGACAGCACCAGCGCCACTTTTGGCCGGGCCTTACCCTCTGCTTCGCTGCTCCCCGCATCATCTGCTTTGGCAAATACAGGCAGCATAAAGACCATCGTGCAGACAAGTGTAACGATACTGTGACGCATGAGCATTCCCGATAAATTAGACAGCTTCCAGCGCCTCATGCAGTCGCCCCACGCCCACTACTTCTAAGCCTTCAATCGCCTGCTTGGGGACATTGCCTTTAGGAACGATGGCGCGTTTGAATCCATG
>DDBN01000087.1:13042-14459 GCA_002333145.1 Moraxellaceae bacterium UBA2031
CCCACTGCTACACGTCGCGGATTACCATAAGACTCATCCACCAGCGCTTGCACTTCGACCAATAAAGGGCGCGTACCTTCACGCGTGACCATAACAATGGCACCGGGAATTGATTCACTGTGCCGTGACAAGAAAATGGCCGAAGGGTTACTCACTTCACGCAAGCCTCGGTCTGTCATGGCAAAAACGCCAAGCTCATTAACAGCGCCAAAGCGATTCTTCACTGCACGAATAACGCGAAAGCGTGAGTCCGCCTCGCCTTCAAAATACAATACACAGTCCACCATGTGCTCTAGCACACGCGGCCCGGCTAATGCGCCTTCTTTGGTAACATGGCCCACCAGAAAAAGAGCACAGCCCGAATGCTTTGCAAACCGCGTGAGCAATGCGGCGGATTCACGAATTTGTGATACACCACCAGGCGCTGACTGTAAGGCTTCAGTAAAAATAGTTTGAATGGAGTCGACTACCAGCACACGAGGCTTCTGCTCTCGCGCTGTCGCAATAATGTTCTCGACACAGGTTTCGGCCATCAACTTGAGATTGCCCATCGGCAACTCCAGTCGGCGGGCACGCATGGCAACCTGCCCCAGCGATTCTTCGCCGGTGACATACAGCGCGGGCATGCTTTCAGCGAGGTGCGTCAGTGTTTGCAACAAAATAGTGGACTTGCCAATACCGGGGTCCCCGCCGATAAGCACAACCGATCCCGCCACCAATCCACCACCCAGTACGCGGTCCAATTCAGACAGACCTGACGGCACACGAGATTCGGAGTCCACCTTAACGTCAGACAATACGGTGACTTTACCCACCTGCCCCGCATAACCGCCCGCACGCGGCCCCTTGGGGGCGGCTTCACGGATCATTTCCGTAAGCGTATTCCACTCGCCACACTCGCCGCATTGCCCTGCCCACTTAGGTGACTCTGCACCGCACGACGCGCAGGCATATAAATTCTTGTTCTTGCTCATGACATCCGCTATCAAAAAATAATGCGTGAATTGTAGGCCCTGCCCTACCGAAATGACACCTCGCACCAGAATGGTGCCTGCGCTACGATTTTTTCAACCGCCATCCAGCATCGTTTACATATATTTTATCTGTTACGGCACATTACCCCCCATCGGAGGGGTTCCCATTGCATGGCCAGTTTTCATAATCAGCACATCGTTGCTAACGCCAATGCTGGCAACATCCATAAAGAGTCAGAAATGATAGAGCACACAATAAAGCACCTGCATGCAGGGAAAATACTGACCACTGGAATAGTGATCGGTATGGGGTTGCTGCTTAATGCTTGTGGCAGTGACGATAACAGCGGCGCAAGCACCAATACGACACTCAGCGGAACAGCTGCCACTGGCGCACCGATTGTAGGTGGCGACGTTAAGCTATCCTGCCTTAGTGGTTTGGT
>DDBN01000087.1:14506-15674 GCA_002333145.1 Moraxellaceae bacterium UBA2031
CGATTCATGGTTCACGGGCCTTAACGATGGCAGTCTTCAGACACTAACGTCTGCGCTTAGCGCGGCCATCACCGCATTAAATAATGCGCTGGCTGCTTATGCCTTGCCGGCCAACTTCAATCCGTTTAGCTCATTGCTCACTGCCGCTGTCGCGGGCCAAACGGGCAATAACTATGATCAATTGCTGGATCAGCTCCAAATCGCACTGGCCACCAGCGGTGATACTTTGGATGATCTACTTGCTGATGTTGCCAGTAATCCCACCGCCCCCTCATTACCTGCCCCGCCTCCCGCTCATGCTGGGGCCACTTCTTTTTCAAATTTCTTTAGCACGTTTGCCGGTGATTACACGCTAACCGTGACCGACGTCGCCAGCGAAGGTGTTTCCAGTGCCGCTGCCACACTCTTCCCGCTGAACAGCTCGCGCGTCGTTCATCTGAAGACTAATGGAGACGTGACTATTGATGCCGTCGGCAAGGCCATCACCTACAAAGCAGTAGACTATAATCAGGACTTTATCGGTGCGGCTGACACCGAAAACCAGTTACGTTATCGCACCAAAGATACTAATGCATGGCTTGAGCTTTACATCACCTACAAGCCCAGTACCGGTGAGCTGTACGTTAGCCCTTCTGGCTTTCTGCCTAATAGCGAAGGCTTCGCTGCGCTAAAGGGTAAGATTTTTGTGCCGCCACCTGTTGCTCCTGCTGAAATCTGCACGACCGCTGATGACAAGCTCGCGTTCACTAATAGCCCTACTGACTTCTGTGGCTTCACTCGCAGTGCCTCTGCTACAAATGGCGTACCCCACTACTATCAGTTCACTTCTGCGACTGGAGTCCACGGTGTCACTTGGGTCAAATTTAATCTCAGCGCAGATGACAGCACGGTAGAAAGCGCTGTTATTGAAAATGATGAGTATGCTTTTGGCTGTAATGCGGTCGGCACCACGCCTTGCGAAGGCATCACTATCACCAACAACGGCAACTATGTGCAGTTCATCTTGAACGACACCGAAATGAGTCCTATTTTTGGTTCAACGCAGAGCATTACCGTTAATGGCTTGCTGATGCATCCACTTCTCTAATAGGGCACCGATGCCCGTCTGCAGGAGTACCCTACAGACGGGCATAAAAAACCCCGCCGAGAGGCGGGGCTGGGTCCGTGG
>DDBN01000122.1:0-503 GCA_002333145.1 Moraxellaceae bacterium UBA2031
GTGATAACTTTCTCGTGCTTGCTCGTGGCCAGGTCGTCAATAACCTGGTTGCGGATGAAATCTCTAGGTTCAATCATGATCTGACTTGTCGGTAGGGGCGCGGCCTGGCGATCCGGGCATGACAGAGTGGGAAGTGCCGCTTATTATAGCGGGCCGTCCAGTACCCGGTCAGGCGCTGTAAAAGCGGGAGTCTACCCTCGCTGAGTGCCCCTCTCAACCGGGACGAGCCATTTACCCTCGGCCGAAAGGCCTGATTTACAAAGGAAAACACCATGCCAGTAGTCGCACTGAATACCAACCACGGCCGTATTGTTCTTGAATTGGATGCCGTGAAGGCCCCTAAGACCGTTGCCAACTTCATCAGCTACGTTAAGAGCGGTCACTATAGCGGCACTATTTTCCACCGCGTCATGAACGATTTCATGATCCAGGGCGGCGGTTTTGATGCCGATATGAACCAGAAGCCGACCACCCCGCCGATTGAGAACGAAGCCGACAACGGC
>DDBN01000122.1:536-2964 GCA_002333145.1 Moraxellaceae bacterium UBA2031
ATCGAATCGGCCGAAGTCATTAGCGAGTGAGGCCTTGGGGCAGGCATCCAACCTGCCCCACTTAATTATGTCACGTACCCTCTTTATATCTGATTTGCATCTGTCTCCCGATCTGCCTCGGGTCACGCAAGGGTTCCTGAGTTACTTGAAACAGGCTCAAGGGGCCACCGCACTCTATGTGCTAGGCGACCTGTTTGAAGCCTGGGTTGGTGACGACAATCTTGATGATTACAACGTAGCGGTCATTAATGCCTTCCGTACTCTGAGTGATAGCGGTACGCGACTGTTCTTTGTTCATGGCAACCGCGACTTTCTGCTGGGCGAAGGTTTTACCCAAGCTACCGGAGGCACCCTGCTGCCGGACAGCCAAGCGATTGATGCTGAAGGTGAGCACCTGCTGGTTATGCACGGCGATCAACTTTGCACCAGCGATGAGAAATACATGGCCTTCCGCGCCCAAAGCCGAGACCCTGCCTGGCAACAAATGATGCTGGAAAAGCCTCTGGATCAGCGCCTGATGATTGCCAATATGTGGCGCATGCAGAGCAAGGCCATAAACTCAAACAAACCCGAAAACATCATGGATGTAACGCCGGAAGATGTGGTGCGAGTGATGCAGGATGCGGGGGTTAAAACCTTGCTGCATGGCCACACCCATAGACCGGATGTACATGCTCTGGAAGTTGCCGGTCAAACGGCACGCCGCATGGTGTTGGGCGACTGGCGAGAAGATAGCGGAGAGGCGATCACTGGGATTGCTGACGCGCAGGGTTTACGTCTGGAAACTTGGCATTTCTGACGTACTTCCAATAATGAAAAAACCGCCTTTAATTGGCGGTTTTTTCATTGACGCATCATTTATCAGGGAAGCTTTTCGCCCCTGTCATGCATACGCTCCAAAGACTGCACCCGCAGAATTTCATCTGATTTAAAGCGCTGCTCACGAGAGGCATCAACCTGACTCTGGCGGTCTTGCTCACCGAGGCCGGCATTCGACAAAAGAGAAGCTCGCTCAGCCAGCCACGCGTTCATCCGCTGATTCCACTGGGCACGCTCTTTGTCTAAGTTTTCCAGACGATCTGTGGCTTCTGGCCCGACAAGATTTTCGCGAATTTGACGCAACTCGGCCGGAGATCCGCTTCGTTTTGACCAATCGTCAGTCAGTGCTTGAAGGTTCTGATACTGACTAATGGCACTCAGCGACTCCTGCAAGGCGGGTGGCAGTTGTCTCTCCAACTCCGCCAATTGCTGAGCACGTGCGGAGGCAGAAAGCTGCTTGTTTTGCATGATATCAAAACGCGCTAACGTGTACCGATCGTAGGCATCTTCGTCACCGAANNGCACGGATACGCGCCAGTAGCGAATCCAGAGGCTCCTCTCCTGTTGCCGAGAGGAAGTATTCAAATACTCGGCGAATTCCATTGGTTATTTTTAAGCGACCGTTGGCATCAACCTCTAGCTCACCATCTACTTCTGTGTCTCGTAGAGATGCCGGCAAGCCCTCCAATCCAGAGGTGAAGTTAGCAGGAGCAACCTGACTACCCGACACCCCTTCACCGCCCTGCCAGCTCGGCATGCCCGCATATAAACCCTCTGATGAGTCATTCTTGCTGGGGGCTAACCAGTAGAGCACTACCGCTATTAACGACACTGCCACCAGTACAACACCCATTACCTTTTTGTTCATGCCGGTCTCTTTTTCTTGTTTTGAACAGCGTAACCTTGAAAAAAGTCCAATAAAAATGGCGGCCTAAGCCGCCATTTGAAAGCGCTACACGCTTTTTCTCACATTATACGCTCAGAGGCCAGCCAGCTTCAGACGATTGGCCTGCTGACGGTAGACAGAAACTGGATCTGTGGTGAACAAGCCACGCAGTCCGAACAGGTGGTTTATCTCATCTCCATGGTTCCAAGGATAGTTGTCACGCAGAACCTGGCCAAAGTGACTGCTGCAACGACCCACTAAACCATCGTTAGCCTCTTTGCCGATAAAGGCCAAGCTAGTAGCACCAAATAAAGCATCGGTTACATCAAAGATATTGGTAACAGGCGATGTACCACTCCAAGAGTAAAGACGCATGCCATTGGCCGTATAGGCGCCTTCACCACAGGCCGTTGCTGGCACTCCAGTCACATGCGTCGCATTGAAAGTAGCGGCCCCAGAAGTGGAAAGTGAGGCCATAGAGCCAAGAATATCCTCGTTGTAATTATTACCTGCCAGCGTTGTCAGCAATGAGGAGAATGCATTGCCTATGGTGCCTGCCAACCCGCCAATGGCGCGGTTAGCCGTGAACTTACCAACTAGATCTGCCACAGGAGTGCCTTTCACCGGAGAGCCAACCAGCGTCATCGACGCAATGCGTGATGGCATTAGGTTAGCCACATAACGAACTGAGAAGCCGCCATGACTATGGCCAATCAGATTTAG
>DDBN01000111.1:0-5412 GCA_002333145.1 Moraxellaceae bacterium UBA2031
TCATGGGGGCAGAAGGTTCAGGGATGCGCAGGCTCACACGTGAGTTGTGTGATGTGCTGCTCTACATTCCCATGGGCGGCAGTGTGGAAAGCCTGAATGTGTCTGTTGCAACCGGAGTGACCCTGTTTGAGGCGATGCGCCAGCGTACTCGCCTTAAGTCCTAATCGACGCTAGTTAACATCGCCCAAGGCGATGCACAAAAAAAAGGCCGCGACGGAAAACCGTCGCGGCCTTTTTACTGCGTGATCAATTTAGTGTGCGCTTAAGATGATCTGAATGTTATCTGGAGTTTTGATGCGCATCTCAGCATCGCCGATAGCGGGGGGGAGTGTGCCGTTGGCAAGATCACTCATTGAGCCGCCCAACACAATACGCTCCATTGCGATATGCAGATTGTCGACGCCCTTACCAAGGTCGACTCGGATGGCGTCATTTTCAAAGAAAACGCTGGTATTCACCATGGCCAAATTGCTGATGGTAAAGCGGCCAATATGGATCCCTTCTTTGGAGCTGCCATCGAGCAAGGCAATATTGCCCAGTGACATGCGTGAAATACTGCCATTGATACGAACCAGCGGAGTATTGGTTGCCGTATCAGGATTTGATAAGACAGTTTCCAGTGGCCCATTCAGTCGAATGTTAAGAACGGAATCAGCACCAAATGCCATGAAGTTGTTCGCAGGCCCAATATCCCAGCCTGTTCCGTTGCGAGTGGCACTGGCAACACCCAGCTGCGTATTGGACAGATCGACCACTATGTCGCTCTGGGTATCCAGTAGTACGCGAATGCCAGTATTACCGGTGGCACTTGGAATGGCCCACAGGTTGGCATTGATGGTGCCAGTAGTAATGTTAAGTGGATCGATCACGAAGGCGCCAGAAGCGGGCGTATTGGGATTAGCTGACGAAATCCAGCCATCGCTGTCGACAACCGCCGCACGAACGCGCGCTTGGGTGGAGAACGCCAGACCAATACCATTGTTATCAATGAAAGAGGGGTTAGCATTAACGATCGAGTAGTAATTGCCACCGGTTTCCCAAACAAAATTACCGCCAAAGAAAGGCGACACATTGTTGAACAGAAGCTGCTGGAAGGCAAAGCCGTCAAGATTGAGTGCCAGTGCGTCAGCACCCAGTCGGTCGTCGATCAGCGTCAGTGGGTTGATCATGGTGTTTGGGTCAATACTCAAGCGGATCTTTGAGTTGCGTGTATCAACGAGCAGGCCACCGAGTGCATCAATAAAGGTGACAGAGGCAAGATCACTTGCTTCAACTGGCTGCATGGGAAAGCTGCGGAATGTCGTGCGGGTGCTCGCAGGGTCAATATAGGTTGGATTGAGGCCATCACGGGCTAGGCTGATGGCTTCTTCAAGGGTGTCGGCAGAAGGATTGCTGCTGTCGTTAGCAGAATCTACTTTACTGCCTGACGTGCTACTTGAGCTGGTACTAAGGCTGCTGCCATCAAGGTCATCTAAATCATCAAGATTATCGAGGCTGTCGAGATCCAGATTAACGCCAGAAGTCGTCACGCCATCTCCAGAACCGGATGTGCCGTCCCTAACTTCGCCAGTAATTCGTTTTGGCGCGCATGGATTATTTTTGTTCAGTGGCTTGCCATCCGGGCCCATTTCCTCGTCCTTGCACTCACGCTCAGGGGGAGTGGGAGAAGGGGGGGCACCGTCATTTTTGGCGTAGTCGACCACGGCCTGCAGGAAGTCAGTGTAGGAGGCGTAATTCTTCAGTTGGGGACGCTCGGTGGTCGCCTGCACGCCACTGCTGATTAGCAGCGCAAGCAAGGCGATCACTCCTAGCGGGCCTTTCATGATGTTCATCCTCTACCCCTCTTCTGATGACGCGTCAGGCGCATCATCCTTTTTTAATTGTTATAGCAGCCTTATAGCGCGGCGCTTATTTTCGTTGCTGCAATCGCCACCTTTAATAGGTGGTCTCAATCGTGATGTGCATGGGTTGCTGTAAGGTAACGCCGGCATAAGTACTTGGTGTACTATTAATGGCAGGCTCGCCAGGTTTTAACTTGCTATCTGTAGGGCCTAGGTTAGACGCAGTTGCGTCGCCGTCATCAGCAGAGTGTTCCACCGTTAGTGAATTCGCGATACTGGCCTGACTCATGTCGCTCCCATCAATGGCTTGTAGCGGGAAGCTCAGGTGCGTAGTTCTGTTATAGCGGATACGGGCCTTGTAGTCCGGGTGCGAAATATCCTTAGCCAGATTGACGGCAACATCCAAATCTTCCGGCCCGGTGATGGCCAGTGGTGGCGGTGCTGATTCGCTGGTTGGATCGACGCCATCAGGCACGGGGATTGGTTGAGTAGAAGGTGCTTTGCTGGCTTGCGTTGAGGCTGATGGCCGCATAGGCGCTTTCGGCTCAGGCGCAGGACGAACTTCCCATGCAATCAAGGCCTTCATGAATTCATCGTAGGAGGAAAACTGCTCAAGCCGGGGCCTTTTGTCATCTGTAGAGGCGTGCAGAGGCGCTGACGCAAAGGTCAGGGCGAATACAGCCAGCATAAGAAGAGACGAAAGCGGTTTCATGGCGCCCGATTTCCTGCCTGTTGTTGTAGTTTTGATACAGGTCANNGTCGGCCTGACAGGCGGCTTCCCTTGTTGCGGGGAAGGGATTCGCGTAAACTTCGCCCCCCTTTGCCATCCTGCAAAAGGGCGCCACCGGATTCCGGAGGTGACCTCCTTGCTCTTGCTGCGTAATAACGGCAGGGGCTGTGCAACCCGTAAGGAGCAAAACATGCGTCATTACGAAGTCGTGTTCCTGGTACACCCCGATCAGAGCGAGCAAGTGCCCGCCATGGTCGAGCGTTATACCGGAGCCATCAAGGAAGCTGGTGGAACCATTCACCGCCTTGAAGACTGGGGCCGCCGTCAGTTGGCCTACCCGATCAACAAAATTCACAAGGCTCACTACGTACTCATGAACATCGAGTGCGGCCAGAAGTCTCTGGACGAGCTGGAAGAAGCTTTCCGCTACAACGACGCGGTCATTCGCAATCTCATCATTCGTCGCGACGAAGCCATTACCGAGGAATCGATTATGGCCAAGGGCGCGGAAGAGAAGCGCAGCCGTAAAGCCGCCCGTTCTGACGAAGGCACTGATGAAGTGACCTCCGAGGAAGCTGGCGAGTAAGCGGTTACTTACTGCGTGGAAGTTAATGCCGTTCGGATCACAGGTCTTATTAAGGAGCTCAAGGCTTCTCGGACCAGCCCGGCCGGTGTGGTACATCGTGAACTGATACTGGAACACCGCTCTGTTCAGACTCTGGATGGGCAGCTGCGCGAGGTACGCGCCCTAGTGACCGTAAAGGTGACAGGGGACATCTTGGCGCAACAGGTGACCGGTCTGGTACCGGGAAACCGGATCACGGTGAGCGGGATGCTGGCGCAGGCCAGTCACCGAGACACGCAGCAGTTACTGATTCACGCGCAAGCAATTGAGAGATTCGAATAGGAGAGCAAACGTCATGGCACGTTTCTACCGTCGTCGCAAGTTCTGCCGCTTCACCGCGGAAGCTACCAAGTACATCGATTACAAAGACACTGAAACCCTGAAGCAGTATGTTTCTGAGACAGGAAAGATTGTCCCTAGCCGTATCACTGGCACGAAGGCCCGTTACCAGCGTCAGCTGGGACTGGCTATCAAGCAGGCCCGTTTCTTGGCTCTGCTGCCTTACACCGATAACCACCTGTAATCTAGGAGACGAGTGATGGAAATCATTCTACTTGAGAAGATCAAGAACCTAGGTGCTCTCGGTGCCAAGGTTGTTGTTAAGTCCGGTTATGGCCGTAATTTCCTGATTCCTCAAGGAAAGGCTGTTCCTGCTACTGAAAAAAACGTCGCCGAGTTTGAAGCTCGCCGTGCCGAACTGGAAGCCAAGGCCAATACCGTTTTGGCTGATGCTCAGGCCCGTGGCGAGCGCATTAGTGCGCTGGCTGTGGTCATTGCTGCTAAGGCAGGCGATGAAGGCAAGTTGTTCGGCTCCGTGGGTACCCGTGACATCGCTGAAGCCATCTCTGGCCTCGGTGAAACGGTCGACAAGAGCGAAGTGCGTCTGCCTAATGGCGCACTGCGCAATACCGGTGACTATGATGTAGACGTGCAGCTGCACGCCGAAGTCACGGTTCCGGTTAAGGTCACCGTCGTTACTGCCTGATCGGTAGGCACAAATCACCCTCTCTTCGGGGCGGGTGATACACAAGAGGCGCCTTAGGGCGCCTTTTGTTTTTGTGATGAAAGGGCAAGTGGCCTGTAATGCCAGCTGCCTTTGCCACCTGACTCGGGTAATCTTTGCGCTTCACTAAAGAGTCTGCCATGAGCGATATTCCTTCCGCTATTGTCCCTTCCAGTGCTGCCGACGACTCGGTGGCTAACCTCAAGCTGCCTCCTCATTCCCTGGAAGCAGAGCAGTCCGTGCTGGGCGGTCTTATGCTGGAAGAAACGGCATGGGATCGGGCGGCTGAAATTGTTTCTGAGAACGATTTTTATCGGCGCGATCATCGCCTTATCTTTAAGGCTATCTCCATTCTGGCGGACGAAAGTAAGCCGCGAGATGCACTGACGGTGTCGGCAATGTTGGGCCATCGTGGAGAGCTGGAGGAGGCGGGTGGCATGGCCTACCTTGGCGAGATCGTCAAGAACACCGCGTCGGCGGCCAATATCGGTGCGTATGCCGAGATCGTGCGAGAGCGCTCAGTGTTGCGTCAGCTAATCCGAGTGTCTTATGAGGTGTCGGACTCTGCCTACCAGCCGCAAGGGTCAACCTCGCGCGAAATTCTGGATGCCGCCGAGCGTAAGATATTCGCTATTGCCGAGCAGCATCAGAAGGGCACAGGGCCTCAGCCAATCCGCCCGCTACTGGCGCAAACAGTTGATCGTATTGAGCGGCTTTATAGCTCTAACACGCCTTTTACCGGCCTTTCTACAGGCTTTGACAAGCTCGACGAAATGACATCGGGCCTGCAAAAAGGGGATCTGGTAATTGTGGCGGCACGTCCGTCCATGGGTAAAACCACGTTTGCCATGAATCTGGTAGAGAACGTGCTATTGGGCGGCGCACCGGTACTCGTGTTCTCTATGGAAATGCCGGCGGAATCGCTGGTGATGCGTTCGCTGTCGTCGTTGGGGCGTATTGACCAAAATCGTGTGCGTTCGGGTAAGTTGGAAGAAGAGGATTGGCCGCGTCTGACATCGACCATGGCCATGCTCAATGAGCAAAAGCTGTTTATTGACGATACTGGTGGTTTATCGCCAACCGAAGTCCGTGCCCGAGCTCGCCGAGTGGCGCGGGAGTGCGGCGGCGCGCTGGGCCTGATCATGGTCGACTATTTGCAGCTGATGCGTGTGCCCGGTTTGGAAACTAATCGTGTTAATGAAATTTCAGAAAT
>DDBN01000111.1:5570-6118 GCA_002333145.1 Moraxellaceae bacterium UBA2031
CGGGAGTGCATGCCAAGTGCTTATGTGATGGCCATGATCAAAGCCGATGCCTATGGTCATGGGGCGCTAGTTGTCGCCGAGGCGTTGTCCGAGGCAGATGGCTTTGGTGTGGCATTTTTGCAGGAGGCCCAGGCGTTGCGGGCAGCCGGTATTTCTCATCCTGTCACTATTCTGGAGGGTGTATTTACCCCAACAGAAATGGCCGAGGTGGTGCGGCTGGAATTGGCCACAGTGGTGCATCAGGAGTCTCAGCTAGCTCTACTAGAGGCAGTGCCTACGGCAACGCCAGTGGATGTCTGGCTTAAGATTGATACCGGTATGCATCGGCTGGGCTTTGCGCCAGAGCAAGTGCTGGCTGTTTGGCGCCGTTTGCAGGCGTTGCCGGGAGTGCGTTCGGTAGGTCTCGTCACGCATTTTGCCCAAGCCGATGAGCCAGAAGCGCCGCAGACAGCACAACAGATTGAAGTGTTCCGTTCGTTGCAGCAGGCCTTGCAGAAAGAGGCGGGCCTTGCGATTCCCGATAGTCTGGCCAACTCTGCAGGCATTCT
>DDBN01000042.1 GCA_002333145.1 Moraxellaceae bacterium UBA2031
GTTGATCTGGTTGTCGATGGTTGCGATAACTTTACGACCCGAGATGCAGTTAATGCCGCGTGCGTAGAGGCGGGTGTGCCACTGGTGAGTGCTGCGGCGATTGGTTTTGGCGCCCAGTTGGTGGTCTTTGATGCGCGCCGTGATGATTCGCCGTGCTACCGCTGTTTGTATCCAGACATGGATGAGGCGGCCGCCACGTGTGCCGAAGCCGGAATTCTGGCGCCTGTAGTGGGAGTGGTGGGAGCATTAGCCGCTACCGAGGCGCTGAAAATGCTCTCTGGCGTAGGTGAGCCGCTGGTCGGTAGGCTGTGGCTCTGGGAGGCCATGGCGGGGATGATGCGCACCCTTTCAGTGCGCCGTGACGCAAATTGCGTCGTCTGTGGTGTGGCAAAGACATCGTTGTAGGCATTAAGCAGCAGGGAGATTATTTGCATGAGCAATCGGTACGCCAATTTGGGTAATGCGCTTAAAGGTCTATTGCGCCTCAGTCAGACCGGAATGGTACTGGCCCAGACGGGTGCAGGCTGGGTGCTGGGTGATCGTCCTCCAGTGCCACAGTTATTGCGCCAAACCTTTGAACGGTTGGGGGCAACGTACGTCAAGCTGGGTCAGTTTATTGCCAGCTCGCCCTCATTATTTCCCGAGGCTTATGTTACCGAGTTTCAGCATTGCTTGGATAAAACGACACCACTGCCATTCAGTATTTTGCGCGACGTTTTGCAGCAAGAGCTAAAACGCCCGTTACATGAAATTTTTTCTCATATTGATGAAGCGCCACTGGCTTCTGCATCGATTGCTCAAGTACATGCCGCTACGCTAGTTACAGGCGAATCCGTCGTCATTAAAATTCAGAAGCCTGGAGTGGAAAACACGCTGCTTACGGATCTTAATTTTCTGTACTTCACTGCGCGTCTGGTGGAGGTGGCCTTCCCGAAATTAAAGTTTGCGTCACTGTCAGGCATTGTTGCCGAGATTCAGTCTTGCATGATGGAAGAGGTCGACTTCTACAAGGAATCGCGAAATATTGGTGAGTTCAATGACTTCCTGGAACGCACCGGCAATCAGTCGGCGACAGCACCCAAGGTGTATGAGCATGCATCCGGTTTGCGTGTGCTAACCATGGAGCGTTTTTATGGTGTGCCACTGACCGATCTAGACACCATTAAAAAATACACGCGAGATCCAGCCGGCACGCTTATCAATGCCATGAATACTTGGTTTTCCAGCCTTATGTTTTGTGAGAGCTTTCATGCTGATTTGCATGCCGGCAACCTAATGGTGCTCACGGATGGCCGCCTTGGGTTTATCGACTTCGGTATTGTTGGCCGCATCGATCCAGATACATGGGGCGCGACCACGGATTTTGTTGAATCACTTACGGAAAGTGACTTCGAGAAGATGGCCAATAGCATGGCGCGTATTGGGATGACCAAGAGTGCAGTTGATATCCAGAAGCTAACGCATGATCTGGAAGCCATGTATGCCACATTTACGCACGTTGATCCTGAACATGTCTTGAGTGGTGCCGTAAACGATAACGAGATTAACCGAATAATGCTGGATATCGTCGCGGTAGGTGAGCGCCATGGCATCCGTTTTCCAAGGGCTTTTGCTTTGTTGCTAAAGCAGATTCTTTATTTCGATCGTTATATAAAAATACTGGCACCTAATATGAATATGTTTGCGGATGACCGTATTGCATTCATGGGTGAGAATATGAATCCTTTGCAGTTACACTGATGCTGCAGTACGTATGTGAGCCATAAAAAATCCCGCTGAAAAAGCGGGATTTTTTATGGCCAGTACTAGTCTATAGCGATATCAAGCTTACGCGGGCACGCCAAGAATGATGCTGGAGGCCTTGAATAAAGCCGTTACCGGCATGTCGATTTGCAGTGCCATGGTCTGGCAGCTTTCGTTGGTGATGATGGCCGCGAGTGTGCCGCCACCCGGAAAAGCAATGACCACTTCGGTGTTGACGGCTCCCTCTTGAAGGCGAGCAATTGTGCCTTTAAGTCGATTACGGGCAGACAGGGCAGGATCTTCATGACCCATCATCACCATAATGGAAGAAGCCTTCACCAGCGCAAAAGCTTCAGCACCAGGCTGCAATGCCAGATCATCCGTACTTTCGTGGGTGATGATGGCAATCAGATGATTGCCTCCAGCGATTTCGAGTTCGATCTCGTCATTAACGGCGCCACGCTTTACCTTGCGGACAATGCCGTTGACCTGATTACGTGCACTGGTTTTCATGCTGATTCTCCGCAGCATCATGAAGTCATCGGCAATGNNTTGTAGCTCATGCCCATTGCCTTGGCAGCATTGGTGATAGAGCCACATTCGGCAATATGGGCAAGGAGGTCTATTCGGCCCTTTCCGCCAAAGCTCTTCCCTCCGGCGGTCATCCAGACGGAGCCATGAAGATCAAAAAGGGAAGGTTTCTGTGACATATCGATATTAGCTAATGGTTATTTCCTGATCGGGTAAGCATAGCGTGGGCTCTGTGCAGTTTCTATATGGAGAAGAGCCAAGTACCCGGGAGGGAGGCAAAAGCTAACCGTCTTGAGTATTGTGCAGTATCACGGAAATACCCCTGTGTTGGTTTGTACAAAACAGGGGCTTGCCGCTCATGTTCTTACTCCACAACTTTGCGCACTTCGATATCGTTCAGCCACTTTACGTGACGCGATCCGGTCCGGATATCCTTGGTAGAGATGAGAGCGAGACGCCCTTCTTCATCGCCAATAGGATTACCATCTTTTTCGAACATCACTAGAACGCCATCGCCGATCGGTGAATTAAACAGTTCGCTCCACGAAAAAACCACCTTGTAGCCATCACTTGCCGAAGCAATAACCATCATTTTCTTAACATCATTATGTGCGACGGTCTTGATGACAGCCTTGTTGAGAATGTCCTTCAACAAAACGCCTTTGTGGTTCTCCATCGTGCCAACTTTGGCGCCAGACTGGCAGATAATAGGAAACTCACCTGTTTGGTCTGCTGAGAACTTACGCATGTCATCCACGTTAAGTGTCAGCGATTTTTCGACGGCACCATGCACATGAATTGACGTGGTAACGTATTGCGCAGTATCACCTGTTTTTTTGTCAGCCAGCGCTGTACCTGCTAGACAGGTAGTTAAAATTACAGCGACCAAGCGGATAGAAAGTTTCATGATAGATCTCCGGATTAAAATGAATAGTTAATATTGGCAAACCAGGTACGCCCTGCCGAAGGAAAGCCAGCAGACAGTTCGTTATTGCGATCAGCTAGATTGTTGATGCCAGTCTCAACTTCCATAGCCTTTATTGGTGTCCAGGCCGCTTTGAAATTAAACGTTGTTACATCACCAAGCTCTACGGTATTAGAGGACCACCGTCGGCTATCATGTTCGACAAATGTAGTGAGCTCTACGGTAGGTATCGGACGAATTATGGCGTTAAGGATAACCTTATGGCGGGGAATATCCGTTACCCGAGTAGCGGGATTACTAAGGTTATCGGCGTCGATAAGAGTGTAGTTGCCACCAAGGCTTATCCATGGTGTCAGATTGGTGGTAACAGAAAGCTCAGCCCCCTGTAGCCTAACTTCGCCAATGTTCTGCATTTGGCTTTTTGTGCCGACGACATTCTTCACTTCCTGAATTTTGTCGGTGATATCACTTCGGAATATCGCGGCTTCAACT
The DNA here is from genome assembly GCA_002333145.1 of Moraxellaceae bacterium UBA2031. GTDB lineage: Bacteria > Pseudomonadota > Gammaproteobacteria > Pseudomonadales > Moraxellaceae > UBA2031. The sequence continues at coordinate 3,692 of DDBN01000042.1, forward strand.
CGGCTTTCTTTCGTTATGTGACTAACGGCACCAATCTCATAATTGAGTGTTGATTCAGGCTGAAGCTGTAGGTTTTCAACATAACTGCCGAGTCGCTGCGAGTAGCGATCCTTGAGGGTTGGTAGGCGGGATTTATTGGCAATACTGGTATACAGCGATGTGGATTCCGTCATTTGAAAGCGAAGTTCTGCTTGTGTATCTGTTGCGCTTTTAGCGTTTGGCAGTGAATATGCATTCCCGAGACTGAAGACAGTGTCAGGGCGCAATTCGTGGCGGGAGGCGCCGACTGCCAAAGCATACCGGTCAGCTAGTTGAATAGTGTCTTCGGCCGCAAATGACACCAGGCTATCTTCAAAGTGCGAGTTCAGTTGATTGTTGCCATCCTTCTCTTTATGTTCATCCGTTTTGTAGTGGGCAGTGAACCGGAGAGAGTGCTTATCAATACGATAGGACTCAAGAGAGATGGAGCCGCCATTCGTGCGATCATTATAAATGCTGCGGCCTGTGCTAACGCTACCTGGACCACTGGTTTTAGGGGTGCTGTAAGTGCCATCGGTGAAGGAATCTACTTCGTTGTCGTAACGATCATGGTAGACCCTGATATTTAAAAATTCGTTGTCACTAATTTTTTGTCGTGTAATCAGATAAAGGCTTTCTTTATCCCAGTAAGGCCACTGCCAGTAACGCGCACTGGCAGG
>DDBN01000137.1 GCA_002333145.1 Moraxellaceae bacterium UBA2031
TTGTCCGGATGTCTGGCTAGCCAGGAAAGCATAGATGATAGCAAGTCATGGCGGCCGGCAGAACAAGCGGATCATCAGTATCTACAGGGAGTTGCGAAGATAAAGAAAGGTGCGGGAGGGGTTGCCTCCCGCATGCGCTGAACTTGACATTATTTTTTGTGTTGAAGTGTCTGTGCTACGGCCATTTATTGTTGTTATTGGCCAATCCGGCAGATTGTTATTATGGCCGGTAGTGGTCATTTCTTACCCGGAGGTAAAGTCAGCTATGAAGCCTCCCGCCCATAGCTGAATCTACCCACCCGCCATTATTTTCTTCTTGTTATGATCTTCTTCTTTTTGTTTTTTGGTGCGGCGGGCACCGGTTGCGCCTTGTTTTTATTATTTGCGCACTAGAAGTATTGCAGGGAGCGTGCCAACTTCCATGTAAAATAAAATACTCAATAAAAACAGTTGGTTATATTTATGTAGCGAGATAGGCGGCATAAAGGTAACGATGGGTGGTAACGCTTTCCGGGTAGTGCTGTAACGGCTCTGTGTAGTTAGGTAACGCGGTGTCGGTTTTGTGAAACTCAGCAAGAGAGCTCACTCTTTTTCATCGTCGGGGCCGGTGTCCTGCTCGCCGGGGCTTTTTCGGCGGGGAATGCCGAGGCGCTGCCTGCGCTCCCAGAGGGACTTACGGCTGATTCCCAGTTTCTGTGCCAGTTCGGTTTCGGACATGTGATCTTGATACTCCAGCACAAAGTGCTGGAAGTAGTCTTCTAGTGAGAGACCAGCTGCCGGTTCATTGGCGGAGGGGTCGGGGCCACTGGTTCGAGTGTGAGACGGCTCGCGCCGGGCGATATCGATGGCAAGATGTTCGGGTTCGATTTCTGGAGTTTCGCTCAGAATGGCGGCGCGTTCGATGGCATTCTCGAGTTCGCGCACATTCCCGGGCCATGCGTAGTGACGTATTGCCTCGCGTGCTTCTGCACTAAAACTTAGCGTGTCTATGCCCAGGCGCTGGCAAGTGCGCAGCAGCAACTTGTCTGCCAGCTCCAGTATGTCTTCGCCGCGCTCGCGCAAAGGTGGGAGCAGTAATTCCACGACGTTCAGGCGATAGTACAAGTCCTCTCGGAAGCGGCCTTCGCTGGCCAGCTTTTTTAAGTCGCGGTGCGTGGCGGCCACCAGTCGAACATCGACACGTCGGGTCTGCGTTGCACCGATACGGCGGACTTCTTTTTCCTGAATCAATCGCAGCAGCCGAGCTTGTGCCTCCATTGGCAATTCACCGATTTCATCCAAGAACAGAGTGCCTCCGTCAGCGGCTTCTACCAATCCCTTGCGTTGTGTCTGGGCGCCAGTGAAAGCACCTTTTTCGTGGCCAAACAGCTCGGATTCGATCAATGTTTCCGGAATGGCGGCGCAATTGACCGAGATCATCGATCCACTCGCGCGCGGGCTTTGATCGTGCAGCGCACGTGCGACCAGCTCTTTGCCAGTGCCAGACTCACCACGAATCAGCACAGTAGTGGCCAGAGGGGCGACCTTGCGAATACGGTTGAAAACATCCTGCATGGCTGCGCATGAGCCGATCATGCCGCCAGTGGGGTAGATACGCGCGACCTCTTGTTTAAGGGCCTCATTCTGAGTGACCAGTGCCTTCTCACGCAAAATGCGTTCGATCGTCAGCAGCATTTCATCGTGGTCAAAAGGCTTGGAGATATAATCTACGGCGCCTTGTTTCATGGCTTCGACAGCAGACTTCATGCTGCCAAAACTCGTCATGATGAGCACGGGAGTGGGCTTTGCTTTTTCAATCAGTGAGGTGCCGGGCTCGCCGGGTAATCGAACGTCACTGATGATCAAATCAAACTCGTCCAGACTGTAGCGTTCGCAAGCATCGGCAACTGAACCGGCTTCACTCACTGTGTAATCGTGACGCTCTAGGAGACGCTTGAGGCTGGAACGAATCAGGGCTTCGTCTTCGACAATTAGAATATGGCTCATGATAATTCTCTCGGTTCTTCTCGGTCAGGCTGCCACGCCGGCAGAGTGATTAGTACGATCACACCATTGCCTTGGTCGTAGTCAGACTTGTCGATTAGTTGAATGCGGCCTTCGTGTTCTTCCACAATGCCGTAGACCAGGGCTAGACCAAGGCCAGTGCCTTTGCCGGTATCTTTGGTGGTGACAAAAGGCTCAAACAGCGTGTTGCGGATATCGCCTTGTGGTAAGCCAGAACCGAAGTCCTCAACCTCAAAGCGCACATTCGGGCCATGATTGCTGGCCCTGACAATAATGGTGCTGCCGCGTGGGCTAGCGTCGCGGGCGTTGCTGAGCAGGTTTATAAATACTTGAATCAAGCGTTGAGTATCGCCCCGAACCTGGATGCCGGGTCGGCACTCATTACGAAGGTCGTAGTCCTTGGCTTCCGGGCTGAGCTGCAAAAGCTGGATCGCTTCACTCACGGCCAGAAGAAGGTCGACCGGCTCATGCATTGGATTGATGGCTTCAGCGCGCGCAAAGCCAACAAGCGATTGCACGATGCGAGAGATACGCTGCGTTTGTTCAAGAATCTGTTGGCTGGCGTGTCGAGCTTCACTGTCATCGGTTTCGGCTTTCAGATTCTGTGCCAGACAGGCAATGCCAGTTACCGGGTTGCCAATTTCGTGTGCGACACCTGCCGCCAGACGACCAATCGAAGCCAGTCGTTCGTTATGCGACAGGCGAACCTCTAGTCGATGCAGTTCAGAAATATCTTCAACCACGATAACTTGAGAATCAGGATGACCAAATCGGTCGCCATCACCGATAACCGCGCGGTTCAGGCTGACCCAGTGCATATCGCCATGCGCGTCAACGGGTTTGCGGTATACCTGTGCGCTAGCGCCACTGAGAAATTCCATAAACAGTTCGCGCCATGGGTTGGGCAGACTGTTAAGACGCGAGCCGATGACCTGCTCATCACTGATGCCAGTTAACTCCATCATGGCATTGTTCCAAGACAGAATTTCCAAGTCCTTGCCCAGTGAGCACACACCGATAGGCAGATCGAAAAGAGTCTGACGGTGAAAGCGACGCAGGGAGTCAAGTTCTGCAGCCAAGCCCGAGAGCCGGTCACGATAATCTTCAAGACGGGATTCGATGAAGTGAATGTCCTCGGCACTACCGTCTTGTTCGGTCCGTACTTTGTAAGGCAGGTGCTGATCCAAAATATCCTGCGCAACGGAGGGGCCGAGCAGGCCGGACAGGTTGGACTCAATCTGATCACGCAGCCGACGCAGGGCGTAAGGGCGTGTTTCTGCCGGGTCCATGCCGAGGTCGGCAAGTGCCATCTGTACCTCACGTTCGGCAGTCAGTCGGCCAAGAGGGTCAGACAGTCCACGGACAAAATCGCCCGTGCTGGTCGCAATCAGCTCCCAGCGATAAGGGCGACGCAGATTGTCCACGGAGCAGGTATTAGCAGCGATCTGTTCGCTGGGGCTTTGTGTGCCTAAAAGAGAGACAGCCACGCCTACCAGCGCATTGATCAGCGTGGCGCCGATCCCCATGGCTTGCCAGTAAACGGTATTTCCGGCAAAGCTGATATCCAGCCAGTTAAGCGAAGGTAATACCCGTGCTTCGATGAGATAGGGAACCACCAGTGTGGCGAACCAGAGCACTATGCCCGTGGCCAAGCCACTGACAAATCCGGCCTGATTGGCTTTGGGCCAGAACAACACGCCAATCAATCCAGGGGCAAACTGCAGGGTAGCAACGAACGTGAGCATGGCCATTTCGGTCATGCTGCGCCGTTCGTCGAGGAAGACGTAAAACAAAAAAGCGAGGGCAATCAGCGCACCTATAAGTATCCGCCGAACCCAGAGCAACCAGTGATAGATATTCTGATCGGGACTGGGTTGATAGATCGGTAGTACCAGATGATTTAGGATCATCGATGCCATCGACAGGGTGCTGACAATGATGATGCCGGAGGCAGCAGCCAGCCCGCCTACAAAAACCAGCAGTGGCAGCCAGCGTGATTCAGAGGCCAAGGCCACGCCCATGGTGAAGTATTCAGGGTTCAGGCGAACGCCAAGCTTGAGTGCAGCCCAGAGCAGAATAGGCACCGCAAGCGCCATGCCAAACAGGTACAGGGGCAGGCCCCAGCTTGCGGTCACCAGCGCTTTTGGATTGACGCTCTCGGTGAAGACGAGCTGATACATATAGGGCATAACTACTGCTGAAAACAAAAAAGCCAGAATCAGGCTGTGCCAGAAGCCGCCACCTAACAGCGGTTGATACAGCATGGTCAGTGCCTGAGGGTTGGCGTTCAGCCAAATGTTCAGGCCTTCGCGGCCGTCTAAAACACCATCCCAGGCAAACCACGCAACAGCGCCCAGTGCGACAAACTTAATCACGGATTCCAGCGCAATGGCCACAACCAAGCCTTCGTGCTTTTCACGCGGGGACAGGTGCCGCGCACCGAATAGCACGGTAAACGCGAGGATTACGACGCAAAAAACGAGTGCCAGCCACTCGTGCTCCAGGCCCGGAATAAGGATATCGGCGGACTCAGCAACCGCCCGTATCTGTAATGCCAGTAGCGGCATCATGCC
>DDBN01000113.1:0-3607 GCA_002333145.1 Moraxellaceae bacterium UBA2031
GGCGTCGCCCATCAGTGTCAACAGGAAGCACAACTGCCTGCTGCTGCCTGGGATATTCCTCTGCAATTAATCGTCACTGATAAAAAAACTATCCGCCCCTAACGCGGCCAAAGTGGCTAAATCATCAATGCGCCAGCTTCTCCAGCAGCTGCTGCTGCGCCATACGCTCCTTGCCTGCTGCAACGGCCACCTGACGGTAACTGCCATCCGCCTGCAATATCCAACTCTGTCGATTATCAGTCAGATACACCATCAGTCCATCCTGCTTCACCCGCTTCGCCAGCACCGGATCTGAAATCGGAAAACAGGTTTCTACACGAAAGAACATATTGCGATCCATCCAGTCCGCGCTGGAGCAGTAAATAACTTCCTCACCGCCATTTTCAAACCAGAATACGCGCGAATGCTCTAAGAACCGCCCAATCACTGAACGCACGCGAATACGATCAGACACCCCAGGAATACCCGGGCGCAGCGAGCAAATTCCGCGCACAATCAAATCGACCGTTACACCGGCTTGGCTGGCGCGATACAGCGCCTGAATCAACTGCTTTTCCGTCAGGGAATTCATGCGGGCAATAATCTGCGCNNGCGTGCAAGGTAAACGGCGCATGCAGCAATTTTTTTAGCTTGGCCAGCTTGCCCATGCCAGTGAGTTGTTGAAACAACTTGTGAACATCTTCACACAAGCCCTGATCCGCTGTCAGCAGTGAAAAATCCGTATAGATGCGCGCGGTCACCGTATGATAATTGCCTGTCCCTAGGTGCACATAACGCTTTAACTTTCGCCCTTCACGTCGCACCACTAGCAGCATTTTAGCATGCGTCTTGTACCCAACAATGCCATACACCACGATGGCGCCNNCCAACAGATTGACCATCTCAGAGTTCTTGCCGGTACGGTATAGCGTCTGCTTGATGGCCAACACATTCGGGTCGCGCGCCGCCTGACGCAGAAACTCCACCACCGGCGTAAATGCTTCAAAAGGGTGATTAAGCAAAACATCACCCTGCGCCAACACATCAAAATAATTTGATGCATGCGCCAGGCGATCAGGAATAGAAGAAATAAGTGGCTTATAACGCAAGCGCGGGCGATCAATATCGGTGATCAACCTCGCCAAGCTTACCGGGCCATTAACCCGATATAAAAACTCTTCGTTTAATCCGAATTTTTTCAGCAAAAAATCTACCAGATGACGTGGGCAATTATCAGCCACTTCAAGACGCACCGCATCACCATAACGTCGCGACAGCAACTCATCCTTCAGTGCAATGGCCAGATCATCTACATCAACGTCATCAATCAACAAATCCGCATTACGGGTGACGCGAAACTGATAGCAGCCCTGCATTGTCATGCCAGGAAAAAGCTCACCCGCATGTTCGTGAATTATTGAGGAAAGAAAAACGTAATCATCCCCGCCACCGCCAATATCATCCGGCAAACGAATCATGCGTGGCAGTGAACGAGGCGCTGGCACAATCGCCAAATTCAGCGCCCGACCAAAAGCATCTTTGCCTTCCAGTGAAACGATAAAATTTAGACTTTTGTTCACTACGCGCGGAAAGGGGTGTGCAGGGTCAAGGCCGATTGGCGTCAGTACTGGATAGACTTGCTCGCGAAAATATTTCTTGACCCAAGCCGCCTGCTTTTCATTCCATTGGTCGCGCTTTAGAAAGCTGATATTTTCCTGCGACATGGCCGGCAGCAAGACATCATTGAAAATTCGGTACTGCCGATCGACGGCATCATGACAAATATCAGCAATACGGTTCAGCACCTCGTGCGGCAACATGCCATCCGAGCCGGGGCTCGCACGCCCCAGTGATAACTGTCGTTTCAGCCCTGCCACACGAATCTCAAAGAACTCATCGAGATTGCTGGAAAAAATTCGCAAGAAACCCAGCCGCTCTAATAACGGATGCGCATCATCCAGTGCCTGCTCCAGTACGCGCAGGTTAAACGCAAGAATACTGAGTTCCCGATTGATGTAAAAATCAGGATCACTCAGATCAATTGTGCCTTCGGGAGAAGCAGGGTCTTGCGTCGCCATAATGCAGTATTCCTTGTCGTTACCGTGCGTTGCAGCGGCAAAGCATGACAGTCCGTTTAAACGCCCGTATCAAGCACCGGCTTTAAGCAGCTGTGCGGCTTCTTTGGCAAAGTAGGTGAGAATGGCATCTGCACCCGCACGCTTAATGCAGAGCAGGGACTCCAAAATCACTGGCTCACGCTGCAACCAACCATTTTGAATGGCCGCCATGTGCATCGCATACTCACCGCTTACCTGATACACAAAGGTGGGTGCCCGAAAAGTTTCTTTCACGGCACGCACCACATCCAGATACGGCATGCCCGGCTTCACCATCACCATGTCGGCACCTTCAGCCAAGTCCAAGCCTACCTCATGCAGGGCCTCATCAAGGTTGGCGGGGTCCATCTGGTAACTGTGCTTGTTGCCCCCCTTAAGATTCCCGGCACTGCCCACGGCATCACGGAAGGGGCCGTAATAGCTGGAAGCATACTTGGCGGCGTACGCCAGAATACTGGTATTGATGTGACCTTCCTGCTCCAGCGCAAGACGAATGGCGCTGATACGGCCATCCATCATGTCCGACGGGGCCACGATATCGGCACCGGCCTCCGCGTGCGACAGCGCCTGCCGCACCAGAATTTCCGTGGTGATGTCATTCAGCACATAACCATCGACATCAATGATGCCGTCCTGACCGTGCGTGGTGAACGGGTCTAATGCCACATCCGTGATAACACCCATTTCCGGCACGGCCGCCTTCAACGCCCTTACTGCACGCTGCGCAAGCCCGTCCGGGTTATATGATTCCTCGGCCATCAACGATTTGGCCTCTGACGGCGTCACCGGAAACAACGCCATAGCGGGCACACCTAACGCTGCCAGCGTTTCGGCTTCCTTTACCAGCAGGTCAATCGAAAGACGCTCGATCCCTGGCATGGAAATGATGGGCTCGCGGCGATTTTCACCGTCCAGCACAAAGACAGGATAAATAAGGTCATTCGCTGTCAGGGTATTTTCACGCACCAAGCGACGGGAAAAGTCATTTTTGCGCAGGCGACGTAAGCGTGTTGCCGGGAACGCGCCTCGGGCAAAAGAAAAATCGGTCATATCAGCTCCGGGCGTAGTAGCCCACCATGGCATATCTTAGCGCTATAGATTAGCCCAATCGTCGGCACAACGCATGAGACAGGTCATGTTCCCTGCGCTCCACTCTGCTACCCTTCGATTATTATTTTTGAATATCTGTACGCGGAGTGTTCCATGAAAAAAGTTGCCGTGATCCTGTCAGGTGCAGGCTACCTTGATGGCAGTGAAATCCACGAAGCCACCCTGACCTTACTCGCGCTGGACCGACACAATGCGCAGGTGCACTGTTTTGCCCCGGATATTGCCCAAGAACAAGTCCTGAATCATGCGACCGGCGAGCCTTCCACTGAAACGCGCTCGGTGCTGGTCGAGTCCGCCCGTATTGCCCGTGGCGCCATCAAGCCGCTGTCACTGGCCGCTGTAGATGACTTCGACGCCCTGATTATTCCGGGCGGCTACGGTGCCGCCCGCAACCTCTGCAA
>DDBN01000113.1:3646-4002 GCA_002333145.1 Moraxellaceae bacterium UBA2031
CCTATATGCTGGCTGACCGCATCACCCAAGCCGAAGCAGGCATCAATAAGCTAGTCGACGCCGTACTGGCCATGGCCTGAGTGCAGGAAAGTCGCCTTGCCGGTGACGAATAGACACCTTTTTTTGCTTGCCTCTCCCTGTAAGCCCCGCGTTATTCTTTCAGAATACTGGGGAGAAGCGCATGAATAGATGGATGACGTCACTTCGTACCCTGAGCATGGATGCTCAGGGTGGTCTGCTGCTGATTGCTGCCGCAGCCTTGGCTTTAATCTTTGCCAACAGTCCGCTAGCGCCCGCCTATCACTCTTTTCTTTCAATCACCGGACAGGTTCGCTTAGACGACCTGAACGTCGAAA
>DDBN01000032.1:0-1207 GCA_002333145.1 Moraxellaceae bacterium UBA2031
ATATCGTTTCGCGTCACCGGGAAAGCGACATCAATCGCATCCGAACTCTTGTCCTCGTATTCCACTTCGGCTTCGGCCAGTGCCGAACCACAATCCAGACACCAGTTAACGGGCTTATAGCCCTTGTGCAGATGACCATTGGCCGCAATCCGTCCCAGCGTGCGGATATTGCCCGCCTCCTGACCAAACGACATGGTCAGGTAAGGGTTATCCCAGTCACCCAGCACGCCCAAGCGCTTGAAAGCATCACGCTGACGATCGACCTGAGTCAACGCATAGTCACGGCAGTGCTGACGAAACTCTTTGGGCGATACTTTCTGGCCAGGCTTACCAACTTTCTTTTCAACATTCAGCTCGATGGGCAGCCCATGACAGTCCCAGCCCGGCACATAAGGCGCATCAAAACCGGACAATGTCTTGGACTTGACGATGATGTCCTTGAGTATCTTATTAACGGCATGGCCGATGTGAATATCGCCGTTGGCATACGGGGGGCCATCATGCAGGATGAATTTTGGCGCACCACGACGGGCCTCACGGATTTTCTCGTAAAGCTTTTTCTCCTGCCACGCCGCCACCATGGCAGGCTCGCGAGTGGACAAGCTTGCCTTCATGGCAAAACCCGTTTCAGGAAGATTAAGTGTCGGCTTGTAGTCGGTTGTCATGTCGTTGCTTCTGTTGATCGCTCGCTAACACGAGCGCAGGTTCAAATATTGAAATACTGTCGTGTTTCAGCAATGTCTTTTTGCATTGCCGTTTTCAACTCGTCCAGCGAGTTGAACTTTAATTCGTCACGTAACTTGTGGTGAAACTCCACACGGATACGCTTACCGTAAATATCACCAGAAAAATCCAGCAAATGCGTTTCTACTCGCTCATCAAGACCGTGCACTGTGGGGCGCTTGCCCACACTTGCCGCGCCGAACACTGGCGCTGCTGCAACTCCTTCTACCGTCACGGCATAAACTCCGTGCACGGGAGAGACTCTGCGCCGCGAAGGAATATTCGCGGTTGGAACAGCCAGCGTGCGACCAATCTTGTCACCGTGCGTGACATGACCAGAGATCGTATAAGGGCGCCCCAGTAACCGTGCCGCTTGCGCAAAATCGCCAGCTGACAACGCCATACGGATACGCGTACTGCTTACACGATCATCATCCACCATCACGGTGTCGGTATTATTAACAGCAAAGCCAAACTCATCGCC
>DDBN01000032.1:1329-2998 GCA_002333145.1 Moraxellaceae bacterium UBA2031
ATCGTCACCACAGAGCCGTGGTGACGAGGACGGAGGTTATAAAGGCCGCGAATAAGTTCCATGGGATTCAAGGTGACTCAAGACAGCCCGGCAGTATAAAGAAAGACGTGCCTGCCGTCAGTTATGGCGGATCTCCCGCAGGCGGAAGCCCAAACCAAAGAGAACCACAAAATAGGCCCCCGCGCCGGCCGCACAGACCGCAAGGATAGCTCCGGCCTTGTGCAAACTACCCTGTGTCAGCCACCAGCTCGTCGCAGGCGTCACCATCAGTAGCACCCCGACCATAACGCTATTGGCCACCAGATAGCGCGCACCCAGCTTCCACCAGTGCGCCTTGAGGCGGAATACCCCGCGCTTGTGCAGGCCCCAATAGAGCAGGCCGGCATTCAAAAACGCCGACAAGGTACTGGCCAGCGACAACCCCACATGCTTGAGATCCCAGACCAAAATCAGGTTAAAAACCATATTAGCGACCATGGCGATAATCCCGATCTTTACCGGCGTTCGAGTGTCCTGACGCGAAAAGTAACCTGGCGCAAACACCTTGATCAGCATAAAGGCCAAAATACCGCCAGAAAGTGCCTGCAGCGCCGCTGCCGACTTGGCCACATCGTCTACATCAAACTTGCCGTGATGAAACAGCGCGGCTATTAGCGGCTCCGCCAGTATCCCCATAGCCAGTGACGCCGGCAGCCCTACGAGCACAATCACCCGTAAGGCCCAATCCAGCATGGCCTCAAATTCATCATGCGCCTTGGCCGCATGCTTGGCCGACAGCGACGGCAAGATGACCGTGGCGACTGCAATTCCGATCAATCCCAGTGGCAGCTCCGTCAGGCGTTCAGCGGTATACAGCCATGAGACCGAGCCCTCGACGAGAAAAGAGGCAAGAATGGTATCCAGCAACAAGTTAATCTGGCTAACCGACACCCCAAACAGAGCCGGCAGCATCAGCGTCAGCACCTGCTTTACGCCGGGGTCCTTGAAGTCCACTTTGGGCCGCGGCAGCAGATGCAGCTGCATGAGTGCCGGCAACTGGAAGGCCAGTTGCAACACCCCAGCAAAGAGCACACCCCAGGCCAGTGCCATGATTGGCTGATCCAGTAGCGGCGCCAAAAACAAGGCACAGGCTATCAAGGTGATATTGAGCAGCACTGGCGTAAAGGACGATGCCGCAAACCGGCCATAGGTATTGAGAATGCCACCAGCAAATGCCGTCAGGGAAATCAGCAGCAGATAGGGAAAGGTGATCCGCAGCATGTCGGCCGCAAGATCAAACTTGAAGGCATCGGTGCGAAAACCCGGCGCAAACACAAAAATAATCGCCGGCGACGCCACCACTGCAAAGACAGTGATGCCCCCCAGAATAACGGTTAAAGACCCCGCCACCCGATCGACCAGTGCTTTGACCGCCTCATTCCCTTTGGTGGTCTTGTACTCCGACAGCACCGGCACAAAGGCTTGAGCGAAAGCCCCCTCCGCAAACAGGCGACGCATAAAATTAGGGATCTTGAACGCCACCAGAAAGGCGTCCATCAGCCTATCTGCCCCAAAGGCATTAAGAAAAACCATGTCTCTGACCAGTCCCGCAATTCGCGAGATCATGGTCATGGCGCTTACAACCAGCGTGGACTTCCACAAGCCATGAGCTTTCTTGGGCGGTGGGGAC
>DDBN01000055.1 GCA_002333145.1 Moraxellaceae bacterium UBA2031
CGCAGCTCACCGGTATTTCACCGCTTATGGTACGCATGGCACCGCCCCCTGCCGAAGTCATGGTGGCGGTAGCCCGCTTTGTTAGCGATGCAACGGTTGTGGCGCACAATGCCAGCTTCGATCGCAAGTTCTGGCAGTTTGAATTAGGCCGCATTCGCACTCCCTGCGATCACGATTTTCTGTGCACGCTTTTACTGTCCCGCCGTCTGTACCCTTGGTCGCTCAATCACAAGCTGGCGACGCTGGTTGATTTGCACAAAATTCCGGTTGAAGGCCAGTACCATCGCGCCCTTGCGGATGCCAGCATGACGGCTCATCTGTTTATTACGATGCAGCGTGATCTGGAGCAGCTCTACGCGGGAGAGACGATCGACACGGACTTTTTGCTGAAGTACCAAAAAACGACAAAAAACCAAGTAAAAGCAACATCGGGTGCACCGGCACGGTATAAGTGATGAATATCTACGTCAGGACGGAAGCAGGGGCTGGTCGCGTTCAGAACGGTGATTATTAAGTAGCCGAAATACGCATTACGTAGCAATTGCTCAGGAACAGGCCGCCTCGTTGCCTTGACTTACGGGGCACATCCCGCAAACTTCGCCCATTCGTATTAACGACCCCGCCAACGGGTCGCTCCTGTATTTCTTTAGAGGTAACTCATGAAAGCGTTGTGGATGCTTGTCGTCATTTTGTTCACCTTCACCATGACCATGGATGAAGCGGAAGCTAGGCGCATGGGTGGCGGCAAGTCTTTTGGCCGTAGTCACCAGACAGCGCAAGCCCCTAGCCGTCAGAATGCGGATGCCCCAGCTCAGCGACAGCAGACGGCGGCTCCTGGGCGTACGGCCAACAAAGGTGGGCTTATGGGGGGGCTGCTGGGCGGCTTGCTGGTAGGCGGCCTCTTCGCGGCACTGTTTGCCGGCGGTGCTTTTGAGGGCCTGCAGATGATGGATATTCTTATCATTGCTGGACTCGCTTTTGTGATTTTCAAGGTGATCCAAACGTTGCGACGAGGGCCTGCAGTGGCAGGAGCCTCTGCACCGCAGTCAGCCTATGCTGGAGCGGGCCGGTCGGTGCCGCCGCAACCTGTTGCGGTGCCTGTATTTGGTGCGCGTCGTGAAGCCTCGGCAGCCGCTCCTGCGAGCAGTGGTGCTGATCATGCCGTGCCCTTCAATCTACCGTTGGGTTTTGATAGCCCTGCGTTTATCGAAGGCGCTAAAGAGCATTACCGTACGTTGCAGGACGCATGGAACAAGAATGACCTGGCGAAGATTCGCGAATACATGGCCCCTGAACTGTATGTTGAGCTGAGTGCTGAACGCGCGAGCCTGACGACAGCGCCACAGACAGAAGTGTTATCCATTGAGGCTGAGTTGGTGCGTGCGGATCAGCAGTTTGGTAATGCCGAGGTGAGTATTCGTTTCAGTGGTCGTTGCCGTGATGCAGCTGAAGGTGCGGATGAAGCCTTTGTTGATATTTGGCATTTGGAGCGTGACTACGCCAAAGCCGATGCCCCTTGGTTTATCACCGGCATGCAGTCGGAATAAATTTCGCAGATATAAAAAAGCCCCGCACATTGCGGGGCTTTTTTATGGAGCAAATAGTCACTATTTGAAATGAACAGTTTGGTAGGGGAGTTACTACTCCAAGGAGCGCAGTAACTCCTCCAGATCTTCTGGCTCAAAGTTAGCGCCTTCAGCCTGGTCGTCGCCGTAAACGCCTTGGGCCAACGCTGCCTTGCGTGCCTGTAGGCTAAGGATTTTTTCTTCTACGGTGCCTTCGGCAATCAGTTTGTAAACGAATACCGGCTTGTCCTGACCAATGCGGTGAGCACGATCAGTCGCCTGCTGCTCGACGGCAGGATTCCACCAAGGGTCATAGTGAATGACGGTGTCAGCGGCCGTAAGATTAAGCCCGGTACCACCAGCCTTGAGGCTGATCAGAAAGATTGGCACCTCACCATCCTGAAAACGCTGTACTGGGGTGGCACGGTCGCGGGTTTGGCCCGTGAGAATAACGTAGGGCAGGCCCCGCGCATTGAGCTCCGCCTCGATCAAGCCCAGCATGGTGGTGAACTGCGAGAACAACAGTACACGTCGGCCTTCCTCAACGAGCTCGGGCAGCAAATCCATGAGCANNGATTCATAGAGATCACGTTGCGCGCCCTCTAGGCTGATGCTGCGCAGAATTTCGGTTTTGGGCGGCAGTTCAGTTGCTACTTGTTCCTTGCGCCGGCGCAGCATGAAGGGTGCAACACGACGGGCGAGAGTACCGCGACGTTCGTTATTGCCATCACGCTCGATAGGCTGGCGGAACAGTTGGTTGAAACGTGCTTGACTGCCCAGCAGGCCCGGCATCAAGAGATGAAAGAGTGACCACAACTCACCCAGATGATTTTCCATCGGCGTGCCGGTGAGTGCCATCCGATGCCGGGATTTAAGTTGTTGCACCAGCAGCGTGGCCTTGGCCTTGGGGTTTTTCAGTACTTGGGCTTCATCCAGAATAATGTAGTGAAAATTCTGTGACTGCAGTGCCTCGGCATCGCGTACCAGCAAAGGGTAAGTGGTCAGCACGATGTCATGCTGGGCGATTCTATCGAAGTGCTGATGGCGGTTGGCGCCGTGCAGCAGCAGTACGCGCAACTGTGGTGCAAAGCGTTCGGCCTCGCGGCGCCAGTTGTGCATAAGGCTAGTGGGAGCCAACACCAAGCAGGGGCGATCGAGACGGCCGGCTTGTTTCTCCAGCAGCAAGTGCGCCAATGTTTGCACTGTCTTGCCCAGGCCCATATCGTCAGCGAGCACGCCGTTAAGGTTGTTGCTGCGCAAAAATTGCAACCAGTCGAGGCCAACTTGCTGATAGGGGCGTAGCACGGCACCAAAGTCCACTGGCGGTGTTACCGATGGCATCTCGCTAAAGTCACGCAGCCTTGCGCCGAGCTCGCGTAGCGCGGAGGCACCCTCCCAGGGCAGCGGTATGTCGGGCAAACGGGCACTGTCCAGGCGCGAGAGACGCAGACGACCGTGCGTATCCAACGCGCTTGGGTCGAATAACTCGACCAGCGTGGCAAGCAGAGGCTTGAGGCGCGCCATGGGCAGCCGCAACATGCCATGCTCGGTGTTCACCATCAGCGTGTCGCTGTCGGCCATAGAGGGCAGTTGCAGCAAATCGGTGGCGGGCAGGCGGGCAAGTGCCTCGGTGAGTAGCGGCAGCAGGTTTAAGCGCTGGCCATTCACGATCACACCCAGTTCCAGATCAAACCAGTCGCTGCCGCCTTCGGTATCTACGTCAGCGATTTCCCCGTACCAATCGTCAATGTCCAGTTCTTGAAAATCAAAGTCGGGGGCAATGTCGATGTGCCAGCCTTGCTCGCGCAGTGCCGGCAGCTGGTGGTCCATAAAATCTAGCCAAGCGGAGACATCAATGGCGGTCCGCAGTGGTGGTGGCACTACTGCCAGCAAGGGGGAGGGGATCATTCGCAGCGGTAACGCATCGAGCGCGTAGCGGCAGTTTTCTTCAGCGGCTTGATCGCGGACGATTTCGAGTAGCCGCCCATCCACTTGCTGGCGATGCCATGCCGCGGCCGGGTCGCCTGCAATTTGGTGCTCGCCATAGGCAAAGGTTAGTTCCGCCACCGGCAGGAGATGTGGCTTGCCATCGCTGGCCATCAGTTCAGCACGGAACAGGCGTAACTGCGGCTGAGGTGCGACACCTGCTATCCGCACGACCTCAATCGACGGTGGTAATGGCAGCTGTAATTTCGACAGGGTGCCCATCATGTCGGTGGCATGGGCGTTCATCTCTGCTTCGCTCAGCGCGGGGCTGTCGAGCAGTTGCACCAGTGCGGGCGCCGGCAGGGTAGTGTCCAGCGGTCCGCAGCAGTAACGCGTTGGGTCGCAATACCAAGGCGGTGTCAGTGGCAAAGCCAGTAAGTCGGGCCGTGGCCACTGCAGCGCTAACTTCCACTGCTCACCCTGTTGTTCCCACGCCGCCCAGACCGGCAGCGGTGCATCCGTCGTCAGCGGCGGCGAGTCTAAGTCCTGCCAATGGCAGCGGCCGCTGCGTAGTAACAGCGCTAGCAACTCCGACCCCAGTTCCCCACGCAGGACAAAGCCGCCAGGAACAACACCAAGCACACGCAGGCTACCGAGGATGCGCATATCGAGCTCCTCGTGATAATCCTTGCGGTAGTAGTTGGCCATGTCGGTGTCAAAATAACCCAATGCCTTACGCTGACTGCCGTAGCCGCCATTTTTTAGTCGGCGTACCAAGAAGGGCTTTACCTCAACGCCTGCGGAGGCCGGTGCCAGCACATAGGCCAGACATTGTGCGGAAGGCCGATTAACCCCTGTCCCGCCTGCTGACGGCGTTGGCGTTTCCAGGCTTTGCAGCCAGTGAGCGATAGGTGAAGTGGGCTCTGCATCGGCGCCGTGCGGGGAGGCCTGCTGACTTTGGCGCAGAAATTCAATGAGCGTGGCCAGCACATGCTTACAGTCCACACCCACAGGGCAACTGCAGTCGTTTTCAAAAAAGAGCCGCTTGCCTCGGCCCGCCACTGCAACATGAACGGTGTAGGTGATGCGCCCAGAGCCTTGCACCTGCGAGCCCAGCTCCAGCGGGTTGGCCTCGTTGCGCA
>DDBN01000034.1 GCA_002333145.1 Moraxellaceae bacterium UBA2031
ACATGTCACTTTATTCACGCCACGTATTCCCCCATGTTCTTGACTGGATTATGTCCCAGCCAGCGTTCACGAACGCACGTGAAGAGCTGTTGGCAACCGTATCAGGGGATGTACTGGAAATTGGCTTTGGTACAGGACTTAATCTGCCGCACTACCCTGAAACAGTCGATACGCTGACAACAGTGGATGTTAATCCCGGCGTGCATCGTCTTGCCGAAAAGCGTCTCTCCAAAAGCACCCTTCCGGTGAAGTTTGAATTGATCAGCGGCGAATGTTTGCCGATGCCAGATAATAGCTACGATGCAGTAGTGTCTACTTGGACGCTCTGCAGCATTCCGGATGTGATGAGTGCATTAAGAGAGGTTCGCCGGGTATTAAAACCAGACGGAAAATTCTTTTTTGTTGAACACGGATTGAATCCCGACCCCTCTATTGCCAAATGGCAACACCGCCTTACCCCAATCCAGAAAGTAATTGGTGACGGTTGCCACCTTGATCGCGACACGCTGAAACTTATCGAGCAGGCGGGCTTAAAAACACAACACTACCGTCAATTCAACGCTGAGGGGCTACCTGCACTTGGTGCTTTTATGACATTAGGCATTGCAGGAAAATAAAGACTATGGCCGACATCGCTCAGCTTAACGGCTGAGCGTAAAGCGGCCAGATACGCCACCCGCAGATTGCTTTTCGACCTGTATTTCTGAGGCAACAATACCGCTCTGGCCCAACTGTCCAAGCCAACTGGCAATCGTATTGAAGTCTGCACGCTCAACCCATACTCGAACCGCGCTATCACCTTCTGGTTCAATACGGCTCAGTGTTAAGCCTGTACTACCTGCCACACTGTTCACAGCGCCGAGCACACTTTCACCCGATGCCGATGGTGCTGCACGCGCACGGACTGCATTGGCCTGCATCCAAGTGACTAGCTGACGGTTATTTTCATGCGCAATACGGGCGGACTCTGCTGCCTTATGCGATGGCCACCAGATGCCGTAAATCAGCATCAGCACGAACACAAATCCCGCGAGAATCAATAAGGGCAACTGCTCGCGTGGAGCCAGTTGTAGCCAGCGCTTGCGTAAAGGGGCCACTGCTTCTTGCCATTGATTACTGAACTGCATCAGGAACTCTTTCATGTGCCTGCTCCCATGCGAAGTCGGCCACGAATCTTTCCATTTTGATTATTTGCAGAAATAATCTCTGTTTGTAGCCCCATACCTGACAACCTTTGCTTCAACGCATCAATATCAGTAATGCTGCGAGCATCAACATCAAGCGTAAATACACCCCCCGCAAAATCGATACGTTGAGTATCAAGTCCACTGCCCTGCATCGCCTCAGCGAGCTGAGTCATCTTGGATAAGGCGCCGCCAGATGCGGCCCCCTGCTCAAGATGGGCCTCCATTTGGCGCCTAATACTGACAATTCGCCGATCACTGGGGAAAAGCTGCTTATAGAGTGTCGTGGCTTCTGACTGAGCCTTGATCGCCTTATGGTGAAAGTACGCATAGCGACCCCACTCACTAACAAGTTGCACGGCAAATGCCACCAACAGAAAAATTGCGGCAATCTTCAGTGCGGGCGGTAACAGCACTTGTTGCTGCATGGCAAAGCGACCCTGGAGAAAATTACCGGGGTGTCTCGACCAATCAGTAATTGATAAAAGTGTATTAGCAACATCGAGATCAGGCAGATACTCAATGACTAGTTGATGTGATTCAGCCCAAGCCGAGAGCTCAACTTGATCAGCAACTGCCTCTCCTGATATCACCAGCCGCTCAGGATGAGTACCTAGCTCATCCTGCTCCTGCCAAGCAGCCTGCAACACTTGCACAGGCGTCAATGACTCAAGCGTCGCCCCAGACAGCATCCCGGTACGTAAGGTTAGTTGTGGCCCATTTATATCCAATGCCCAAGACTTGTCGTCGGATTGGCTGAGCAAGAGGACATCTGGGACGATGGCTTGCAGTGCCCAACCAGCCTCACGACAGGCAGCACGCCATGACTCCAGCACATCGATGGCAATAGCCAGTATTGGCGTCTGCCCGTCAGCCTGCTCTGGCCCAGCAATAATATGCAGTGTTTCTACATCGACCCCTACCTGCTCCTCAATCAGCCAGGCAAAGTTACCCGCCAACTGTTTGCGCTGCCCCGCGGAGAGGCTAACCGTGGTTAACAGGCACTGGGAGGACGGAATAAAAAGTACAACACGAGCCCCCGCATAACGAGCGGCTAATGCTGAAAGTGAATCTGTCCCGAGAGATTGGATCGTGCCAAGCTCTCGTCCCCAAGCGGTAAACTGTCCCTGAGGCTCAGGGTGAAGAAAAAGGGTATCCATTACGTCAACGTGTTTCCGTTGTTGTCATGCCCACAGGCAGTGTCGAGGGCACATTTATTGTTGAGGAAAACAGCCGTCCATAATCTCGCGAAACCACCCACAGTGTACCGGAATCGCCGCGGGCAATCACCGCATGAAGTACGCTGTGGCGCCCGCCAACAACAGCATCTGCAGACAGCTCAAAATAGGCCGTACGCACACTGAGCAGCGGCTTAATCGCCTCTTTCGCTGAAGCCTCCAAACCATTAAAGGCAGGCTCATTCAGAAAGGCATCCACTGTATCGTAGCCATCTGCCGGCTTGTTTCGTGCCAGCTCTTCGGCGCCAATCAGCGTCATATTCTCAGCCAGTATCCGTACCACCTCAGGAGAGGCTGTATTCACATTGATCGTGGCAGTCGACGGCAAAGCGGTCACATACGGCCTCAGCTTATTCACTACGTCCGGCGTGAACCCCCGAATTAGTAGCAACTCTGATACATCGCTCAATGACTGATTAGCGGTGCGATAGGGTACAGATAACCGTGTGTAGTAATCATCTTCAGCGCCATCTAAACCATTTGCCTCATTGTCCTCATCCATCCAGTCAATCAGAGCCGAGTCCAAATTGTCAGGCAGATCAAGGTTGACTAGAAGGCGTTTCAACTTGGCCTGAGCCTCTGTATTAACCGCACCTTCCTGCCAAAGCAGATTAACGTTGAAGCGCCCTTGCAGGTCTTCCACTCGAGCCAATACCAAGCCGCCAGGAACAGGAAATGGCGGAAAGGGCTTTGCCCAAGTCTCACCGAGATGGTCCACTTCCTTGCCGTTACGCTTGTCATCATTCTGATCACGCAACAGCAAGTCTTTGGCAAAACCTTCAGCCCCCTGCGTGTATAAAACGGATTGATCTTGACTGAACAGCCCATCGGCATAGCGCAGGGAGAGATTCTGGTTACGCATCATGCCGACCGCGAGCAGCGTTGCCAGTGCCACCACCATCATAACGGTGATCAGCGCCACTCCCTGCTGCGTTCGACAAGGCTCAGTCCTGTGATGTCGGGGCATTAGGCTGCGCTCCCTGTGGCAACAGAATGATCCGTTTGATGAGGCCAAAGGTTGGGTGTCGGAAGGCCAGCTCCACTGCCTGCGGCATGGGTGCCTTACTGCGATCTACATCAGGTGAGCTCAAGGGCGGCCAGCTATCCAAACGATTGCCATTGGCCACGACCTGAATACTGAAATCGCTCAGATTCTCCAACAAGACAATTTTTTCGGGCTGGGTCATCCGTGCACGATCAAGTGCATCCCAGCGCTCTCGCAACAGCTCGCCCCCCTCCATTCGGTAACGCAGGCGCACAATTTCGCTACGGGTTTGTTGAAGCGGGTTACGCCAACCCCGTCGGGAAAACTCCAATACATTCGGCTGAGGAAGATAGACGGCTGGCTGGGCGTCACCAAACTCGTCGCGGATCGCACGTGGCGTCGCTTGCTGAACATCTCGTTGAATCAGCATCATGGCTTTCTGCAGATCGCGCAGTTGTTGTTGCTGAATCTGCCCTCTTTCCCGAACCATGATGGTGTCTGAAAGTAACTTGTAAGCGCCTACGGAAATCAGGCCAAGAATGGCAATTGCCACCAGCAACTCTAGTAGTGTGAAGCCACGATGGCCTGATTTACTGGTTTGCATTGGCCGACACACGAAGACGAGGCAGAAATCCCGTCAGCTCTGTAACGCTGGCAGACTCCTCACCAAACTCATCCACTTTTGGCGCAACAGAAAAAGTGAGACGACGGACATCCTGACTGGGTGTTCCTTCAACCTTGGTGGTCACAACCCATTCGCGATCACCCATGCTCACCGTGCCCTGCCCTTGCCCCACATCAGGGAACTCGCCCTGTAACTGCATTTCCGCCAACCGGTTCAATGCCGCCCAATGTGCCATCGTCTTGTCCAGCAACCGGCCATCCGTGCGCAGTTGTGCATTCTGTGCGGCCAGAAGGGCAACCGATGCCACGGCAAAAATAGCCAATGCCACGAGCACTTCCAGCAAAGTAAATCCACGCACCTTAGCCTGCATTATTCTGTGCCTCATCAATCTGGTCACCCCATCTGACCCGACCAATCTCATCCAGAACAACCTTGACCCTTTTCGATGAATTGTCAGTAACACGAATCTCCAGTTCACCCGGGCTGGCCTCACCACTCGACAGCAGCAATATATCTGGCTGTAAGTCAGCGGCTTCACCGGCAACACTGGGCTTTGCCTGGTGCATCTCTGCTCGACTTATCGTCGCTTCAGGAATCTGCATACGACTGGACGCGATCACCCTGATCTCAAGTCCATCCGGTAACTCATGCTCCTTAAACAGACTGTCTCCTTCACAAAGACTCCACCGCTGCGTTGCATTGTCCATGCAAAGAAAGCGATAGCCGTTGTCGTCAAACTGCAAACCATATTCGCGGTTCTGCATGACCGCCTCGCTCCCCGCTAAGGAAAGCAAGGACGCTAAGCGCTCTGCCTCATCATTTAAATGCCGCTCTGCACCACCAGGATTGAGGCCCAACAAAACCATCGCACTGAGAATGCCGACCACAAGCACAACCATAAGTACCTCCAGCAGCGTAAAGCCGCGAGAAGATCGTGGTATGCCATGGGCGAGCATCACTGATATTTAATCCTGATAGATGTCAGCATTAAAGTCTTCGCCGCCTTCAGCCCCATCCGCACCCAAGGAATAAATCTCATAGGGACGACCACTATCACCAGGAGTCACATACTGAAAAGGGTTGCCCCAAGAATCCTTGGGGATGTCACCACGCAGATAGCCACCATTAGGATAGTTTTTGGCCGATGCCGGCTTATTTACCAGCGCCTCCAGTCCCTCATCCATTGTTGGATATTTATGGTTATCAAGCTTGTACGACTCTAGTGCATTGGCAACAGATGCCAGACTGGCTTTGGTTGTTGTCACTCGTGCCTGATCATCTTTGCCAACGACATTAGTCATTACAATGGCCGCCAGAATCCCCAGAATAACCACGACCACCATTACTTCAATCAAGGTAAAACCGCTTTGCTTCTTCATCATTTTAATAATTGCCTCATCCAACCAAATTGTTCATCGAAATAATCGGCAGCATGATTGCTAGCACAATCAGCAATACCACAAAAGCCATTAACAACAGCATAAGGGGTTCAAACAAACCAACCAGTGTTGAAATCAAACTGCCCAGCTCTTTTTCTTGCATGGTAGCAGCGCGTGCCAGCATGGCATCAAGCTCGCCACTCCGCTCACCACTCGCAATCATCTGCATCATCATCGGAGGAAAATAACCGCTCTCCTCCAAAGCACGGTTGATGCTCCCACCCTCGGTCACCTTTACTGCCGCATCCCTGATCGCATCTCGTATCAGTAGGTTAGAACTTACCTCAGCTGCAATGCGTAACGCATCAACCAGCGGAACACCACTGCGCGAAAGAATACTGAGTGTGCTGGCAAATCGAGCCGCATTAGCACCACGAACAAGACGACCCATCAACGGCAGACGCAGCTGCAAAGCATGTAAACGGTAACGGTTTGCTTCTTTGCGTAGCCACGGTCGTGCCATAAAGCCCAACGCAATTAGCATAACCAAGACATATGGCCCAGTCGCTTTTATTAGATTACTGGTAGCAATCAGGCCACGGGTCAGGATCGGCAGCTCTTGCCGGGTAGTATCAAAGGCTTTGACGATATCAGGCACCACAAACACCAGCATGCCGACCACGATAAGAGTCGCCATCACGGTCAAAATAGCGGGATAAATCATGGCACCCTGAATTTTTTTCTGGGTGTCATAACGTGACTCGGTGTAATCCGCCAACTGATTCAAAACCAGATCAAGGTGTCCAGACTTTTCGCCTGCTGCTACAGTGGCGCGATACAGATCAGGAAAGGCTTTGGGGAACTCACTCATGGACTGAGCCAGCGTATAGCCTTCGATGATACGGGCACGTACAGCAAGCAGTAAGCTCTGCAAGCCTGCACGCCCCTGACGAGAAACAGCACGCAAGGTTTCTTCAATAGGAATGCCGGCCTGAATCAGCGTTGCCAACTGACGCGTAATTAGTGCGAGCTCATAGGCACTCATACCGCCGCGACTAAAAGAAATACCACCCTTCTCTTTTTGGTGCTCACTGGCCGCTGGCTCTACAGACACGGGCACCCAACCCTTGTCGCGTAATTGCTGGCGAACTTGGCGGGCACTGTCAGCCTCTAACACGCCTTTCTGTTTGCGGCCGTCTACATCAACTGAAACAAACTCAAATGCTGGCACTGTCCTTAACCCTCTCGCGTCACGCGGAGAACTTCTTCCAGCGTAGTAACACCGGCAAGTACATTACGAACACCATCATGACGAATGCTCGGGCCATGACGCCGGGCATAGGCCTCTAGATCATGTTCACCAGCATTACTATGAATCAGGCGACGCAGCTCTTCATCTATCATGATCACTTCATAGATGCCGGTACGGCCACGATAGCCAAGAAGATTGCAGTGTGAGCATCCCTTAGCTTTAAAAATAACAGGAGGCTGAGCAACATCCACATCCAACAGAGCGCACTCAGCTGCATCAGCATCATGAGGCTCACGGCACTCATGGCACAATACGCGCACCAAACGCTGAGCCAATACTCCCAGCAAAGATGACGACAGCAGAAAAGGTTCAATACCCATGTCATTTAATCGGGTGACGGCACCAACAGCAGAGTTCGTGTGCAAAGTTGATAACACAAGATGGCCTGTCAGCGATGCCTGTACGGCGATTTCTGCCGTTTCAAGATCACGAATTTCACCAACCATCACCACGTCCGGATCCTGACGCAGAATCGCACGCAAGCCTCGTGCAAACGTCATATCAACCTTGGTATTGACCTGCGTTTGGCCAATGCCATCCAGTTGATATTCGATAGGATCTTCTACCGTCAGAATATTACGGGTCTTGTCATTCAGTTCGCTCAGCGCGGCATACAGTGTAGTGGTCTTACCGGAGCCGGTAGGGCCGGTGACCAGAATGATTCCGTGGGGCTTTTGAATAAGCTCACGCAGTAGCTGGTGATCCCGTGTTGCCATACCCAAATGAGAAACATTCAAGCGCCCCGCCTGCTTGTCGAGCAAACGCAGCACTACCCGCTCGCCGTTACTCGATGGCATGGTTGAAACACGAACATCCACTTCACGCCCGGCCAAACGCAGGGAAATACGGCCATCTTGTGGGATACGTTTTTCGGCAATATCCAGACGCGCCATCACTTTGATTCGGGACACCAGGAGCGGCGCTAGCTCGCGCTTTGGCTGCACTATCTCGCGCAACACGCCGTCCACACGCAAACGCACAGATAAGCGTTTTTCGTAAGTCTCTATATGAATATCAGAGGCATTCTCACGAATGGCCTCTGTTAGCAAGGCATTGATCAGGCGAATGATGGGAGCATCATCTTCTTGCTCCATCAGATCTTCAGCCTCAGGCACCATCTCTGCCAGACTGGCCAAATCCATGGTGTCACCAAGGCCCTCCACCATCAGCATCGATTCACTGGAATCTGTTTGGTAAGTACGCGCCAGTGCCAAAGCAAATGACTCATCGGCCATCTCTTCGCAAAGCAAGGGTACGCCTGCAAGCCGACGGGCTTCTGCCAATGCGGCGAGGCGCAAGCCCTGACGATGCAACAGCCGCACCGGCCCATCCGCGGTGGAATGATCAAGAATCACACCATGGCGCTTGGCAAAGGCATAGTTGAAGCGACGAGGGGGAAGCGACTGGGCAATAATGTCTTGTTGTTCTGGCATGGCACACATCCTGTTAACCTCTGCGAGTCTACTGGATGGTGAGGATGGGTCAAAGACATCTGTGTACAGGAATGATGCACAAAAGCCCATCCAGCGAAGGCATAATGCCCACAATAAGTATTCCGGAGTGGCGTTTGAATGACTGAAATGGGCTATCAAGAACCTGTCTGGTGGGGCACCCAGTCCTTCGAGCCCGGCCAAGGCCGCCACTGGCATATGGCGGGCATGAACCTGTGCATCATTCGCCAAATAAGAGAATGGCAGTTCCAGATTAATCGAACGCCAGCACAGGGCGAAGATAACCACGCATGGCATAGGGATGAACAACTACCCGAAAACCCGTTGGGAGAGCTTAGTCGCTATGTCTTTGGACAAACTTCAGGGCAGCTCACGCTGCTACCCCGAATGGCTGACCGGTCTATCGTGGTTCGCCCTGTCATGCCTCTGTTTGTTCCTCCAGGGCAGGATATTATTTTTTATGTCAGCACACCCGTTTGGCTGTCCTGCCTTGTAGAGGGCCAGGATACCCCCCTGATCGACATTCCTATTGTACGCCCTGCCGATACCTGGTTCGGCCCAAATACTGTCAAAGGTGAGCTTTGCTACGCGACACAGGTCACGGGGCGACTGGAGCTAAATCATCTAAGCAAGTGGCCTTTCCGCGCAGTCACGCCAGTACGGATCAGCAATAACAGTAATACTTTTATGCCCGTCGAGCGGATCAACCTACCTGTCCCCTTCTTACCGGTTTATGCCTCTGCATCAGGCAGGCTTTGGACGCCAATATTGCACGTCACCACAGAGGAGCGACAAAAAGTACCTCGTATCCGTATTGATACCAATATCAGTACAGAAGCGGGTGAAGTCACCCTGTTAAGCCCAGCACGACGCGGCACCGAAGAGCATGCATTGATACGCGTTTTCGATAACCTTTTTGACTGAGAAGACCATGTCAGATTTTAAACTGGACGGCTTGTTCAAGCCCGAACACATCACAGACATCACCGCTGGTGCCGTCATAATCATCATAGGCTGGCTGATTGCTCGACTTATATCTGGCACTTTTGTTCGCACGATGCAACACCGAGCCACAGCACATCAACTGCTGCTTGGGCGGCGCACCATATTCTACGTCTTGCTAATTCTGTTCACTCTCAGTGGGCTTCGCGAGATGGGCTTCAAGCTTAGCGTTCTACTGGGCGCCGCAGGCGTTTTGTCCGTTGCCATTGGATTTGCCTCACAAACATCGGCATCCAATTTAATCAGTGGTCTTTTCTTGATTGGCGAAGGCCCCTTTTCCATTGGTGATTTTATCCGTGTCGGACAGACTGAAGGAGAAGTTCTCTCGATTGATCTTCTTTCCGTTAAGCTCAGAACAGCTGATAATCTTTTTGTGCGCATTCCTAATGAACAATTGATCAAGACGGAGGTGATCAACATGACACGCTTCCCGATCAGAAGGCTTAATCTGCCCATCGGCATTGCCTACAAGGAAGACATCGGGAAGGTACGAGAGGTATTACTGGAGGTCGCAAAACGCAGCCCTCTTTGCCTTAATGAGCCAGCCCCCTACATTATCGTTCAGGGATTTGGAGCATCTTCCGTAGACCTGATGTTCTACATATGGACCAGACGTGAGAACTTCTTGATGATGCGAGACCTTATGCAAGAGTCTATTAAACGAGCATTTGATGATGCTGGCATCGAGATACCATTCCCACAAGTTTCCGTTCATGCAGGAGCGGGTAGTAGCCCTTTACCATTACAAATTATTGGATCTGGGCTAACTGACAGCACACCGAACAATAAGTAAGTTCAGAATTTTTCTATCATTTTGGCCAAGACACAGGCATCGCCGGGGCTGATATACACAATTCTGAATCCAACCCTATACTCACCAACAACATCTTCAGCAGGCTGGGACCATACTCGCTCAGCATCAAAGCTGAGCGTATTCGAGCCAGAAATAGGCTCAGGCAATATCATGCTGACCTCATAGATACTCTTTGCACTCAAGTTATCCCGAGAGGAAAGCTTGAACCCATCCATGGAAACATTAATCAAACGTCCCAAATTCATACCAGTAGTTCTGTCAAAGACACGCAAAATAGACCCAATACGTCGCCGGGTATGCCTACGGCCTGCACGAGCAACATCCTCTGTCAGGTCCGATCCATCACTCTCGGCAATGGCTCTCAACGTAATAACAGCTCCCGAAAACTCCTGGTCGGCCGAAGCAACAGGTGCCGCATGAACCTCCGCCCCCACAAATCCCGATGCCGTTTTCACATAAAAATCACGGCTACGCTGTAGTTTTTCGCCACGGCTGGTTGCCGAAAATATTTTCCCTGCGCCCCATGGCACTCGAATATCTTCAGAGTTCTGATAAAGAAGCTCATTCACAGGCCGTCCTACTAAACCCGCCGTATCAACAGCAAAAAGATGCTGTAATGCTGGGTTGCAGAAGCTAATAACCCCTTGAGAGTCGACAGCAATAAGTGCATCGCCCAATGCGTGTAACAGCATCTCATTTTGCTGCTTCAAGTGCCGTATTTCAGAAAGCTGCAAGGCGAGATCGCGCTTTTGCCGATCCAGATCAAGAAAGACATTTACCTTTGCCAATAACGTGTCACGCTGAATCGGCTTGGTCAAAAAATCAACTGCCCCTAACTCATAACCACGAAAAACTTCACGCTTATCCCCATTTGCAGTAATAAAAATAACAGGAACAGACTGTGTTTTCTTATTCTTACGCATGAGCTCAGCCATCTCAAAGCCGCTCATAATTGGCATCTGCACATCGAGTAATGCCAAGGCAACGTCATGCTGCAACAGTAGGCGAAGCGCGTCATTACCGTTTTCGGCTTTAAGTAATTCCAGATCCGGACGATCAAGTAGCACTTCAAGCGCCGTCAAATTTTCTTTTTTATCATCAACAATAAGAATACTTTGCATTAATTTTTTCCGCCCGACAGCAACGTATTTAGTTCGGGGATAATATTTTTCAATAAGACCACTTTATTAACCACACCCGCTTTGATCGCCGTCAAAGGCATTGTTGGGGCAATTGCCTCCTGCGGATCCTGCGCCAGCGTATAACCGCCCTGTGCTTGAACCTGTCGTAACCCATCTACGCCATCTTCATTAGCGCCAGTAAGCAGAACAGCGATACACTTTTCACCATAGACTTCAGCAAGACTTCTAAAAGTGACATCAATTGAAGGCCGAGAATAAAGTACCGGCGCCTCCAAGCTCAGGGAAAAGCTTTTATCTGACTCAACAAGCAAATGATAATTGGCCGGTGCTATATAAATATGTCCCGGCCTGATCAATTGCTTATCCTCAACATCCACCACTTCAAGCGACGTAAGCCGCGAAATAATCCTCTCAAGAGCCGTGCCAGAAAGTGCATGCTGATGCTGCACGATAACAATTGGCATACTCCACTCAGCTGGAATCGTCGCTACAAGCTGGCTTAATGCCTCAACTCCGCCCCATGAAGCACCTACTGCCAATATGGAATACCGGCCCTTTGGCGCAGCTTCACGCCGAGTCATACTGGCTACTCACCTTCACTGTCGCTCTCATCCTCAGCTACACCACCCATTGCCTTCATGAAGGCCGCCTTGGATTCTTGGCTTTTTCTAAGCTTTTCCTCCAAGCGTTTTTTCTGAAGATCTAAATCAAGGAAGAAACGAGCCTTATGCTGCAAGATGTCAGGATTTAATGGTTTGAACATGTAATCAATGGCGCCAATACCGTAGCCTCTGGCCACGTATTTTGCTTCTTTGCTTATGGCAGTAACAAAAATAATCGGCACACTCTTTGTGCGATTACTTTTCCGCATAAGCTCTGCCACTTCAAAGCCATCCATGCCTGGCATCTGTACATCCAGCAAAACAAGTGCCACATCATGCTTCAACAGCAACGAGAGCGCTTCATTACCAGAGTTTGCCTTCAACAACGTACAGTCGACATCCTCGAGGATTGCCTCCAACGCCACCAGATTTTCTGGATGATCATCAACAATAAGGATGTTTTGTTCTTTACTCACTTTCACACCTCGGTGGGCATCCCTTACCCTAAAAATAACTACATCCGTTTTTTGTAAATACGCTGCTTCTCTTCGATGATGTCAAAGGCATCGGCACAACCAGAAAACCTCAGGCTTTCCTTTGACCCCAGACAGAGATAGCCAGCTATATCAAGACTGTCCTTGAATAGCCTGAAAACGTGCTTCTGTAATTCTTTATTAAAGTAAATAAGCACATTACGACAAAGCACAACTTGCATCTCACCAAAAACCTGATCTGTCGCAAGGTCATGATCAGCAAATATCACATTCTTCTTTAGCGCAGGGTCCATGATGATGTTGTCGTACTTTTCCGTATAGTAGTCACTCAGCTTCTTCTTTCCCCCAGACCGCTCGTAATTCTCGGTAAAACGACGGAGCTCACTGGCAGGGAATATCCCCCGCCTCGCCTTCTCCAAGACTTCCTTATCGATGTCCGTTGCATAGATCTGACACCGGTCATACAGCCCTTCCTCCTTAAGAAGAATGGCCATGGAGTAGATTTCTTCCCCTGTAGCACATCCCGCATGCCATACCTTGAGAAACGGGTGTGTTCTAAGCACGGGGACTACTTTTTCGCGAAATGCTTGATAAAAATCAGGATCTCGGAACATTTCTGTGACGTTAATGGTCAGATTGGACAATAACGCAGAAAACGCCTCTCCATTATGAAGAATATCGTGCATTAGCGCACAGATATTGTCATATCGGGCAACGATCAAATGCTGCTGTACCCTGCGGCGAACGGAGGCAACACTATATGAACGAAAATCATAGCCATAACGCCGATAGATGGCTTCCAGCAACAACTGGAGCTCAATTTCTTGCGGCTCATTTTCCTGTTCAGTAACGGTACTCATGACTGCCGCAGCCACACCCGCATCAATGACTGTAACTTCTCCGTATCAACAGGCTTCGTGATGTAGTCATTTGCCCCTGACTCAATACACCTAGCCCGGTCATCGCGCATGGCCTTAGCCGTCAGAGCCAGTATCGGCAACTTCTTGAAGCGCTCTTGGGCACGGATACGCTTCATGGCCTCATAGCCATCCATCTCGGGCATCATGATATCCATCAAAACAATATCAATACTGGGATCGGTATCGAGTACGGCAAGGCTTTCCTGGCCGTTATTGGCCATCTGCACCTCGCACCCCCACTCCTCCAAACTGGCTGATAATGCATAAATATTGCGCATATCGTCGTCAACCAACAGCACCTTACAGCCGGTAAAAATATCATCGCGATGTACGCTGGCATCAACCGGACGCTGCTTGTTAGGCTCTTTGCTTTCCAGCCAATGCAGGAATAACGATGCTTCTGACAGCAAACGATCAGCCGACTGATCTGTTTTTAGAATGATACGGTCAGCATACTTTCTCAGCCGCGCCTCTTGCTCACGCGTCAGATCACGAGCGGTGTAGATAATGACAGGGACATTAGGATAGTCATCACTTTCGTGAATCGTTTCCAGCAACGTAAAGCCATCCATATCTGGCAGGGAAAGATCCAGAATGACGCAGTCGAATGTTTCTCGTCGTAGTGAGTCAAGCGCTTCCTGCCCAGTCGTGCAGACAGTGACATCTACCTGAGAGTCCTCAAATAGCGCATGAATAGCGCTGTGCTGAACTGAGTTATCTTCCACGACAAGTAAGCGTCGTATGCCCGTACTTCTCTGAGTTTCGATTTTGCTAAAGGCGTCCTTAATCTGATCAAGTGTTGCCGGCTTTCTGTAATAAGCAATCGCGCCCATTCGCAATGCTTTTGCCGACTCATCGTGCCCCGAAAAGCAGTGCACAGGAATGTCTTTTGTCACAGGATCATTTTTAATCTGCTCAAGAACACCCCAACCATCAATTCCAGGAAGGCCTATATCAAGGATGATCGCGTCTGGTCGAGTCTGCCGAGCCATCTCGATGCCACGCTCTCCGTCATGTGCCGTCAATGGACGAAAGCCAAAGTCCTCTGCGAGCTCACTTAGCACTTCCGCGAAGCTATCATCGTCCTCAATAATCAGTAGCGTCTTTTGTACTCCATCTGCCCGAGCAGTTGCTTGTGCCAGTGCCGCAAACGAGGTGGCCGTTGTTCGCATCAGTTCAACCGGCATGGCATCCGTTGTCGTGGCCATTGCCTCCGGAGAGCCTGCAGGAAGGTATAACGTAAAGGTGCACCCCTTACCCTCTCCCTCACTGAACAAGTGAACCTCACCCCCTAGTAACTGCGAAAACTCACGCGAAATCGTCAGGCCAAGGCCCGTGCCGCCATACTTCCGACTGGTCGTGCCGTCGGCCTGCTGAAACGCCTCAAAAATTAAATCCTGCTTATCTGCCGCTACTCCGATGCCCGTATCAGACACAGACAATGCAATAACTGGGCCCTGAGATGCCTGAATTCGCTTGAAACGAATCCCTTCAGGTGCAGGGCCTATATGCAGGCTCACGCTACCTTGGTGGGTAAACTTGAAAGCATTAGAGAAGAAGTTACGCAGTACCTGCTCTAGGCGCTGTCGGTCTGTAAAGAGTGGCGTTGGTGTATTCGGTGCAACATCGACATGAAATTCAAGCCCACGATGTTGAGCAAGATGCTCAAAATTACGTCGAAGATGCTCGGCCAAATCAACCGTCACGAGCGGCTCAATAACCAACTGCATCTTGCCTTCTTCAACCTTGGCAATATCAAGAATGTCATTAATAAGAGAAAGCAGGTCTGAGCCTGCTGAATTAATAACCTTCGCATGTT
>DDBN01000124.1:0-15917 GCA_002333145.1 Moraxellaceae bacterium UBA2031
TCTGCCAGTTAAGGCTTGCCAAAGCTCCGTACCACCTGCACTAACGCATTGCGCTCTGCTTCCGACAACTTATTTTTATACGCAGGCATAATGCGTGGGCCGCGATCAATATCAGCCAAAATATCCTCATCTGTATTGGCCGCCTGCCAACGCATACTGCTGAAGTCTCTGGAAAAATACATATACCCACGCCAGCTGTCCGCCTGCCCGGTATCACCATGACACTTCGCACAGTGCTGCTGATACAGTGCCGGCCCGTCTATTGCCAATGCTGGTGCACTGATCATCGCTACTAACAACCCCACTCCGAATACTGCCTTCATAGCCACGCTCCATAGAATGATGCCAGCATAGCCTACCTCCAGTGCTGGAATGCACACTCTTTTGCCCCTACCATCGACACATAATGTTGCGATGACTTTTCTTATGAGCAAAAACGACGCCATTGCCCGCCGAGACTTGCGCCATGTCTGGCACCCCTGCACCCAAATGCAAGACCACGAAGCGCTGCCCCTTATTCCAGTGCGGCGAGGTCAAGGTGTATGGCTAGAAGACTTTGACGGCAAGCGCTATCTCGATGCGGTGAGCTCGTGGTGGGTTAATCTTTTCGGCCATGCCAACCCGCGCATCAATAATGCCATCAAAGACCAGCTCGACAACCTAGAGCATGTCATTCTGGCCGGCTTCACCCATGAACCAATTGTTGAGCTCTCAGAGCGACTGGTCGCACTGGCACCAAAGGGATTAACGCGCTGTTTTTATGCGGACAACGGCTCCGCTGCTACCGAAATTGCGCTGAAAATGAGCCTGCACTTCTGGCGCAATACCGGCAAGCCAGAAAAAACACGCTTTATCTGCCTTGAAAATGGTTATCACGGCGAAACTCTCGGTAGCCTGAGTGTGACTGACATTCCATTGTTCTCGGCCACCTATGCCCCACTACTAAAAGAACACCTGCGCGCACCGTCCCCCGATTGCTCACGCCGCGAAGAAGGCGAGTCTTGGGAAAGCCATTCGCGCCGTCAGTTTGAAGGCATGGAGCGCCTGCTGCAGCAGCATCACCATGAAGTTGCCGCTGTCATTATTGAGCCGCTCGTACAGGGTGCGGCTGGTATGAAAATGTATCACCCAATCTATCTCACGCTGCTGCGTAAAGCGTGTGACCAGTATGGCGTGCACTTGATTGCCGATGAAATTGCCGTTGGCTTTGGTCGCACCGGCACCATGTTTGCCTGTGAGCAGGCCGACATCACGCCGCACTTTCTGTGCCTGTCGAAAGGCCTTACCGCTGGCTACCTGCCCATGTCCGTCGTAATGACCACTGAAGCCATTTACGCTGCCTTTTATGATCGTTACGACTCGCTTAAGGGATTCCTGCACTCACACAGCTACACCGGCAATGCACTCGCTGCGCGTGCCGCTCTGGCTTCGCTGGATATTTTTGCCAGCGACAACATTATTGAAAACAATCGCCTGCTTGCTCAAACCATGGCAGAAGCGTTGGCGCCATTGGCAGATCATCCTAACGTACTCGAAGTTCGGCAAGTTGGCATGATTGCCGCCATAGAGCTCGTACAAGACCGAAAAACGCGTGCGCCATTTGATTGGCGCGAGCGTCGGGGCCTTAAAATATTTGAACATGCCCTGGCCAATGGCGTGTTGCTTCGTCCGATTGGTAATGTGGTTTATTTCATTCCTCCTTATGTCATCACGCACGAGGAAATTCGTTTTATGGTGAGCACTGCCGTAAACGCTATTGAAGCGGCGATCATCGCTCCCTCGCAGGGACACGATAATTCGGTCGTGCTGCCATGACCCGCTTGTATGTCGGCATTCCTCTCGCACTCGACACTGAATTGCTCTTACCAGATGATGCTGCCCATCATCTGGTGCGCGTTCTGCGCACCGCCACTGGCGAATGCATAACACTGTTCAATAACCAGGGAGGTGAATACGAAGCCGAGCTGATTGCTGCCGGCAAGCGCGAAGCCCGTGTGCGCCTACTTTCCTTTCTGCCTAATGACAAATGCTCACCACTTCACACCCATATAGGGCAGGTGATGTCGCGTGGTGAGCGCATGGACTATGCCATTCAGAAAGCCACTGAACTTGGCGTCAGTGAAATCACTCCGCTCACCAGTGAGCGCTGCGAATTGAAGTTACGAGGAGAGGAGCGTGCCGACAAAAAATTGGAGCATTGGCGTCGCATTGCCATTGCTGCCTCTGAGCAAAGTGGCCGCAATCGACTGCCCCTAATCAATCCCCCTGTTGCGTTAGACGAGTGGATATCACAAATTGAAGCCGACTTGAAACTGGTGTTAGCTCCCACTGCAAAAAGCGCACTGCCAGATGCGTCATC
The DNA here is from genome assembly GCA_002333145.1 of Moraxellaceae bacterium UBA2031. Classification (GTDB taxonomy): domain Bacteria; phylum Pseudomonadota; class Gammaproteobacteria; order Pseudomonadales; family Moraxellaceae; genus UBA2031. Next base: position 2,360 of record DDBN01000124.1, read on the forward strand.
ACCCCAGCATATTGCTTTGCTGATCGGGCCAGAAGGCGGACTTTCCGATAGAGAAATTGACAGCGCAGGCCAACAGGGATTTCACGCCTGGCAAATCGGTCCTCGCGTTATGCGAACCGAAACAGCACCTGTCGCTGCGCTGGCTATTCTTCAGATGCATTTTGGTGATTTTCGCTAACACATATCACCGTGTACCCGAATTAAAAACGCCGGCAGCTGCCGGCGTTTTTAATTATTCAACTCAGAACGGTCGCATCCGTTTCAGAATGTCATCCTTCACCACAAACTGATGCCATAGCGTCGCAACCACATGAATACCTACCAACCCCAGCAGTAAAGGCCACCATACCCCTTCATGCAGGTCTTTGATTTGTGCTGCCAGATCCTTGTTCTCTGCAACAAACACCGGTATCTGAAACACACCAAACCACGATATTTCACGACCCGCAAACTGCGACATGACCAAGCCGGAAAGCGGCATCATCAACATGACAAAATACAGCCCCCAGTGCACCAGCACCGCGGCACGATGCTGCCAAATATTAGTTATCACTGGTGTAGGTGCCGGGCCTGACAGACGCCACCCCAACCGCGCCCAGAGCAGAAAAAATACGGTCAAACCAATAGCTTTGTGCAAATCCATCCACTCGCCACGCTCCAGCGATCCTTTGGGATACTCGCTATGCTGTTCAACAGCAAACCAAGCACCGACGATCAACAGAAACATGGCCCAGTGAAAAAACTGCGCTACTCCGCCCCAGCGGTCGGTAGAGTTACGAACGAGCATACTGAATTCCTTTATGCATTTTTAATGCTGCACTAAACCTGAGGCACTGTGCAGCAAAACATTCTCAGGGTGCGATCCGTGCTTCAACGGCATCCAGATCAGGAATAACTGCCAACTCGCCGGCATAACGAACTTGTAGAAACTCGACCTCTCCGGTCGCCGCTCCCTCCAAGTCTTCAAGATGCGCAATCTTTACTTTGGCCGTTCGAGGCTCATCCTGCACGCCAACTCCGTAGTACGGCTGCTGCACACTATTGGTAATACTGCTGAGAATGACTACCCACTTAACTTCGCGTGAAACGCTTTCTCCGTTCAGTGCTTCAAAAGCAATAACCGGCACATTCTGGCCACGCCAACTGATAAAACCCTGATGCCAAGGTGCCGCACCCGCAGGCGGTGGAATCAACTCATCCGCTTGAATTACTTCCGCCACGGTCACACTGGGCACAAGCAACTGCCGGCCAGCTATCGGAGCCAGTACGCAGGCAATAGTCCCCGTCGTGGCACCCAGCAGCGTGGTCTGGTTAAGGGTAAGCTGTGTGGTCGCCATGAGTACGTCCTTTATGCCGGCAACGCAATGCGCTGGCGAACATGTTCAACTAGATGAGCTGCCAATTCTTTTGGCGAGCCATTAAATGTCACCACACCGGTCGCACGCATGGCATCGGGCTGACTGGCACAAGCCGATGTCTCGGCTGTCTGCGCCCAGATAAAGCCACCCGCTTCTTGCAGTTGCGGGCCCGCAATCGAACCATCTCCCCCCATACCACTGAATATCAACGCGCCGGAACGACTACCAAAGCAGCGCGTGACATTGGCCGTGATCTGGTCAATCGAAGGAGAGTAAGGGCCATCCCACTTCATGTTGCGATAAATCACTTCGCCTTCTGGCCCAAAATCAATTTCACTGGTCACCGGAGCAATCAGCATCTCACCTGCCGTGATGCGATCACCCGCCTCGGCAATCTTGCAGGGAATACCGTTATGGCGTACCAACACATGGGCTAGGGTTCCCAGCATGCGCTCGTCAATATGTTGTGCCAACACAAACGCTACCGGCAGCCCCTTGGGTAAAAAATCCAAAAACTCTTTTACTGCCGCAGGCCCGCCCAGCGATGCCGCCAGTATGCAGACCAGCTCGAGTGTGTCTGAATGATAATCCTGAATTTCGGGAGGCAGATCTACGGCCTGCACCAGTCCTTCCGGCTGCTGTTCCAGCTCTTCAAGGCGTTGATCTTGTACAGGCTCTCCCACCGTTTCTTTGAGTTTAACGAAAACTCGGCGTTCCCAACGCGGATAATGGCGAGCACCCTGAGAAGGAGCCTCCTCTAGGCCGAACAGTATTGGCACCTCCGTATGGTCCAGCAGGCGATCGAGAAAGGCATCATCCTCGTCCTGCATGTCCACCACCCAAGCATCCAAGTCCGCTTCATCCAGCGTTTTTTCATCAAGACGATCAGGCGAGGTATTAAAGCTCAGCTCATAGCCATGCCCTTTCACTGTTTGCGCTAATGCAAGCCGCTGCAGATTGGAATCACTGACTACACCGATGCGTGGATTGCGACGAAGATTCATGCCTGATTACCTCGCCACTGCCGCAGCCAGCAACTCACCAATCGTCTCCAGCAACTGCTCTTCCTGGAAGGGCTTGCCCATATAGGCATTCACACCAATCTGGAAGGCACGTTCACGATGCTTTTCACCCGTACGCGAGGTGATCATGATAATAGGCAGGTCTTCTAGATTCGGGTTGTGGCGTACCAGCGATGCCACCTCGAAACCATCCATGCGTGGCATTTCGATATCGAGCAGCATGATGTCTGGNNCGCGAGGTAACCTTGCGCACCGTGACGGAATCGTCGACCACCATTACTGTACGCGTACGCTTTGCTTCGGTAGTCGGCAATGCTCCGGCACTTCCCGGCGCAAACGACAATCTTGGTTGTGCTCGCGATGCGGCACGCAACATGGCGACCACGTCGAGAATGATAACAACCGAGCCATCCCCCAGAATTGTTGCACCCGAAATACCCGCAACAGAGGCAAGCTGAGAGCCCACTGCCTTCACGACAATTTCACGAGAACCAATTAGCTGGTCTACCTGAATCGCAATACGCTGATCACCGCCACGAATTAGTAGTACAGGCAGCGGCAGAACATGGCCCAGCAAGTTCGGCGACTTCACCCCGTGCACAAACTCACCTAGATACGAGAGCTTGTAGGTAACACCTGCGTATTCAAACAACGGTGCATCAGGGGCATAGTACGTTTCCAGCTCATACGGACTGGCGCGCACAATACCTTCAATTTGTGACAAGGGAACGGCGTAGCTGTCTTCGCCAATACGCACCATCAGGGCGCGGTTCACCGCCACCGTAAACGGCAAGCGAATGACAAAGGTTGTGCCCTTGCCCGCTTCGGAGTGAATCGTAACCACACCGCCCATTTGCTTGATTTCGGACTGCACCACATCCATACCAACGCCACGGCCAGAAATTTGCGTTACCGCGGCCGCCGTCGAGAAACCTGCATGGAAGATGAACTGAATAACTTCCTGATCAGAAACCTCTTGCCCTTCAACAATGACTCCACGCTCCAATGCTTTCTTGCGCACGGCAGCAATATTGATACCGCGGCCATCATCTGAAAGTGTCAACACCACTTCGCCACCCTCACGGGCCAGAGTCAGTGTGACTTGGCCCTGCGTTGGCTTACCGGCGGCCGCACGCTGCACTGAATCCTCTAAACCATGGTCAACCGCATTACGCAGCATATGCTCCAGTGGCGCGACAATACGCTCAAGCAGCGTACGGTCCATTTCACCTTCTGGATTAATGACCTCAAGATCGGCTGGCTTATTAACTTCCTGCCCGATTTGACGCACGATGCGCTTTAAGCGTGGCACCAAGCGTGAGAATGGCACCATGCGCGAACGCATCAGGCCTTCTTGCAATTCAGTGTTAATTCGTGACTGCTGCAGCAACAAGGTTTCGGTATCGCGCGCCTTGTCGATCAGTGTCGATTTCAAGTCGAGTAAGTCGGAAGCAGACTCGGCAAGCGCCTTGGACAGCTGATTCAGGGACGAATATTGATCCATTTCCAGCGGATCGAAGTCAGCGTATTTGCTGCCCGTATCATCGCTATGCCGTGCGACGATCTGCGTTTCCATTTCCGAATCCATGCGGCGCAGCTGGTCAGCCAAGCGCTGGATGGTGGCACCCATTTCTTCCACAGTCTGGGCAAAACCATGCACACCCATTTCCACACGAGAACGGGTAATCGAGGTTTCACCGGCCAGGTTAACGAGCCTCTCCAACAGGTCGGACGGTACGCGAATCATTTCCTGCGGCCCGCGCGCGCCAGCATCCTTACGGAAACCCCCCAACATAGAGGGTGGCGGCACATACTCGCCGGTGCGAACAGGTGCCGCTGCGACAGCCGGAGATACTGAAGTAGTCGGAACGGTAATACTGGATGCTGGGGCATCAACAGTAGACGGTGTCGCCTGTGCCTCTGTCACCATGCTTGAACGCACGGCGCGGATACTGGCTAGCACCACATCTTGGCGGGCTGCTAGGCCGTTAAAGAATTCATCATCCGCAGATGCCGTACCATTCTGGATGGCAACGAGGTCCGCTTCCCAATCATGAGCTAGATTACCCAGATCCTTAAGACCGGCGAGACGAGCTCCTCCCTTCAATGTGTGCAGATGGCGCAGCATCGCTTCCAGAGGAGCAGATGCAGTACGGTTATCCTGCCACTCGCTTAAAGAAGACTCGATTCCTTGGGCCAGCTCATCTGATTCTTCAAGGAAGATCTCAAGAATATCGCTATCAACATTTTCCGGTACTGGGGCCGCCTCGATCGTCACCGGAGCCCTCTGATCAAGGGGGATAGGTTCTGGCGCGGGGGCAGGGGTGACCGGTGTAAGCGTAACGGTATCAGGCGTCTCCTGAAAGTGTTCCGGATCGGCAATATAACGCTCTACCTGTTGCACCAGATCGTCAGTACCAGGACAGCCATTATTGTTGCAAAGCGATTCAACCGCTGCCGCCAATCGATCATGACAGCGATTAAGCAAACCGAACAAAGGCTCTGTCGCACTCATGCGACCATCACAAAGCGCCTCGTAAAGATTCTCCATGTGATGCGCAAGATCACCTAGCGGCGTAATTTCGGCCATGCGCGCGCCACCCTTAAGGGTGTGCAAGCCACGCTGCAACTGCTGTACGGGCAAAGAGTTATTGGTATCGCGACGCCACTCCGCTAACTGCTCGCTCGTATCATCAACAATCTCTCCCGCTTCCTCGAGAAAAATCTCGAGCAACTCAGGATCAAAATCTTCCTCTACTGCGGCCACTACAGGCATCGCAGCTTCGGCATGCGGTACATCTACTGCGGCTGGCTTTTGCTCTACCGCCCACTCTGGGGTAAGAGGCTCACCTAGTTCTGCGTCAGGAAAAAACTCGGCAAAAACGGCATCAGCGTCTTCGGTTGGAATTAGCTCTGGCTCAATAAAGGGCTCAACAACAGCCTCAATATCAGCATCAGGTTCTGCTGCCTCAACAGCAGGCACTGCAACCTCAACAATACCTGCAGTCGGATCACGCCGGAAAGCATTAATAGCATTCACAAGATCTGCAGCAGGCTGACAACGTCCGCCGCTACGCAAATCTCCTACCATATTCGCCAAGCGATCATGACAACGTTGCAGCAGCCCCGTCAGTTCGGGAACCGCCTGATAGCGTCCATCAACCAGCCCCTCGTACAGGAACTCCAGCTCATGAGCCAAATCGCCAAGCGGGCGAATCTCCGCCAAGCGAGCACCACCCTTGAGGGTATGCAGATGCCGCTGTAATACACCCAACGGAGCTATATTAGCCGGCTCGCGGCGCCACAAATCCAGCTCCGCCTCTGCCGCCTCTAGAACCTCGTCGGCTTCTTCCAAGAAGATTTCGAGCAGCTCAGGGTCAACCGATTCCAGTGGTGAAATGTCCGCTGGGGCCTCCCAATCGGCCACTTCAGCATCCGTCATGCGATCTGCCAAACTAGAGCGATCTACATTTTCAAACGCCGCCGTAAAGGGCTCATCACTCGTCAACGCAGATGAAGGGGCTTCCAGTAAATCAAGCAGGCGAGAAAGCACCGCATCATTTGGATAAACCGTCTGACTGGCCGCCAGTGTGTCAAAGATATTGATAATTTCGTCGTGCGCTGCCGACACGTCATTCATATGCTCGTTGTCGAGCTGCAACTGACCTTGAGACATTGCAACATACACAGCTGATAGTCGTTCACATAGCAAGGCAAGAGGCTCGATGCCTGCGTTGCCCGCCGCTATTGCTAACTGCTGCAGTTCGTCCTGGAGGGACTGACGTTTTGTTGCCGCCATATCGCCATTCAGCCAGCCATCCAGCTCCCATGGGGCATCCAACACATCATCAAGTCCGATCTCCATAAAGCTGGCAACAAGGCCAGCCTTTCCGGCGGTAACGGAGCTCGCCACACCACCATCCAACTGCTCAGACTGGGTACGCTCCAGTTCCGCCAGGCGGTCATAATCAAGCTGCTGAACATGAGCTATTAGGGCATCTGCGCCTGCGACCTCGCCATTGCCCCCTGCCTCCAAGCTACGAACACTGACATTGATTAACTGGCAACCATCACGCAAGGCACTCAGATGAGCCTGCCCCGCATTGCTGCTTTGATTCCGTAAGTCTTTGAAAAGATGCTCAAGAGGCGCTGCCAATTTCGCCACAGCAGTAATGCCTGCCATGCCCGCCGAACCCTTGAGAGTATGCAGGGAACGAATAACCTCATCACTGATTGGCGCGGTGGCTCGATCCGGATCCAGCCCCTCTAAATAAGCCTGTAGTTCGGCTAGATGTGCATCTGCTTCGCTGATGAAAATTTCCAGCAACACCGGATCAATTTCAGACTCTGGCTGGTCTTGCTCAGCATCACCCTCCTCGGGCACGACCGCTTCTACTGACGCAGAAATAGTATCGTCGAATGATTCAGAAAGCCCAATAGACTCATCACCGGCAAATGCCTGCAATGCTGTGGTCTCGGCAAAGTCATCTAGATCCAGAGTAGCTTCAGCGGCTGAACTAAACTCATGATCGTTAATTGCTTCTGGAATAAATTCTTCGGCGCCTGCCTCTGCCTCATCGAACAGTACTTCAGGCTCAACGGTCAGTGTATCGGCAGGAGCAAGACTCGCCACCAGCGCATCAAATGCTGCCTCTGCCGCTTCAGTCTCGTCTTGCTCTACCGCCGGGCCGGCATGCGCCTGCTCAGCGGCATTGGCAACATCCATTGTCGACAGTATTTCGCCACGGCAGACTGCATCGGCAGCCGCCATCAGCGGACTGGTATTGATTCGCGGCAGCGCACGATTGGCAAAATCTTCAACCAATCCGGGAATAACAGAAAGGCATTCGGAGATCAGGTTCACCATAACCTGATCCGGTGCCAATATTTTGTCGCGTACTTTGTTGAGCATGCTTTCAAAAGCCCAGGCCAGCTCAGCAACTGTTCTTGCCCCTACCATGCGGCCCGAGCCTTTCAGCGTATGAAAGCCTCGACGAAACTCCAGCAATGACGCTACATCATCAAAATTTGCAGCCCACTTGGGAAAGTACTCGTTAATGGCCTCCATCACTTCTTCAGCTTCTTCCACGAAAATTTCGCGGATTTCTTCGTCAAAAGTGTGATCGTCTTCAGGCATGCTGGTGAGCACGGGCAAGATTGGCTTTTTGGGTGGCTCTGCCTGCGCATCTACCTGCGGCACAACAGGCGAGTCCATCAAATCCGATTCTGGCTCAGCCCACTCTGCTGCCGGCGCAGACATATCAAATGCCGCTTCCGACTCATCGGCAAACAAGGCATCCTCGACCTGCAAAAGCTCTGAGGCATCGAACTCTAGGGGCTCATCTATCAGCAAATCTGCCGACAGGTCAGGCTCATCTGTTGTTATTTCATCGGTTACTTCAGCAGGAGTAACCGCATCATCGGCTGCGTCGTGCACAGCCAAATCAACATCGCCTAAATCTTCGATTTCTCGCGCCAGCCATTCATCTGCCGACTCTTCGGTAACGTCCTGCGTAGCCGTATCAGTCCCCAGCGTATCAGCAGATAGCTCTCCGCCGGCAAAGGATGTTCCTGACAGCAATACTTCCTCTTCATGAGTTTCAACCGATAGCACAGGCTGAACCGGTGCCGTGGCATCAGCCATCTCCACCTCAAATGCAGCAGCGTCATCACTGCTCCACTCGCCCGCATCCACCGAGTCTTCAATCTCATCTTCTTCAAGGGCTTGCGGCACCGCTTCATCGGTCACCGTCATCCCGAGCTTTTCCAAACCTCGCTCGGCAATATCCATAACGCCGTCACCACCGGTCGTGTCATTCGCCACACGCTCCAGGAAATACTCAACTGACGTGATTATATCCGCCAAGGTATCCATTTCCTGCCAGTCCGGACGATGCTGAGCTTCCAGGAGGCGGTCACTGACATACAGACCAGCCTTCTCAAGGATGATGGCAGGACGCTGCAGGCCCAGAATAGAAAGGCCGCCACGCACGGTAGAAATCAAACCAGGAATGCTTTCCAAGTGCACTGGATTCCATTGCGATGCAATGTACTCAATGATGGCATCCTTGGATTTCTCTAGCGCACTGCGTGATTCACGCAATACGGCAGTCTGCGCATCAGATAACTGATCCTGAGCAGAGAATTCAGATGCCGCACTGGCGGCAGGCTGGCCCATTGGCTTTTCTGCCACCATGCCCAGCAACGTTGCTTCGACATAAAGTAAAGCACCGGCGATATCCAGCAGGCGACCGTCTTCCGGCTGCACTTCTGTACTGGTGATATTGTCGATGATTTCAATCTGTTCTTGCAGGATGCGGCGTGGCTGACCAAGCCCCAGCACTGCCACGGTATCGGCAACCTGCTTCAATACCGGTACGAGCGTACCGAGCTCTGATAATTTACGGTCTGTGCTACGCACAAATAGATCGAGGGCGTCTTTGGCGCGTGCCAACTCTTCGCAAAGCGCATCGACCACAGACTTCATGGCCTCACGGTCCGGACCGCTCATGCGGGCACGCTCTTCGTTGACCAGCGCATCGCCAGGCAGGGCATCGTCCAGTCGATATAGGTCCTTGATAGCGCGGATTCGTGGCGTAGTCCCTGGACTTTTAGCCACGTAATACAATAAATTCTTGAGCAATTCAGTTGGCGAGCGCTGCGCGGAGTCCTCGCCCACCAAACGTAACTGACGATCAACTTGGCCCAACAGCATTTTGACTGAAGTACCCAGGTCAATGGTCTGCGTAGAAAGTCCTTCTACCAGCGCATCACTGATAAGCCACAGCTCACGAATCGGTGAGGCGCCTGAGATTTTCTCCAGTCGGGAAAAAACCTGTGTCATATAGCCAAGGTTGGCTGGCACATTGTCGTTACGAATCAAGCCAAGCAATGCAACCTGATACATCTGGCGAACTTTTTTGACCAGAGCTCCATCTATTGTTGCCGATGCCACCTGAATAGGTGCGCGTTCACCCGCCGTCAGATCCGGAGTAAACAGCGCCGTCTCCGACATAAGCGGCTCACCCCGAACAGCGCGCAGGTCATTCAGCAATGGCAGCAATATCACTGGCAAATCACGACGAGAAGCTTTTACACGCTCAAGATAGGGAGGCAACTGGAGAATGGCACGCATCAGGACTTCCTGACCGTCCGGCACGCGAGACACCTGATTATTGATCAGCGCTAGGCACAGCTTTTCCATTTCCTCTGCCAGCAACGCCGCACCGTAGAACTCCACCATTTGCAGGGTGCCGTGTACCTGATGCAGATAGGCCAGACAGAAACGCATGCGCGTCCCGTCTTCAGGGTTTTCTACAAACGCCTCAAGCGCCTGTCGCGCCTGCTTTAGCGTTTCTTCGATTTCACCCTTGACCCAGTCCAGAGCCAAAAAGCTGTGATTGTCGCCCATCGTCATGCCCTCAGGGGCCAATGTCATTATTGTTGTAGCACCAAACTGGTGCTGTGTGACGGACTCAAAATCCGTCACTACTTAATAGCTTCTCAACCGAACTGCCCACACCCGCACGACCAGCCGTCAGGCTTTGCGACGAAATGCCATCGTATCCGGGTAGTCCACTCGAACCAGAGCCGGATGCGCCCAGTCCACTGCCTCTCCCACTCCCAACACAAGCAGGCCGCCAGGTGTCAACCGGGCTGCCAGATTGGCCAGAATGTCGCGCTTGCGGAAACGGCGAAAATAAATCAGTACGTTCTGGCAAAAAATCACATCCATGTCCCCAATAGGAGCCCTATCCAGCTCCATGATATTGATCTGGACAAAGGCGATGTGCCGCTTGAGCTCAGCAGTGACCTGCAACTCTTTGCGCCCAGGGACGGGCTCAAAATACCTCTGCTTCCACGCGGTAGATACATTGTGCATCCGTCGCTCGCCGTACACACCCGCGCGCGCGCGCGACAGTGTCGGCAAGCTGATGTCCGACGCCGTTACACCGAAATAAACGTCCTCTCGACGCAGCTCAGCCAGCTGGGCATGCGTCTGCATCGCCAGTGAATACGGCTCTTCTCCAGTGGAGCAGCCGACACTCCACAAATTTAATGTCTTGGGGCTCGGATTCCGTCCAAGCAGCTCCGCCACATGCGCCTTAACCAGTGCAAACGAGCTCATATGCCGGAAAAAAGACGTTTCCTGAACAGTCAGGCGATCTACCAGCACCGCCCACTCGCGCTCGCCGGCGGGGCCGGTCATCAGCTGCTCGTAATATGTTTCGTAATCGCTGACACCAATCTCGCGCATACGAATGCCGAGATTGGTTTCCAGATAGGAACGGCGAGACACACCGACAGTCATGCCGGTGCGAGCCTCAATCAAAGCCTGCCACAACTCGAACTGTTCATCCGAGATAGTCGCAACTGGCCTCATACCCCAGCGGTGTGCCGTCACATCAGTCGTCCCGTACATGCTCACTGCCCGCTAACCAGCACACCTGATCAGGCGTGCTCAGGTAGCTTAAAGCCAGCAACCGACTGACGTAGCTCGTTAGCCATTTCCGCAAGATTCCCAATGGACCGTGCCGTTGCGATGGTACCGGCAGTAGTCTGTGAAGTGATTTCTTGAATCACGTTCATCGTATTGGAGATATGACCAGCGGAGGCTGCCTGCTGACGTGCCGCATTCGAAATATTCTGAATAAGGTCAGCGAGGCTTCGCGACACAGACTCAATCTCACCCAGAGCCACACCAGCATCCTGTGCCAGACGAGCACCGCGTACCACTTCGGCGGTTGTCTGTTCCATCGAGATAACGGCTTCGTTGGTATCTGTTTGAATCGTNNCGACCTGCTTCACCGGCCATGGATGCCTGAATAGCGGCGTTCAATGCGAGAATATTAGTTTGATCGGCAATGTCGTTAATCAGCGACACGATATCGCCAATTTCTTGTGACGACTCGCCGAGGCGCTTGATTCGCTTCGAAGTTTCCTGAATCTGCTCACGAATCGTGTCCATACCGGTAATGGTGTTTTGCACCACTTCCGCGCCCTTATGAGCAATGGCCACAGAGCGCTCTGCCACCGCAGCAGATTCCGCCGCGTTAGCCGACACCTGGTCAATCGACACGGCCATTTCGTTGACGGCCGCAGAAGCACCTGCAATTTCTTGTGCCTGATGCTCAGAAGCTTCAGCCAAGTGCATTGCCGTAGACTGAGTTTCCTGAGCAGCGGCTGATACCTGCACCGCCGTCTGGTTAATCGTCATTACCAAGCCGCGCAGCTGGTCAATCGAGTAGTTGATGGAGTCAGCGATGGCGCCGGTAAAGTCTTCGGTCACCGTTGCCTGTACAGTCAAGTCACCGTCAGCAAGATCACCCAACTCATCGAGCAGACGCAAAATAGCGTCCTGGTTACGACGGTTTTCAGTTTCAATATGCTCGGCACGCGCCATTTCCGTATTACGTTCCTCTTCTGCACGGATACGATCCGCATTGGCACGAATACGCATCAACAGCACCGCGCTGCCGATACCAATACCGAGGAAAAGAATACCGAGAACGGTATAGAGGGTTGTATTCGCACTTTCTGCCACATCAGTGGCCAACGCGGTCGTCGCATTCAGCATATCCGGAGAGTTCCGGAAAATACCGTCCGCCGCCTCACGCACCTGGAACAGCTCTGGAGAGGTTTCAAGAATTGCGTTGGCTGACTGATTTACCGAGCTCTCAAAGCTCTCTGCGATTGCCTCCAAAGCATCCAGCGCTTCCGGATCACTTACCTGCTTGATACCGAGGGCACTATCGCCCTCCATCATACCCGACAAGATGCGACCAAACTGCGCTGCATCTCGACCAAAAGCATCAGCAGACGTCACCGCATCGGCGCCACCTTCCAACACCTTATTCACCGAACGAAGGATACGTTCTGCTAACACTGACTGCTGCTTAGCGACAACAACTTGATCTGCCGGCGAACCAGACCGCAGCATACCTTCCACCACAATGTCATATTCAGCCTGAAGATCAGGCACTGTCTCAGAGAGTGTCCGAGCCCGCTCGTGAAGGTCCGTTACTGCTTTTTCGCCATTGAGCACGATGTCCGTATTTTGTGAGACAGGGCTCCAGATTTTTTGCAGCGTCACCATTTCTGGACGGCTCTCGCTGCGCATATCCTTCAGTCTATCCCAGCGCGATTGAAACTCTTTGCGAGCCTCACCCAGCTGCTTGAATGCCGCCTCATTACCTGCCGATGCTTCGGTCGCATTATTAGCAATATTCTGCGACAGCACACGCAGCTCGGAAGCGTGCTGAATCATCTCGGTAGCATTAAGACCCTTAACACCCACGATAATGAACAGGATAAAGGCAAGCAGGAAAGAGGCGACTAGCGCAATCAGCCAGGCAGACTGGCCGCCCGCCGCAGCACTCTGCCACAGGCTACGCCAATAATCTTTCTGCAAAAGGGCGCGAAAACTGTCTTTAGAGAAGACCTGCTTCCACTGAATACTTGCGAACTTGTCGCGTACGGCTTGCAGTTTTGGATTCATACCATCAGCCCTCGACGGCCCCCTGATTATAATTTTATGAAACGAGCCGGAAAAACCGACCCACTATTTTAGGCGGAAGCCTGGAGGAACTGCGGATCTTCAACCAGTCTCGCCAGACTGAAGATCGCCCAATCCTTATCATCACGCCGGAAGGCGCCCTGCACAAAAGAACGCAACTCCGCATGTACATGCGAAGCATCTGACGAATAATCCTGAACCGGAAAATGCTGCATACCCAAAATTTCGTCTACTACCAGGCCACTAAAAATATCGCCCTGGTCAATAACTAACAGGCGTCGACGATGCTCATGCAGACTTGAAACACGATTAAAATAGCCGAGCATATCCATAATTGGCAGCAATCGACCACGGACGTTAGCAATCCCTTTCATCCAAGATTTAACACCAGGAACATGCGTATACCGCGGCACTGCAAGCACTTCAGAAACTTCGCCCATTGCCGCCAAAAAATACTGGCCGTCAAGTGTGAAGCCAATTCCGCTCCAGTACTCCACTGCTTGGCCATCAATCGGCAAGCCGATCGTGCGCTGCCTTGAACGCTCAGCAATTTCGAGGAGTTTGATGAATCCCTTGGCGGCCATAGTGCCTACTTATTTTTGTTATTTGCCTGGAATAAGATTAGCGATGACCTGCATCAGCAGTGTCTCATCAACCGGCTT
>DDBN01000124.1:15928-33304 GCA_002333145.1 Moraxellaceae bacterium UBA2031
CCATTAGTTGCTTCAAGCACTTGATGACTATTTTTTTCTAGAATCTCGCGGAATCGATATGTCTCTGTTGGAGAGTCATCCACGATAAGAATACGCGCCATATAAACCTCGGAAAATTCAGTAACTCTCAGACTTTAACGCGCACATACTGGCGAATCGTACCTAGCAACTCTTCCTTACTGAATGGCTTGGTCAAGTATTCATCTGACCCCACAATACGCCCCTTGGCCTTATCGAACAGGCCGTCTTTGGAGGACAGCATGATGACCGGCGTGGCCTTGAATGCGGAGTTGTTCTTAATCAGAGCGCATGTCTGATAGCCATCCAGACGCGGCATCATGATGTCCACGAAGATGATATCGGGATTGGTGTCGGCAATTTTGGCCAGGGCATCAAACCCGTCTGTTGCCGTAATCACCGTGCAGCCAGCCTTCTGCAGCAGCGTCTCAGCCGTACGACGAATCGTCTTGGAGTCGTCGATGACCATGACCTTCAAACCATCGAAATTATCTTCCATTAGAACTGCCTTTTTTGCATATGAGGCTTTACTAGCCTGCAGGAGCGAATAACAAAATTCGGGAATGTGCCGTCACTCATTCCCTCATTGAGAGAAAAGACGACAGATTGCTTGCGTTGTAGCACAGTTTTTCATGCCCGGCTACAGCGCAAACGGTTAATACCCTTTACCCCTAATCAAACAGGGACAATGGCTTAGCGCAACATTCTGACAGGATACTGCAGGTTGTCGACGCGCGGCAGACCTTCTCGCGCTCACGCCAGCCACCCCTGTTGGCAGGCATCAATAATTAACTTTAGGCCTGCCACAATCGTCAGCGCCTCAAAAGCCCTCTTAACCAGCCCGCTCCCCCTAAGCAGCGCCCAGTGCGCACCCAGATAGCCACCTAGCAGCGACCCTGCCAGCAAGGGGGGCAGCCAAGCCCATTGCACGGGCGCCTGCACTGACAGCATCGCCGCTCCCAGTCCGTTCCAGAATAGTCCTACCAATACCAAGGTGTAGGATACCGCCCTCACGTAGTCCAAACCGAACCAACGCACCAGCCAGAGCGTCACAAATAGCCCTGTGCCAGATGTCAGCGAGCCGTTCAAGGCACCTATCAGGAACAGGCCCAATCCGCCTAGCAAAAGCCCCATGGCATCACGATGCCGACGCTCAGCAACCTGCCCCAGCGCAGGGCGGCACCATGAGTACACGCCAACTCCCATCGTCAATAGCCCCAGTGCCAGCTCAGCCCACTGATCAGGAATAGACAGAATGACCTGCGTCCCCAGAAGCACTCCCGGTAAACCACACGCCAGTATGAATATCGCAAAACGCCAGTTAAACCGACCCGAACGCAGGTGCCGGGCCGTTGCTCCCACTCCAAGGGCTACGCTGGCAATTTTGTGTGTCGCTAGCGCCACTGGGAAAGGCAGCCCCAACATCAACAATACCGGCAGCTGCAGTAAGCCGGCACCGCCTCCCGCCAAGGCTGACAAGGTATTTGCCACAAAGGCAAGAAAAAACAAAACCACGACATCCATCACTATCAGCCCTTGCCACATACTTTTACACTACGCGTCATTCTGTTTGCCGTTGCCGGAGCATCCAATGCATCGCCTACAAGTCACCCTCGTGCTAGTGACCCTGCTAGCAGGCACCGCCATGGCGGACTCAAAAGACACTGATAGTGCTCGCTGGTACCGTTATTACAACGAGAAAAACCAGCCCACTATTACCGACCGTATTACCGAAGATCACATCAGCCATGGCTATGATGCCCTTGATCGCGGCATGCAAATGCTCCGCCATGTGCCGCCACAACGCATACTAACCGCTGACGAACGCGCAGCCGCCAAAGCAGCACGCGCTGCTGAAGCCCAACGCAAAGAAGACGACAAGCAATTGGTCAGGCTCTATGCACGGCCCATTGATGCTGAGCAGAACCGGGATCGCCAGATCGACTCAATCCAGCTACAGATCGACTTTACCTTAAGCGCACTAGCACGCTTGCGTGAGATCCGCACCAAAGAAGCACAACGGGCCGCAGCACTAGAACGCACCGGCAGGCCCGTGCCAAAACCGCTTAGAGAAAGTATCGCGAACTACGATAAGCAAATACAGCAGCTACAATCCGAGATTCGGATACGCAAAGGCGAACAAGAAAAAGTACAGCAGACTTTTGCGCCCATCATACAGCGCCTCATTGAGCTGACCGGAATACCCGCAACACAATCACCCGAAGCGAAGGAGCCTGCCTCCAAGCAAGGCATGACTCCGCTGACTGATGGCCGGAACTGACACCGGCCTCACATCAGCCCTTAAAGCGTTACAAACAGTGTTTGCTGCAAATAGCGCCACTGCGCTTCCCAATACTCTGTTGGCTTGTGCCGGAAGCCGGTACGCACAAACTGGCCAAGATGCCCCTCCACCAATGTCAGCAGCAGATTAGCGGCCGCGGCACTGGTGATCACCGTACCTAAATTATCCCTGAGCTCCGCCTCTCGCAGAACTTGCCGCAACTGAGCCTCCAGACGATCAAAAAACTGGAGGATGCGAGCCTGCAAACGTTCATGCTCGCCCGTCAGCGCGTCACCATTAAGGATGCGTGATATTCCCGGATTACGTTCCGCAAACACCAGCAATAAAAACATAATTTTTTCGCACCGAGCCCGAGCGTCTTTCTCTTCCTCAAGAACCAACGTCACCCGTGAAAATACGACCTCTTCGACAAAGTCGATAAGGCCTTCAAACATGCGCGCCTTGCTAGGAAAGTGCCGATACAGTGCCGCCTCGGTAACACCCACCTCCCGCGCAAGTGCCGCCGTGGTGATACGGGCTCCAGGCTGACTCTCCAGCATGGATGCCAATGCTTGCAGGATATGATCCCGTCTCGATATTTTTTCTTCCGGAGCCGTCATGCCTGCCTCCGCGCGGCGCTCATTCAAACGCTGCGCTTGTCCTTAATATTTTCACGGTTGGAGATAAGCGTGCCCATGCCATCATCCGTAAAGACTTCCAGCAACGTTGCATGCGGCACACGTCCGTCAAAAATATGTGCGCTCGTCACGCCGCCTTTAACCGCATCCAGAGCGCAGGCTATTTTTGGCAGCATACCCCCATAAATAGTGCCATCCGCAATCAGCGCATCCACATCCGTAGTTGTCAGCCCCGTCAGCACATTCTTCTGCTTATCCATCACTCCGGGAATATTAGTAGCCAGAATTAACTTTTCTGCGCCAAGCGCTTCTGCCACTTTCCCGGCAACAAGATCAGCGTTGATGTTGTAAGAGGCGCCATCATCTCCTACGCCAATCGGCGCAATTACGGGAATAAAGCCGCCCTTTACCAACACATCGAGCACATCAATTTTAATACCAACCACCTCGCCCACGTGGCCAATGTCTAACTGCTCGATACTGCCATCCTCATTGACGCGACTGAGGAACATCTTTTTAGCCCGAATCAGGCCGCCATCCTTGCCGGTCAACCCAATTGCACGGCCGCCATTCTGATTAATGCGATTAACAATTGCTTTATTGACCTTGCCGCCCAGCACCATTTCCGCGACATCCATGGTTTCGTCATCCGTCACCCGCATGCCATCAATAAATATCGACTCTTTACCGATACGTTTGAGCAGGTCGCCAATTTGTGGGCCGCCGCCATGCACCACGACTGGATTGATACCAACTGTCTTCAGCAGCACGATATCTCGGGCAAATGAATCTTCAGAGTCATCTCCCGTCATTGCATTACCGCCGTATTTCACCACAACGGTCTTACCATGAAATCGTTGTATATAGGGCAATGCTTCTGTTAGAACATTGGCAACATTCAATGCAGAGTCACGTGTCAGCGCCATCTTTATCTCTCACTGCTCAAAATGGAATTTCAACAGGGCCGACAACTCCTGCCAGCAAGGCACGAAACCGTGTCTGAACAGAAGCAAGGGCCTCAGGCGTCTTACCTTCAAATCTAGCAACTAGGCAAGGCGAGGTATTGGACGCTCGCACCAGACCCCAAGAATCCGGAAACTCAACACGAAGCCCGTCAATGGTAATAATATTGGCATCAGGAAAATTCACACTCTTCTTAATCTCTTCGATCAACTCAAACTTCCTAGAATCAGGCACAGGGATATTGATCTCAGGTGTTGATGCGTTTTCCGGGAACTCGGAAAAAACAGCATCTGCATTATTATCTTCAAGTGAAAGAATCTCGAGGACACGGCCTGCCGCGTAAATGGCATCATCAAAACCAAACCAGCGGTCATTAAAGAAAATATGCCCACTCATCTCACCAGCCAATACCGCACCCGTTTCCTTAAGCTTTGCCTTGATAAAGGAATGCCCCGTTTTACTCATCACCGGCCTGCCACCTAGCTGACTGATCAGCACCGGAAGATCTCTTGTGCACTTCACATCAAAAATGACATCTGCACCGGGGTTAGTCATCAATACATGCTTTGATAACAGCATCATGAGACGATCGGGAAAGATATTTTTACCCGTGGGAGTCACAATACCAATGCGATCACCATCACCATCAAATGCAATACCGATATCGGCATTATTGGCGGCGACTGAACTGATCAGATCCTCAAGATTTTCCAGCTTACTTGGGTCGGGATGGTGATTTGGGAAGTTGCCATCTACCTCACAAAAGAGCGGCACCACGTCACACCCAATAGCCTCTAGCACACGAGGCGCTATGACCCCTGCAACACCGTTACCCGCATCGATAACTACCTTGAGTGGGCGAGCCAGGACGATATCATCACACACACGATCAAGATAAGGCTGCAAAACACTTTGCTGGCTCCGTTTGCCGGTACCTGCAGAGTAATCACCATTTTCTATTCTTTGCCGCAACGACTGAATATCTTCTCCAGCCAGAGTATCGCCGGCAATCATGACCTTAAAACCATTATAGTTTGCGGGATTATGACTTCCCGTTACCATAATTCCCGTTCCAGTTCCGATTGTTTTGGCCGCAAAATAAAGCACAGGCGTTGGCACCATGCCGACATCAATGACATCTCGGCCACTGGCCAGAAGCCCCTCAATCAAGGCCGTGCACATTTGTGGACCCGACAAACGCCCATCACGCCCTACCAGCACAACCTGTTCGCCTCGTGCGAAGGCCTCACTACCAATAGCCAGCCCGATTTTTCGGGCCACCCCTTCCGTTAATCCTTCATTAATTACGCCGCGAATATCGTAGGCACGAAATATATCTGCCGGCACTTGGTCCAAAGCGGTCGCCGCAACAGCCTTACTCGCTTCGTTAACACCACCTTTAAGAGGTGATGGGGCTCCGCCCAGTAAGTCCGCCGAGTCACCCGTGTGTGGAAGCCCTCCAAGATTATCCGCATGCTCTGCCGACTTGCCACCAATCTTGCCAGCACGCAACTCCGCACCATACTGCTCAATTCTGGCCAATACCGTTGCGCACGCTTGGAAATTCATTTTTGGTCGACTACGCGTACCGTAACGAAAATAATTTTCACAAAAATTGTCAAGTGCGCTAGCGTCGGCAAGCAAACGCTTATTTATTAGCAGCAGCATAACCAGCAGCAGTCCGCCGCAGAGCAGCGACGCCAACACACCCATCCCCAGAATAAGGACAGGAACCGGATTATCACGACCCAGGGTACGAACCGGAGAAAAGTGGACCTCCCACCCCTGATTCAGGGATGGTGAAGCAATAATTGGCGACTCAACATCAAGGCCTGAGCCCGTTGAAATAATGGTTGCTTTTTCAGCATCATTACGCTGAACCAATTCAAGCGCCCCAGCATCCGCAGCAAAACCAGCGAGCGCTGTCGCCAATGGCTTGAATGACATACTAAGAAGCAATACGCCTGCAATCTTGCCATCTTCACGAATCGGCCTGGCAAACGTCACCACCTGCTCTTTTTCATAAAAAGAAATTTCTGGCGTGACTTTTTTTCCGGAAGCAACACGNNATGTCTTCATGTGCCCTTAAGTATGCGTCCAACGTCTCCAAATAGTGCTGCTGGTACACTTTAGCAACCGCTTCATGCTGATCTTTCTCGACCGACTCGACTACATAATAAGTGCCGCCCGTGACGCCCAGCATAATCAGAATCGCTATGAGTAAGCTTGGCAGCGCAGATTGCAACAGCGTTCCAGCCTTATCGCCTCCATTACTATTTTTCACTTTTGTATTTTTTTGATTTTCATCTACGCCAGTATTCTTTTTATTTTTTTGCAGCAGAGCCATATTAATTTCCCCAAAAAAACCTAACCAATGCTGCTATTAATTTCGTCCAGACGAGCCAAACCCGCCTGCGCCACGTGCACTGGCATCAAAATCTGCCACTATCCTAAGTTCGGCCTGCACCACCGGCACTAAAACATACTGGGCAATACGTTCGCCCGGCTGAATAGTGAATACCTCATTACCACGATTCCAACACGAGACCATTAACTCGCCCTGATAATCAGAATCGATCAAACCCACCAAATTACCCAGCACAATGCCGTGCTTGTGCCCCAAACCGGACCGAGGCAGTACTAGGCCCGCAAAGGCAGGATCTGAAATATGAATGGCAAGGCCCGTACGAATTAACTGCGTCTCCCCTGGCGCGAGCACTAGCGGCGCATTCAGACACGCCCGCAGATCCAGCCCGGCAGATCCCTCGGTTGCATAAGCTGGCAAAGGGAACTCCGTGCCAATTCGCGCATCCAATATTTTTACATCCACTGTCTTCTTCATTGCTCTTCCTTTTTTTTCAGTTGCACTGCCAGCAGCGCCACCAACTGCCGCGCTATCGCCGACTTGCCTGCCTTTTCCAGATGCTGCTCACCATCAGACCAGATGACCGTCAACGCATTCTCATCACTCTGAAAGCCAATATCTGCTCGTGCCACATCATTGCAAGCAATCATGTCGAGCCGCTTGCGGGCCAACTTCTCACGGGCGTGCCCAACAACGTTCTCTGTCTCTGCTGCAAAGCCCACCACAAAGGGTCGATTTGTCTGAGCCGCAATCGTGGCAACAATATCGGGGTTCTTAATTAATTCCAGTGCAATCACATCTGCCGATTTTTTAATTTTCTGTTCAGCCACTGTTGCCGGGCGATAGTCTGCCACTGCTGCTGTCGCAACGAAGACATCTGCATCTATAGCGGCAGACTGTGCCGCTATCAGCATTTCGTCTGCACTCACTACATTAAAACGCTGCACTCGGGCTGGCGTAGGTAAATGTACAGGCCCAGCAATCAGCGTTACGCGTGCGCCTGCTTCAATACAGGCCTCGGCAATGGCAAAACCCATCTTGCCCGAGCTGTGATTGCTGATATAGCGCACCGGGTCCAGCGCCTCACGCGTTGGGCCGGCTGTGATTACTACATGGCGCCCAGTAAGCGCGCCCGTTTCAAATTGCTCGGCGCAGGCCATGGCCAACTGCACGGCCTCCAGCATACGGCCCTCACCCACATCGCCACAGGCCTGGCTCCCCGCCGCCGGCCCGAGCACGGAGACACCCCTGGTGCGCAATACGTCCAGATTAGTCTGCATGGCCGGTGCTGCCCACATCTGTTGATTCATTGCTGGCGCCACCGCCAGCTTGGCTTTAGTCGCCAGCCATAGGGTCGTCAGCAGATCATTCGCCACACCATTAGCCAAGCGCGCAATACAGTCCGCGCTTGCCGGCGCCACCAACACCAGATCGGCCCAGCGTGCCAGCTCGATATGCCCCATCGCCGCCTCTGCAGCAGGGTCGAGCAAGTCAACATGCACAGGATTACCCGATAACGCTTGCAGGGTCAGCGGCGTAATAAATGACTGCGCAGCGGCCGTCATGACCACCTGCACTTCAGCGCCCGCATCACGCAGACGACGAATCAAGTCTGCGCTCTTATAGGCGGCAATTCCGCCCGATACTCCGAGCACAATGCGTTTATTGGCAAGACGAGCTGACATGGACAGTCCGGGGCAGATGATGGATGACGAATGTAATGCATAACGATACCATCCGGCACCACGCATGCGTAGCACTGACAGGGAATTAGTCAGCGCCTACTGACCGGCAAGGAGGCCGACACTATGCCCATTACTGATTGGCCGGAAGCAGAACGCCCCCGGGAAAAACTGTTAGCGCATGGCGCCAGCTCATTGTCTGATGCCGAGCTTCTGGCCCTCTTCATCCGTACCGGCCTTAAAGGACGAACCGCCCTGGATCTGGCCCGCGACTGGATATCCACGTTCGGCAGCCTACGTCACTTCCTTGATGCAACCCCTCGCGAGATGATCGCCCTACCCGGACTGGGCCCTGCCAAGCTGGCAGAGCTTCATGCCGCGCTGGAGTTAGGCCGCCGTCACCTGGAAACTACTCTAGAGCGACAGGACGTCATGAGCAGCCCGGAGACCACCCGAAACTTTCTCAGCGCACGGCTACGAGGCCTGCGTCATGAGGTATTTGCCATCCTTTTTCTGGATAACCAGCACCGGCTGATTGCCTTCGAAGAGTTGTTCCGCGGTACGCTTGATGCCTGCAGCGTGCATCCACGCCAAGTCGTCGAGCGCGCGCTGCACCTGAATGCTGCCGCCGTTATTCTGTCGCATAATCACCCTTCTGGCGTTGCCGAGCCCTCAGGTGCTGACCGTCATATCACAGACCGCCTCCGTGATGCCTTGGGACTGATCGAAGTGCGGGTACTGGATCATCTTGTTGTGGGCGAGGGTCGACCCGTTTCATTTGCGGAGCGTGGCTGGCTCTAACCGCCCTCTGACGCCAGAGTAAATCCGGCCCGATCCTCCCAGAGAGCCCATCAGGCTGAAGCCGACGACACAATGCAAAAAGCGCCGCACTCGCAATGCGATAGCCAGCAGTCTGATCATTTTTTGGCCAACTATTAATATATACAGCCCCTAATGTATTACAGTTATTGCCCTTGATAGGGAGTTCTGGTATAAATCGCACCCCTTGAAATGCGCCGGCCTTTTTACACCCGGCGCCAGCGCCTTTTGCGGGCGAAATGCGTCGCGGAGTTCATCATGTCCAAGGTTTGTATCGTTACCGGCAAGCGCCCTATCGTCGGCAACAACGTTTCTCACTCGAATATTAAGACCAAGCGTCGTTTCGAGCCTAATCTGCAGCACAAGCGCTTTTGGCTGGAAAGCGAAAAGCGTTTTATACGCATTCGCCTGTCCACCAAGGGCATGCGCATCATTGATAAGCTGGGTGTAGAGGCCGTTGTGGCTAATCTGCGTGCCCAGGGCCATAAAGTTTAAGGAGCCCCGCCATGCGTGACAAAATTCGCCTCGTGAGCAGTGCCGGTACCGGCTACTTCTACACTACTACTAAGAACAAGCGCACCATGCCTGGCAAGCTTGAGATCAAGAAGTTTGATCCCAAGATTCGTCAGCACGTGATCTTCAAGGAAGCCAAGATCAAGTAATTGATCTACTGGCCTCTCTTACAAAAAAGCCCGGTTCTCCGGGCTTTTTTGTGCGCGTAGCAGGCATGTGCTCTTCCTGCCTAGTCTCTCCATCGAGATAATCTCGCCAAACTGACTAACTGCCCCCTGATCCATGCCTGAATTACCAGAAGTTGAAACTACCCGCCGCGGCATTCTTGATGCCGTACAGGATCACTGTGTTCTCAAGATAAGCGTTCACAATCCACGGCTGCGCTGGCCTGTTCCACCCGAGCTGTCCGACCTAGAGGGGCAGCAAGTCCGCACGATTACACGACGCGGCAAGTATCTTCTGTTAGAGGCTGAAACCGGCACTGCGCTGATTCATCTTGGTATGTCTGGCAGCCTTCGTCTGGTGAGCCCCGAAACGCCGCGCAAAACCCATGACCATGTCGAACTGCTTATGGACTCTGGGCTGACTCTGCGCCTGCATGATCCTCGCCGCTTCGGTTGCTTTTTGTGGCTGACAACGCCACCGAGCGAGCACCCACTACTGGCAAAACTGGGGCCGGAGCCCTTGGAGCCTGACTTTGATGGCAACTGGCTCTTCCGGTATTCACGCGGACGCTCTGCCCCCGTGAAAAGCATCATCATGGACAGCCATGTCGTGGTGGGGGTAGGGAATATCTATGCCAATGAGGCACTCTTTCGTGCCGGTATCCATCCCCTTCGGGCAGCAGGGCGAATCAGTGCCTTGCGTTACGAGCGCCTAGCCAACGAAATCAAGGCCATCCTTGCCTATGCCATCGAAAAAGGCGGCACAACCCTTCGTGACTTTGTGAACAGCCAGGGCGAGCCCGGTTATTTTCAACTGGAACTGGATGCCTATGGACGAGGCGGTCTACCCTGTCGACGCTGCCAGAATGCCATGAAGGAGGTACGCTTGAGTGGACGCAGTACCGTCTTCTGCCCTCGCTGCCAGCACTAACCACTTGATGGGCTTGTGACCGATTTCATCTTCCTCTTGCTTGCATCCCCCGCAGAGAGCGTTTAGAGTCAATAATGTATGAAGTTTCAAGCCCTTGTGGCGACTTTCTAATAACAGTATTAAGATGCCCGGCAAGCTAACTGCCTTTTGAGGGAAAAAATCATGGTATTCATTCAGCCCCGCCTCCTCGCCCTCTTCATGTCTCTTATGCTGGGACTGGGAGCAATGCCTGCCTCTGCCGGGGATATGGAAGACGATCAGATTAATAATCGCCCCTCCGCAATGGCCATGCTTGCTGATGCGGTGCTGGCGCGCCCAGTGTTACTTGCGGGCACTCTGGCAGGCACCGGACTTTTTGTTGTTACCCTGCCCTTTTCGGCATTAGGCGGCAATGTAAAAGAAGCAGCAGACACACTGGTTGTTGGCTTGGCAAAAAGCACATTTACCCGCTGCATGGGATGCACTGAAGTTCAGGATAAGTGGAAAAACTCGCAAGCCGCTGGCGAGTAAGCGAACGGCACATAAAAAAACCCGCGAAAGCGGGGTTTTTTATGTCTTATTTTCCGAAATCAGTCGCTGGTATTTTTGCTGCAGATCAGCCTCAGTTTCTTCATGTGCCTCATCCATTGGAATGCAGTCTACCGGACACAAACTTACGCACTGCGGCTCGTCAAAGTGACCCACACACTCCGTGCAGCGCTCCGGATCAATCACATAGATAAGCGGCCCCATGGTAATAGCTTGATTAGGGCAAGCCGGCTCGCAGACATCACAGTTAATGCATTCGTCAGTGATTTTAAGAGCCAAGAATCAATCCATCCCCGCGCACGCTAACCGACTACTTCGACAGCTTCTGTCGAAATGCATCTGCTACCTCTACTGGCACAAACTTGGTCGCATCCCCTCCCAGCACAGCAATCTCGCGCACTAGCGTAGAGGAAATATACGAAAGGTGTTCAGCTGGCGTCAGAAAAACCGTTTCAACATCAGGCATAAGATGTCGATTCATGTTGGCCAACTGAAACTCATACTCAAAGTCAGAAACAGCGCGCAAGCCACGCAGCACAACATTGGCATTCTGTTCTTTTACAAAAAAGGCCAATAGCTTGGAAAAGCCCTGTACCTCAACATTGGGCAGGTGCGCCAGCACAGCACGCGCCAGATCAACTCGCTCTTCGAGAGGAAACATCGGCCCTTTCTTCTGGCTAGCTGCCACCGCCACAATGACGTGATCAAACATGCGGGCGGCACGTTCAATCAAGTCTTTGTGGCCATTGGTTATCGGGTCAAACGAGCCTGGATAGACAACACGGGTATGGCTCATGAAAGGCTTCCGTCATACATCAAAGAATGCGTGAAGAATAACGGAAACCTTGCGCTGGCTCCATGACCTCGCAACACAACTCAGGGAGTGATGGTCGCCACTGCTCGCTGCACTTTGTCTGGCCCCCATGCCAGGGGAGTCAATGGGGCTCCTCCTGTCTGAACAGTTGTCCCGAGGCCAGGTTGATCTAGCTCGACGGTGCCTGTGGCTGTTTGGACATAGACGCCCTTGCCACTCAGCATGATGACATCCAGACCATTCTCAGTGAGACCGTAGCCGCCCCAGAAGTCCGTACCACGCACACCAATCGTAGCAACCGCGGTACGTACCTCAAAGCGATGCGCACGACGGGTAATAAAGCCAGTAATGCTACGGAATGCGCCCTGAGAAAGGTCAAATAAGGCCACATTTGGCTTGTTGCGATAGATGCGGTATTCACGCACGGTGAAATCGCTGCCTTTGCCTACTGTGATCAGCGAACCATCACGCAGGCGCAGTTCAGCAATACTGGAAGGCCCGGTGACAAAGCGGTCGCCAATACATATTTTCATACCGAGAATCGGTGTGAACTGGCGAGCGGGACGAACAACGGACACATCACCTACCAAACGCACAACCTCGCCCACCCGACAAGGCGCCGCTGTCACCAGTCCCGGCAACAGCATCAGTACCAATATGCTCCAAAATCCTCTCATGAAACCGCTCCCGCCGTTAAGTCAGCTTGCCATTGCAGGCTGTATACCATGGAGACTAGCCTGCCAGCTCCGGAAAAGCAGCTATACAATTACTTCACCGGCAGTGGCTTCAGTTCCGCTGCCAACATGGCGGCCAATCGCGCCACCATGCCATAGATGGATAACTGGGGATTGGCGCCAATACTGGTTGGAAACAGCGAGCCGTCCATGATCGACAGTCGATCGAGATTCATATAACGGCCATTGTTATCGGCTACTGCGTTGGCAGGGTCACTGCCCATGGCACAGCCCCCCATAACATGAGCGGAGCCAAGCCGGGTCTGAAACTTTTCAATCGGCATCGCCTGTATGGCCTGCTTGTAGGCATCCCAACGCGTAAACCAAGGTTGACCAAGCTGGTGCGGGCGAACCTCTTTTGCTCCAGCCGCAAACTGGAGCTCGGCCATGGCCAGAAAGCCGCGACGCAACCCATCG
Source organism: Moraxellaceae bacterium UBA2031 (assembly GCA_002333145.1). Lineage (GTDB taxonomy): Bacteria > Pseudomonadota > Gammaproteobacteria > Pseudomonadales > Moraxellaceae > UBA2031. Next base: position 28,796 of record DDBN01000124.1, read on the forward strand.
CGCAGGGTATCTGTCATTGGGTAGTCGACAGTGGCGGTACCATCACTGCGCAGGCTGACCGTACCGCCGGGGCTATCTTCGGTAAAACCATCTCGACAAAGCGCCAGCAGACCATTGGTGTTCGCGAGTGCCTGCACCTGCGATACCAACTCCTCACCATGCCCTCCCAGCAAACTGGACGCCAATCCTGGCTGCAGGGGAACAGCCTCGATCTTGAATCCCATCGAACCAGTAGGTCCATCCTTCCACTGAAAGTGATCTGAGTACAGCGACTGTGGTGCGCCATTCCATGGCTCGATTTTTTCGTCGAAGTGAGCAAACACGGCATTAACCGGGTGCAGCATGGTGCGCTTACCAATCGTGCGATAAGGATCGGGGACTTCGGAACGCAACAACAGACCGGGGTTATTTATGCCCCCGCCGGCAAGCAGCACGTGACGCGCTCGTACCGTGACCGTTACGCCTGTTGATGTGACGCCATCTTGGCGCATTCCTAGACACAGCACACCCGTAGCGTGCTTGCCATCATGAATAATTTTCTCGGCGCGGGCGCGATGATACAAACGCGCGCCACGCTTCAGTGCCTCTGGAATAGTGGTAACAAGCATGGACTGCTTGGCATTTGTGGGGCAGCCAAGTCCGCAGTACCCAAGATTCCAGCATCCGTTTACATTGCGCGGAATCGACTCCCAGCTCCAACCTAGCTGTTCGCAGCCTCGACGAATTACGTCATTATTAGGATTGGCGGGCATTGTCCACTGCCCAATATGCAGCCGCTTTTCCATGCGATCAAACCATGGGGCCATCTGCTCTTTTTGCATGCCCTTGATGCCGTGCACACTCTCCCAATGCAGTAGTGTCTGTTCAGGCGTACGAAAGCTTGATGTCCAATTCACGGTCGTGGAGCCGCCCACATTTCGCCCTTGCAGGATGATCATGCTGCCATCCTTGGTGGTCCGTGCCGCTCCCTCTTGGTACAAATCACGATAAGCTGAGCGCTCATCCAAGCGAAAGTCACGCGTGGTCCGCAGAGGCCCTTCTTCAATCAGGACAACATCCAGTCCAGCCTGCGTCAGTATTTCAGCAGCAGTGCCTCCTCCCGCTCCTGTGCCAACAATAACAACATCGCACTCCAGTATTTCGTCACGACGCAGCTCACCCGCATGCACTGTTTTCCAGCCGGCATCCACACCTTCGGCAAAGGTATCCTTGATATTACGAATCTCGATCATGGGTTTAATCTCAGCCGATTACACGCGGGGGAACATAATTAATGGCCGCCCACGAGCGGGGCTGCAAGTACCAGTTCATGGCGATCATTTGTGTCAGTGCTAAATAGCCGGCACGCAACAAACTGAAACGACTATCCCGCCATTTATTTAAAAAGGAATTAACGTCATCTGGCGAGGCCGCTGCCCAGTCATGCTGCACGCCCGCTACCAAACGTCGCGTTGGTGGAAACGTCATAAGGTCCAGCAACTGATGCAGTTGCTGCTGACCTGCTCTACTGCTTCCTTCTAGAAGATTATCGAGCAACTGTAGGCTTTCACTGATCACATTTTCGCGAGTAGCATCAGCGGGCATCGCACCATTGAGCACCACTGGCATCAAGGCACGCAGTACGACAAGATCACTATCACGCAGAACGCGCAAACCTGCTGCTGGCGGAGCACTGGCGCAACCCGTCAGAGCTGCTGAAAAAGAGACAGTCGATAGCGCCATCGCGCCGAAAAGGCCCGTACGCAGAAAATCCCTGCGCCCCATGCTCATGGGGGGCGGCACCACAACAGACTTCATGAGCTTCTCCGATACACGATTATTGCGTGACGACCGTTTGGCTGCCGCCCTTTATAAAAAAGGGCTTTCCGGCATGCTCTGCACGGAAAACCCTTTTTAGCTAACTTACTACACGCTTATTTGAGCAAGTAATTCTTAATGATTTTGTGCACACTCTTGTTGAAGGGTGGCAGCACAAAACGCATTGCATAAAAACGAGGCTTCTCCAGTACTGCCTTCGCATTCGACATTGTCAAGAAGCCTTCACGGCCATGGTATTTGCCCATACCAGAAGCACCAACACCGCCAAAAGGCATATCATCGATACCAACATGGCTCATCACTTCATTAATGCACATGCCACCGGAATGTGTGTTTTTGGCCACATAATCTGCACGCCCAGAATTCCAGTCAAAGTAATACAGGGCAAGCGGATGCTGACGGTCATTTACAAAGCCTAGCGCATCATCTAGCGATGAGTACTCCATTATCGGTAAAATTGGCCCGAATATTTCATTCTTCATGATCTCCATATCCGGTGTCACGCCCGTCACCAGCGTCACGGGAATCTTGCGAGTATTTTCAAAAGATTCGTTAGCCGGATTTATCTCAATAATTTTGGCACCCTGCGCGCGCGCATCATCCAGATAGTTTTGAATACGCTTGTATTGCTTGTCATTAATGATGCTAGTGAAATCTGGATTATTCAGCATGGTCGGGTACATCTTGCTGACCTGAGCCGTAAATTCCGAAACAAATTCCTGAGTCTTTCCCGGCGCAACAAATAGGTAGTCTGGTGCCACACACGTCTGACCGGCATTCCAACACTTGCCAAACGAAATACGCTCCGCCGCATCAGCGATAGGAAAGCTCTCGTGAACAATTGCAGGGGACTTCCCGCCCAGCTCCAGCAATACTGGCGTCAGGTTTTTGGCGGCTTCTGCCATTACGATACGGCCAACATTGGTTGACCCGGTAAACGTGATTTGATCGAACGGCAGCCTGGGAAACTCCTCGGAAATCTCGCCTCGTCCGGTGAACACACTAACAAGGTCTTCGGCAAATACTTCAGCCAACATCTGCTTAATCGTCTCACCAACTCGCGGTGTAAAGCCTGACATCTTGATTATGACGCGGTTGCCGGCGGCCAAGGCACACATTAGCGGGCCCACTGCTAGGAATATTGGATAGTTCCAAGGAACGATAATGCCAACCACACCAAGCGGCTGATACATCACCTTTGCAGATGCCGGCATGGCAATAGCGCTGACATGCCGCTTTTCAGGGCGCATCCACTTGCGCAGATTTTTCTTGTAATACTTCAACGACTCCAACGAAGTCAGAATTTCGGCAATCTTGGTTTCATCTTTGGAACGGCTACCGAAGTCATCGCTGGCCGCCTGAGCCAAATCGTCGATGTACTTTACAAAGACACGGCGGAACTGATCGAGATGCGCTATGCGCTCATCCGCACTGGGCATCGGGTGCTGACGACACGCCTGTTTCTGCAGCTTGAAAACACGATGCAGCTCAGCAATCTCCGGGCTAGCAGCAGACATTTCGACTAGATTGGCAACCATGATGAAGTCCTCGATCAGACGTAGCCCGGAAGGGGGCACGGAATAGTTTACTTTTTTAGAGTATTTACTCTAGACTGTCAATCACTCATTACCATTAGTGACTGGCATAATCAGCACAGGAAGCCAACGTGAAGACTCGCGACAAGATCCTTTATAAAAGCCAGGAACTCTTCAATGCAAGAGGCGAGCGCAATGTCACGACCAATCACATCGCCGCCGAACTAGGCATCAGCCCCGGGAATCTCTACTACCATTTCCGCAATAAGGAAGAAATCATCTTCCAACTGTTCCTTATGTACGAAAGTAGCACGCAGTCACTGCTTATGACCCCATCAGATCGCGACCTGACGTATGGCGACAAAATCGTCTACTTCGAGGGCATCTTGGACAATATGTGGGAATACCGATTTCTGCATCGTGATTTGGAGCAGATGTTCGACGGCAATCCCGCATTACGGGAACGCTACCGCAACTTTGCTCGCCTGATTCTTTGCCAGGGCAGGCTTATCTTCGAGCGATTAGCCGAGTCCGGCCTAGTGCAAGTCGATGAAGATGCCATTGAGGCATTGATTATTAACATCTGGGTGATCACCTCCAGCTGGATTTCTTTTCTGCATACTTCCGGTATTTATGGCGAAAATGCAGACATAAACCGTGAACTCCTGCAAAAAGGCATTTACCAGATCGTTATGCTGGAGGCGCCTTATCTGCGCGGCGAGGCCAGAGACAAGCTGCCGGAAATGAAGCGGCATTATGGCGGAATAACCCCCCCTGCCATGTAACGCCATACCCATCTTAATTAAGCAAAGCCGCGTAGGGTGGCGGCCAAAATGGTAACTGCTTTTGCTCGATGTGATCCTCTCGACATATTCTTAATATCGTTCCGAGCTTTAAGCTTTAACTATTTGATGTTTGTGTCTTTGTCCGGTATAAACGGACGTGGTGATAGCTTGAGGCATCTCTGCACAACGACAGAGCCACGCCACACGACAACGTCAGGAGAGACATTAAAATGTACAAATGGGAGCGGACTTTCAGCCAGTGGCTGCTCTACTTGCTGGCCGCAGTAATCCTTACGGCATGCGGTTCCGGCGATGGTGACAATGTCTTGCCTGTCACCGGCACTTCAAATTATCAGCTCTCCGTCAGCAGC
>DDBN01000024.1:0-6096 GCA_002333145.1 Moraxellaceae bacterium UBA2031
GTATTTATTGTCGATGCGACGGTCACATTGCTGGTTCGTTTGCGCCGTGGTGAGAAGTTGTCTGAAGGCCATCGTACACATGCGTATCAGGTGGCTTCCCGCGAGTTTGGCGGCCACCGACCTGTAACACTGGCTGTGCTGGCCATTAATGTGTTTTGGCTGTTGCCGATGGCGTTGATCGTTGGTCTTGGTTATCTGTCTGGCGCCATTGGTGTGGTGATTGCGTACGCCCCTTTGGTATGGCTGGCGCTGCATTTTCGTGCGGGTATGCCGGAGCAGCCCATTGCAAAAAAATAGCGTGTTGGTAGTCGTATAGCATGTTGAAATGTCGTGCTCGCCCACGGCATTTTTTTCTTGTAGGGCGCTTGATGCGTTTAGGTAAAAGCGTATGCAAAAGACTCTGTTGATCATGGGAGCCGGTGGGCATGGCAAGGCTGTGGCTGATGCCGCCTTGCTGGGGGGGCAGTGGCAAAAAATTGTTTTTGTCGATGACCGCTGGCCTGATATGACGAGTGCGGCAGGTTGGCCCGTGATTGCCGCGATGTCTGGCATTGGGCAGGTAGCTCGGCAAGCCGATGCAGGGGTGGTGGCGATTGGCAATAATGCGATTCGTGAGCGCTGGTCGGAAGCACTCAGGGAGACGGGTATTCATCTTGCGGTAGTTATTCACCCTTCCGCAGTGATTAGCTCTGGCGCAACGATAGGCATGGGCTCTACCGTGATGGCCCAAACCATGATTGGCGTAGATGCTGTACTGGGGGAAGGGTGCATTATCAATGCAGGTGCCACGGTAGACCATGATGGTGTGCTAGGTGATTTTGCGCATCTAGGGGTAGGTGTTCATTTGTCGGGCGGTGTGCGTGTCGGTGCCCGTGCCTGGCTGCAGGCAGGGTGTTGTATCGGATATAACACGGTTGTACCCGATGGCAGTGTGCATACTCCGGGCTCGATACTGGTACAGGAGTCATTTGATTGAGTAATGCAGGCGCCAGAACCACCCTACCGGGTTGGCAGCATTTACAATCGCTCGCTTCATCCATGAAGGCCCGCCATTTGCGTGATTTTGGCGATGATGCCGCGCGAGCCGAACAGTTGTCGCGGCGGGCTGGCCCCGTGTTTCTGGATATCAGCAAGCAGCGAGTGGACGCTGATGTCATGCGTGCGTTACTGGCACTTGCAGCGTCATGCGGACTGGGCCAGTCGATTACGGACATGATGCAAGGACGGCTGGTCAATAATACTGAGCAGCGTGCGGCGTTGCACACGGCCTTGCGTCGCAGTGCAACTGAAGCGGTTTATGTGGATGGCCACAACATCATTCCCGATATTCATGCCAGCTTGGACCGCATGGAATATGTGGTTAACCGTGTGCACTCGCAGCAATGGCGGGGGTATTCGGGGCGTACTATTTCGGATGTGGTCAATATTGGTGTGGGAGGCTCGGATCTTGGCCCCTCCATGGTTTCTACGGCACTGTCGGAGTTCACGGCCAATTCCGCTTCGGCACTCAATTTTCACTATGTCAGCTCAATTGACGGCACGCAGATAGCAGATTTGCTGGGAACACTGAATCCCAAAACAACACTTTTTATTATTTCATCAAAGTCGTTTACGACGGTTGATACGCTGTCCAACGCGCGCACGGCGTGGGAATGGATGCTGCGGGAGCAGGATGATGCCCAGATGATGCTGCGGCATCATTTTATTGGTATATCAGCACAGCCGGATCGTATGTTGCAGTGGGGTATTCCGCCAGAAAATCAGATTTTTTTGTGGGACTGGGTAGGAGGGCGGTTTTCGCTCTGGTCCGCGATTGGTTTGCCGGTGGCCTTACAGATTGGCATGCCTGCTTTTCGGGAGTTGCTGGCAGGGGCCAATTTCATGGACCGGCATTTTGCCGAGACACCATTTGCGGACAATCTTCCTGTGTTGTTGGGCCTTATTGGTGTGTGGAATGCAACATTTCTTGATATTCGTGCTCACGCCGTATTGCCGTATGACGGGCGACTAGGCAATTTTCCTGCATACCTGACGCAGCTGGAGATGGAGAGCAATGGCAAGTCAGTGACCAAGGAAGGGCAGTCGCTGGATTATGCAACCTGCCCGGTTTTATGGGGTGAGGTAGGGTCAAATGCCCAGCACGCATTTTATCAGTTGCTGCATCAGGGCACACAGGCGGTTTCAAGTGATTTTATTGCGCCGGTACGCCGGTATCACGATCGTACGCACAACCAGGCCTTGATTGAGCAACACCAGCTCGCACTGGCAAATTGCCTTGCGCAGTCACGCGTGCTGATGCTTGGTGATGCGGCGATCAAGGACGGGAAGGAAGCACCGGATTATCGTCGCTATCACGGCAATCAGCCTTCCAGCACTCTCTTGCTGGATGAATTGAATCCGTACTCGCTGGGTGCCCTGATTGCCCTGTATGAGCACAAGGTATTTGTCATGTCGGTCATCTGGAATATTAATCCATTTGACCAGTGGGGGGTTGAGTTGGGCAAGGTGATGGCAACGGGCATGTTGTCTGCATTGCAGTCTGCCCATATTCCTGATGTGGATGCATCAAGTGCCATGCTGCTGCGCGAAATCATTGAAAAGGGAGGACGCTTTTCATGATCGTCAATGTGTATGGCAGTAGCTATTTTGCGTGGGTGGCCGCCGCAAAACTGGCGGAGAAAAATCATCAGGTACGTATTTTTGCCTCAGCAGTGGATAAATCCGTGTCAGGATTTTCGCCAGAATCTGAGGCGGGTTTACCGGAGTTGCTAGAGCAACAGGTAGCGCGCGGTCAGCTGCATATTGTTGATGGTGTGTTGGATGACCGCACCGCCGACCTGCATGTGGTGGGGTATGAGTCTGCCGAAGCGGGACTGGCAGGGCGTGTTTTTCCGCTTTTACAGTCACATGAGTCTTCTCTTCATCTGCTGGTGCTTACGCCGTTGCCGCCGGGAGCGATTGTCGAGTTCACGCATCTCCTTAAAACACTGTCTGCGGACAGTGGCGCAAGCTGGTGGCCGCATGTGGCATTGTTGCCATTGTTTACACGAGAAGGCACGGCATTAACGGATTTTGAACGCCCCCGACTTTTTTTGCTGGGATCGGATGACGAGCAGATTACTGCGCGAGTGATGGCGGTGATGCAGCCGTTTGCCTTGCAGGCAAGCCAGGCCATGACAGTGCCCGTTGCGACAGCTGAGCTTATCCGCTTCGGGATTAATGCCATGCTGGCCACACGCATGAGTTTCATGAATGAAATGGCGGCCCTGGCAGAAAAGTTAGGGGTTGATATTGAGCTGGTGCGCCGTGGCATGGCAGCAGACCCGCGAGTTGGGACAGATTACTTGAGTCCAGGGTGCGGTTTTGGTGGCCCGTCATTTGCCAGTGAACTGTTTGATTTTGCCAAAACAATTCATGAAGAAGTGGATACGGTAGGACTCATTGATGCCGTGTTGCGCATCAATGAGTCCCAGTGTGAGGTGTTGTTTCGCAAGCTATGGCGCTATTACAAGGGTGATCTGAAAGGGCGTCGTGTTGCTGTTTGGGGCGCTGCATTCAAGGCGGGTACTCCCAGTGTTCGCAATTCGGTCGTCCATCCCTTGCTTAGTGCATTGTGGGGGCAGGGCTGCCACACGGTGGTATTTGATCCGCAAGCCATGCCATCGCTCAGGCAGATGTATCCGGATGAGCCGCTGTTGTCATTTTCTTCATCAGTGACGCAATCGGTACAAGGGGTAGATGCAATCGCATTGGTGACGGCTTGGGATGAGTTTCGCTCTCCCGATTTTACCGCATTAGGCCAAACCATGAAGTCCGCAATTATTTTTGATGGCCGCAATTTATATGATCCCGATTTGATGGAGGCACAAGGCTTTCAGTATTTCGGTATTGGTCGTGGCGAGAGTATTTGATGAAAGTTCTGGTTACTGGTGGCGCAGGGTATATCGGATCGCATACCTGCGTTGAGTTACTTAACGCCGGGCATGATGTAGTGGTAGTTGATGACTACTCCAACAGCAAGTCTGAGGCGATAGCGCGCGTGCAGCAAATTGCTGAGGCCCCATTGGCTCTGTATGTGACGGACGTGCGCGACAAGGATAAATTATTAGCAATTTTTCGTGATGAAAAGCCTGATGCCGTTATCCATTTTGCTGGCTTTAAAGCGGTAGGTGAGTCGGTGGCCAAGCCACTGATGTATTACGACAATAACCTTATTAGCACGATTGTGCTCCTGCAGGTGATGCAGGAAGTGGGTTGCCGACAGTTGGTGTTTAGCTCATCAGCCACAGTTTATGGGGTTCCTGACAGTGTGCCGCTGCATGAAAGTGCACCGCTGCGTGCGATTAATCCCTATGGTGCTACCAAGCTGATGATTGAGGATATACTGCGTGATCTGGCTGCTTCTGATACCTCTTGGTGTATTGCTTTGCTGCGTTATTTCAATCCGGTAGGGGCACATTCAAGTGGCCGTATTGGAGAAGACCCTAATGATATCCCGAATAATTTGATGCCTTATATTTCACAGGTAGCGGTTGGCCGTCTGGAAAAACTGCGTGTTTTTGGTGGTGACTACGACACACCAGATGGTACGGGCGTACGTGACTATATTCATGTGGTTGATCTGGCACTGGGCCATCTTGCCGCTCTAAAGTGGCTGTCTGGCCTGCCAAAAGGCGGAGCAGAGGGCAGGGCAGAGGCCATCAATCTGGGTACAGGGGCAGGTTATTCAGTGCTCGATATGGTGCATGCTTTTGAAAAGGCCAGCGGCAAGACGATTCCTTATGAGGTAGTGGCGCGTCGCTCAGGTGATGCCGCCAGCTGCTATGCCGATCCAGCAAAGGCGCATGAGTTGCTGGGTTGGAGCGCTGTGCGTGACGTGGATGCCATGTGCCAAGATGCGTGGCGTTGGCAGTCGCAAAACCCTCATGGCTATGACGCCTAATGACACTTGAGATAGGCATGGAAGACAAATCAGGAAAAGAGCCCGGTGATAAGCCGTGTGATGGGCTGCGTGAAAATCGGCAGACGGTATGGTGGCAGTCATCACTTTTTTTATGGCTGTTCCGTGTGGCATTTTTGGTGGCCATGACAGGTGTGCTGTACTTGGCTCTGTCGCCTGTTCAGCCAGTTAACCTAGGCAGTGATAAGACGAACCATGTGTTTGCCTTTACCGTATTGGGTACGCTCGCACAGCTAAGTTTTCCGCGCTTCAACGCATTGCCTGTAGTGGCCCTGCTTCTGTTTTTTGGTGTGGTGATTGAACTAATACAGTCTCAAGTCGGCCGGTTTGCGGGTATGGATGATGTGATGGCGGATTTGGTTGGCTTAGTGGTATCCGTTTTTATCGTACGTTTTATGGCGTGGTTTAGCGCACGCTGCTAATTAATGGCTTTTGCCGTATCTGCCTGTTGCTTGGCCGTAGATGTCCTTGTCTTGGCACATTACGGCAGGGAATATCTGCAGGGCATTACCTGCACACAGGAATTTTTTCATGAGCGCCACACATCTACTTGCCATCGATCAGGGCACTACAAGCACCCGAGCGATCGTGTTTGATACCACAGGCCTTCCGGTAGCGTCGCACCAGCTGGAGTTTCATCAGCACTTTCCAGCGGACGGCTGGGTTGAGCATGATGCGCTGGAGATTTGGTGGACGGTAGAAAGTGTGTGCCGCGAGGTGATGCGCAAAGCAGGCCTTAAGCCGTCTGCTATTGTGGCCATTGGCATCACTAATCAGCGTGAAACCACCGTGTTGTGGGATCGAGCCACGGGCGCACCATTGCACCACGCCATTGTTTGGCAAGATCGCCGAACCGCTAGCGTGTGCGAGCAGCTAAAAGCGGACGACAAAGAAGCACTTATTCAAGAAAAAACTGGCCTGTTGCTGGACCCGTATTTCTCTGCCACCAAGCTAGCCTGGCTGCTCGATAATGTACCCAATGCCCGTCATCGAGCCGAAAAAGGCGAACTCGCTTTTGGCACTATCGACACATGGCTGTTGTGGAAACTTACCGGCGGCAAATCCCACGCGACCGATGCCACTAATGCCAGCCGCACACTGATTTTTAATATCCACACGCAGCAGTGGGATGATGA
>DDBN01000024.1:6214-6342 GCA_002333145.1 Moraxellaceae bacterium UBA2031
GGTGATGCACGGGGTGTTTACCTTGTTCCTGCGTTTACTGGTCTTGGTGCGCCGTATTGGGACCCGCATGCACGCGGTGCCATCATGGGGCTAACCCGTGACACGGGCATTGGCGAAATCGTCACGGC
>DDBN01000024.1:6430-39452 GCA_002333145.1 Moraxellaceae bacterium UBA2031
CTTCATGTGGGCATTTTTGAATCGCTAGAAAAGATCAGCCTGCTCTGGAAGTGTGACCGCCATTTCGTACCCACGATGGATGACGAAAAACGCGACTCGCTTTACAAGGGTTGGCTGGATGCGGTGAGGCGAGTGGCCAGCGCAGGTTGAGTATTTAGATTTGTATTTTCTGTAAATAAAAAATGCCGTTAATACGGCATTTTTTTATGGCAATTGGCGTTGATTTATTTAGGCAGGTTTAACGCCGTTTGGCCCCACCACTAAGAACTCCAGCAAGGCCTTCTGTGCATGCAGACGATTTTCGGCTTCGTCCCAAACGACCGAGCGCGGGTCGTCGAGCATGTCTTCGGATATTTCTTCGCCACGATGCGCTGGCAGGCAGTGCATAAAAACAGCATCTGGTGCAGCAATATCCATCAGGCGGGGATTGATCTGGTACATGCTAAAGCGGCGCTTACGGACGCTCTGCTCGGACTCTTGGCCCATCGAGGTCCACACGTCCGTTGCAATCAGGTGGCTGCCTTTTGCGGCATCGTCTGCTGTTTTTACCAGCTCTACGTTGCGGGCATATTTTTCCAATAGCTCGGGGTCGGGCTCAAAGCCGTAAGGGCAGGCAATCTTGAGCTGAAAGTCGAACTGGTGCGCAGCATGAATGTACGAGTTGCACATATTGTTGCCATCGCCAATCCAGGCAAAGCTCTTGCCCTGCAACGCGCCACGGTGCTCGATAAAGGTTTGCAAATCAGCCAGCAACTGACAGGGATGATGATCGTCTGTCAGTGCATTGATGACCGGTACTTTCGAGTACTCTGCAAAACGCTCGATAATGTCGTGTGAGAACGTACGGATCATCACGATATCGACCATACGAGAAATCACGCGCGCCGAATCTTCAATCGGCTCACCACGACCCAGTTGGGTATCGCGCGGCGACAGAAAAATCGCTGAGCCACCAAACTGCGCCATGCCGGCTTCAAATGACACCCGCGTACGGGTAGATGACTTTTCAAAAATCATCCCCAGCACTTTGTTTTTCATTGGCTCGTAGATCACGCCATCTTGACGCATCTTTTTTAGTTCGATAGCGCGGTCGAGCACCTGCTGTAGCTCGGTTCGACTAAAATCGAGCAGCGTCAAAAAATGCCGCTTACTCATGCTGCGGCTCCTTCGGTGAGGAAGGTGCGCACGAGGGCGGAAATCTTCTCGACGAGCAAATCAGCTTCTTCTGCTGAAATAATCAGCGGCGGCAGCAAGCGAATACGGTTTTCGGCGCTAACGATGAGCAGCACGCCAGCATCACGGCCACGCGCCACCAGTTCGCCACACGGCTTGGGAAGAACGACACCCAGCATCAACCCGGCACCTTCTACATAAACGCCCAAGTCACCCAAATTTTTCAGGAAACCGGCAGTGATGCGCTCGCCCATGACGCGCGCATTGTCGATGGGGCCTTTTTGCAGTTCTTGCACCGTGGTCAGTGCGGCGCGACAACCCAGCGGCGTGCCGCCATAGGTGCTGCCATGATTGCCCGGGCCAAACAGATTGTCGGCCTTGCCGTGTACCAGGCAGGCACCGATAGGAAAGCCGTTGCCCAAGCCTTTAGCCGTGGTGACCACATCGGGCATGATGTTGGTGTGCTGGTAAGCAAAGTATTTGCCGGTACGGCCGTTGCCAGTTTGGATTTCATCCAGCATCAGCAGCCAGTCGTGCTTGTCGCACACAGCCCGCAGTTGCTCCAGATAGCCAAAACCATTCTTGGCCATACGCACGCCACTTTCGCCTTGAATAGGTTCGACAAGGATGGCGACGATATTAGGGTTCTCGGCCGCTACTTTTTCGATAGCCGCAATGTCGTCATACGGCACGCGCACAAAGCCTTGCACCAGTGGCCCAAAGCCATCTTGGACCTTAGTGTTACCAGTGGCCGTCAGCGTGGCCAGCGTACGGCCATGGAAGGAGTTCTCCATGACGATAATGGTCGGCAGATCGACATGTTTGTGCTTGTGGCCATACATACGTGCCAACTTAATGGCAGCTTCATTGGCCTCGGCACCCGAGTTACCAAAAAAGGCCAAGTCCATGCCCGAGACCTTGGTGAGCTCGGCTCCCAAGGCTTCCTGCAGTGGTACCTGAAATAGGTTAGAGGTATGCACCAGCGTGCGCGCCTGATCAGCAATGGCCTCAGCCACGACCGGATTGGCATGCCCTAAACCACAGACGGCAATCCCGGCGGTGGTGTCGAGGTAGCGTCGTCCCTCAGTGTCGTAAAGCCAAACACCTTCACCACGGGAAAAAGCCACCGGCTGCCGGGCATAAGTCGGCATGAGCATGCTGGTCATAGGGGGTAACCTGCTGAATCTAATAAAAACAATATAAAAGCAATGCAAAAAAGGCAGTCGGGCTGCCAGACCCTGATGGTAGCCGGAATGAGGCATTGGAGCAATTTGAAGGCATCAACAGGCGGTAGCAGTCGCCAATACCCGACTAAATTGGTAAAATATTATTTATCGTTCCCCGTTAGGTAGTGTCCCCATGGATATTGAAACCCTCATCAAGCAACAAATCGCCCAAAACTCCGTCATTCTTTACATGAAAGGGACACCTCAGTTCCCTCAGTGTGGCTTTTCGGCGCGTTCCGTTGAAGCCCTGACCCAGATTGGCGAGCCATTTGCTTACGTGAATATCCTCGAGAATCCAGAAATCCGCTCCACGCTGCCCAAGATTGCCAACTGGCCTACTTTTCCCCAGTTGTGGGTAAAGGGCGAGCTGATCGGCGGCTGCGACATCATCATGGAAATGATGCAAAAGGGTGAGCTGGCCCCGTTGGTCAGAGAAGCAGCCGTCAAGAAAGAGGTATGATCTTCTGATCTTGCCCGATGAGTGCAGGGGCATGCCCACTCACTCTGAAAAGCCCGGCCCTGTGCCGGGCTTTTGCATTTTCAGCATTTTCAGTGCCGCCTCGACAGCACGGGACTCGGGGGATTACGCTTCTCCAACATCTGCTGCGTTATCCTATCGGTGACCTGTTCGGGATACTCCCTGATGCACATTCTGCTTGTCGAAGATCATGCTGACTTAGCGGCCAACCTAGGCGAGTTCCTAGAGAGTCGAGGGGAAACGGTCGACTATGCGGCGGACGGGCTGACCGGCTTGCATTTAGCCTGTACGAATCGCTATGACGCGGTGGTGCTCGATGTCGGCCTTCCTGTACTGGATGGCGTGACGCTCTGTCGTCGACTACGCACCGAAGGAACCTATCCTGTTCCTATCATTATGCTGACGGCCCGAGACACCGAGGACGACAAGCTAAAGGGATTTGCATCCGGTGCGGATGACTATCTGACTAAGCCATTTTCTTTGCCTGAGCTGCATGCCCGGTTGCAGGCAATGGCCCGCCGTGCAAAAGGCTTTGCGCATACCTTGCAGGTGGCTGATCTGGTGTTTGATACGCGCACTCAAGTCATTCGACGAGGGGAGAGACGGCTTATCCTGCGCCCAGTAGAGGTGCGCTTACTGGATATTTTAATGCGGTCAGCACCTGCGCTAGTACAGCGGCAAGAAGTGGTGCGACAACTCTGGGGTGATTCCCCGCCCGGTAGTGATGCGGCACTGCGTGGCCACATTCATGCACTGCGCAGCGCCATTGATATCGAAGGGGAAGCAGTGCTGCTGCACACGGTTCATGGTGTTGGGTACCGCTTGGGGTATGACGATGCCTAAAATCAGTTTACGTGCCCGTTTCATTGCCGCTCATGTTATCAACGTGATTGTGTTGAGCATTACGTTTGGGCTGACGATCAGTTGGTTGATTGAGTCGTATGAGCAAGATGTGCTCTACAAACAAGTTCAAATCGGGCTGGATCAGTTTGCGGAAGCATGGGGCCGAGATCGGAGCATTCAGCCTCCCGATATTGCAGGCACACAGGTACTAATTGTCACTCCTGAAATGCTCCCAAGATTACGGCCCGGATTGCAAGCCTTGCCGCTAGGCATGCACGATGATGTGTTGCTGGACGGCATTGAATACTTTGTCGGGCGCCGTGACGTTGACGACACTCGTTTATATCTGCTTCTGGACTCTGAATATATCGAGGTTATGGAAGAGCGCATGCAGCATTACGCCCTCATGGGCATGCTGGTGGCAATCTTCATTGCGACGTTAGTGGCAATATGGCTATCAAACCAAGTACTTAAGCCGATTACGGCATTGTCAAAATGGGTTCATACTCTTGATCCGGGCCGGCCACACCAGTCATTTGATAGTCATTTTGGTGATGATGCGCTTGATAAAATGGCACTCACTATTGATGCCTACGCTGATCGAATTGACCAGTTTATTGCCCGAGAAAAATCCTTTACGGAGGATGTTAGTCATGAGTTACGCACGCCAATTGCAGTAGCCCGTAGTACGGTAACGTTGTTGCTTGAAGATGCCTCTTTGACGGGAAGTACACGCCAGCGTGTGGAGCGCATGGATCGTGCCGTGCGCCAGATGCAAGAGCTTGTTGAAGCCGTGCTGTTCCTTGCCCGTGAGGATGGGGGAGGGGGCAATATTCCTATTTATTTACATGAGTTATTACTGGAAGTGGTTGAGTCCAGGGCGGATGCCGCGGCGGCGGCAAGGGTTACTATAACGACAGAAGCCATGATCGAGCAGCAGGTGCAGGCTCACCCCGGTGTAATCATTTCTATCATCGGCAATTTGCTCGATAACGCTATTCGCCACGGTGGTGCGGGTGTCGTGACAGTGTCACTGCAGCAAGGCCAGCTTTTCATTGATGATGAAGGACCGGGCATTCCAGACGAAAAATTACCACTTCTGATGGACAGAGGAGCGCGTGGGGTCGGCAGTAAAGGCAATGGCTTGGGCCTGCATATTGTTCGTAGCTTGTGTGAGCGACAGGGCTGGACAATGACTATTTCTACTAGACCTCAGGGCGGCACCAGTATCCAGCTTTGCTTTCCAGCAACAAATCTTACGGTTCTCTAACGCGCTTCAAACGTCTCGAAAACGCTCTCCTCTTTATTCTTCAGCTAAATGCATCGGCCTCATCAGAGGCATTGCCTTAGCTGGAGAGTGATTATGCAAGAAAAAATCGGTGCCATCCTGTTTCGTTGGCGCAACCTTTTATTCCCTATCATTTTCATCCTTCTTTTTACTATTTCTCCTGCATCTATTTGGCATGATGCCACCATAGATGCGCATTTTTTTTGGGCTGGGCTGGCGGTGGCGTTGTGTGGCGTAGTTGTCCGTTTATTAGTAGCCAGTACGTACTACGTTAAGCGAGCCGGTCGAGATGGCAGTGTGCATGCAGATACTCTGTATGTAGGAGGGCCGTTTGCACTGACACGCAATCCACTTTATGTCGGTAATGTATTGATCGCTTCGGGCTTTCTTATTCTGCTCGGCAATCCTGTTGTGATTATGAGTGGTGTGCTGATCACCATTCTGGCGTATCAGAGCATCATTGCAACTGAAGAGCGTTACCTGAAAACGCGGTTTGGTGAGCAGTATGATAATTACCAAAAAATAGTTCCCCGTTGGATTCCTACTCTTTCTCGCTGGAAAATCGCTTATCTGAATATTGGATTTTGTTGGCGCCGCGCACTTGCCATGGAGTATTCGACTGCGGGGGCTGTTGTAGCCGGTTCGATTATTATGGCGATACGGCTCGATATTACGTCCGGTATTCAGGTGCCACCCGTACTTTGGGTATTGCTGGCGGTGACTATAGCCACCATTGCGTATGTACGGAATTTCAAGAAGGCTGGCCGGTTACAGACACAATGAATCAGACTCTTATACAGATTCGCAGAATGGTCTCCGGCTTGAGAGTTCGTCTAAGCACAGAGATGCTGGCGCTGATTGCCAGCATCTATTTTGCATTAGCCTGTAATGCATCATTTTGGGTGGCTATTGAAAGAGAGGCACCAACGCAACTAGTGCAGAGCAGTCTCTATTTTATTTGTCTGTTTGTTCTGCTCACGGCGCTACAATTCATATTGCTGACGCTCATGATAAATAGATGGACCGCAAAGCCTATTCTATTTGTTCTAATCATAATGACGGTAGCGGCAACCTACTTTATGAGTAAGTTCGGTATTTATCTTGATACCGATATGGTACGAAATGCCCTTAATACGGATTGGCGTGAAACCAGGGAGTTATTGTCAGTAGACATGATTCCCTATTTCTTTATGCATGCCACGCTGCCCTTGGCGTTTATCTCGATTATAGAGATTCGTAATGAGCCGTTAAGAGAATCATGGTGGATAAAGCCTGCAGCAGTCGTTTTGGCTATCGGTGTTGTTGCACTATCGTTAGCGCCAATTTCACAGTCGCTTATTCCGCAGATTAGAGAAAATAAAGGCCTTCGTCACCTTGTTACACCAGGCAATTATTTGATGTCTTTGGCACGTTTATCGGCGGACAAGCCTCACCTCAATCGCGAGGCCAGAGAAGTCATTGGACTGGATGCCATAAAAGTTAACAGTGAGAATGAAAAACCGCTGTTATTGATCATTGTTCTTGGTGAGACGGTTAGAGGGGAAAACTGGGGTCTTAATGGTTATACACGACAAACTACGCCTCGCCTTGCTGCCCTGAATGTCATTAATTTTAGTGACGCCTCATCATGTGGAACCAACACGGAAGTCAGTGTGCCCTGTATGTTTTCCAGTTACGGAAGGCAGCACTACGATTTGGATAAAATAAGAAACAGCGAATCGTTTCTTCATGTTTTGGATAGAGGTAAGGTGAGCGTACAGTGGCGCGATAATCAGTCTGGTTGTAAGGGGGTATGTGATGGTCTGGATGCGGTTTCTACGGCGCTATTTCAAGACCCCGCTCTATGTAACGCAGAAGGCTGTCTTGATGCAGTTTTGTTGAATGGTCTTAATGAGCAAATCCAGAATAAGTCTGGCGATCAAACGATTGTGATGCACCAGATGGGCAATCATGGGCCGTCGTATTATCTACGCTATCCTGAAGCGTTTCGCCGGTTTGCTCCAGATTGCCGTACCAGTAACTTGGGGGCTTGTACCAGTGAGCAAGTTATCAATAGTTATGATAATGCCATTCTTTATACAGATGATTTTATCGCTAATACCATTTCTTTGTTGAGCAGGTTTTCGAGCACGCATCGTGTTGCCATGCTCTACGTTTCAGATCATGGTGAATCACTGGGTGANNATTAATGCGGAGTGCATGCAAAAGAAGTCGAGCTTGCCTGTGTCTCATGACAATATTTTCCATACCGTCCTTGGCTTGGCTGATATTAAAACCAAGGCTTATGATGCGGAAATGGACTTGGCTGAGGCGTGTAGAGCGCCGACCAAGCTTTATTAGTCATCCAAATGCTTTTGATGGCCGTTAGCCCAATAAAGATTTCATAAGGCTAACGGCCTTCACATAGTGAGCGATCAGTTTAAAAATTCATTGCCATATGACGGTTTTTTAGAAACTCAGGCCCATGCCCAAGTTGAAGCCATCGCCGGCAAACTGATTGCTGTCTTGCACATCGGCCTTGAGCACGACACGAGGGTGAATCCACCAGTTAGCGCCAATGTTGACCTGCTTGCTATCTTCAAGTCCGCTGGTGTTGGCAGCGGTGTTCCACTGGTTATAACGGGCAAATACCGTCACGTTGTCCAGTACCTTGAGGCTGGGCTCTATATAAAAACCCTCTAACCTGTCGGTGCCATTCGTTTTGGCTAACGCGTTGTCGATCTCCCAGCGGGCGGCAAGAGCGCGTAAACCCAACTTATTCCAGTGCCAGTCAGCGTGAGCCTCGATCAAAGTAGCCGGGGCTTTGCCGCCAAACAGGATGTCATCTGTTTGCACGATATTTTCTTGCTGCTGTACGGTTGCTCCTAGCTCCAAGCCACTCATGCCCGTGTATTTCACCCGCAGGGTATAAGCCAAGTCTTCGGCTCGGGCGCCACCAAACTCTTGGCGGAATTCACGCAGGCCATCTGCCGTGCCGAGGGAGGCGATACCGCCNNGCGCCATGATGCCTTTTTCCCACCAGGTGGCAGGAATAATGAATTCTTCTACCGGGTTTCGCTCCACCCCTAGGATTGCATCAGGCTCATGCGTTTCGTTGAGCAGGCCAATGGGTACAATAAATTGTCCGATATTCAGTGATACCGCGTCGTTCAGTTTCCAATCGATGTAGGCCTGCTCAACTTCAGTTTCGATGCTGGTTGAGTCTGGCGCACCTTCAAACTCCAACTCGCTCTTAAAGCTCAAGTTGTCGCTGAACTGATGGCCCAGAAAAATCACAAAGCGGTGCAGGTGAATGTTGTTCTCACCAACGATAGGATCATTGTCGTCACGGTTGTTGAAGTGCATTTCCCCGTAAAAACCAATAGTGGTGGCATTGCTGCCTTGAACGGCAGGAGTGGATTCAACCGTACCGGCCAGCGCTTCTAACTGCTTTTGCTGGTTGGTAATTAGTGTATTTTGACGCGCCAATTCAGCGCGCAGTTCTTCTAATCCATCTGTATTGGCAATGGCACTTGTAGAGATACCGGTAGTAGCAAGGGCAGTAACAGCGGTGCAAGCAAGGGCAAGCAATGAACGACGGAACATGGTGTTCTCCTGAGCGCGAGGCAAAGTCGGTATAAGTGGGTGCAAAAATTAGATTTGATCGGTTAACGTTTTCATAAAGGCGACGATGGCATCGATCTCACGGTCACTGAGCTTGAGATTTCCCAGTTCACTGCGGTTGATCGTGTCGGGGTATTCCGTTTCTCCCCAGCGCTGCGGCTCTGTGTCGCGTGAGTTATAAAACTCGACGATAGTACGCAGATCAGTGAAGACGCCGTTGTGCATATAGGGCGCGGTTTTTTCGATGTTACGCAGCGTTGGGACACGAAATTTTCCATTCAATAGCGGGTCATTCACGTTGGTATTGGCGGCCAATCCCGGGTCAGTAAACGAAGCGGTGTAAAAGCGGGCATCGGTGTTGCTCGGCACGCCCAGGTTGTCGTAACTAAAATCAGTAAACACAGGCGGCTCACCGTTAGCGCTACGCGTTATCACATGACAGGCAGCGCAGTTGCCCTTATCGGCACGCACAAACATCGCCATGCCTTCGAGCTCCTGCGTGGTAAGCGTGGTTTCGCCGCGTAGGTACTGATCAAAACGTGAGGTAAAAGGACTAAAGNNCCCGGATCGAGTGCGTCCGAACCGAACACAGCAAGAAAGGCGGTGGCATTGGGGCTGGAGCGCAGGCGGTTGATCAGGCTGGGAACATCGGCGTTGTTCATTTCTACCGGGTTGAAGAAGGGGCGCTTCGCTTGGTCTTCCAGCGAGTCCTCGCGACCATCAAGAAATAGCCCGCCCATCCAGAGCAACTCACCCTCATCAAGTTCTTGATGCAAGACAGGGGTGAAGCGGGCATAGGCAATGGTCGGGGTGTTACGCGTGCCGAACAGACCTGCCACGGAGCCTTCGGACACGGGGATGCTGTTATCCGGGTCGGTAAAAGCGTGGTTTTTGTCATGACAGCTGGCGCAAGCCTGATTGCCATCAGAGGACAGGCTAATGTCCTCAAACAAGGATTGGCCAAGGTTGACCATACTGATGCTGACAGCAGGGGGGGTGTTGGTTGTATTCGTTGTTTTGGCTTCGTCCAGACAGCCAGTGAGAAGAGCGGGAAGNNAAAAAAGTTTGTATAAATTCCACAGCCACGGAGTCAGGTATCCCTGCCTGTCCACCATCCGAGGTTGTCGTGTAATGAAGCTTTCCCGTATCGCTGCCGCTGTGTTTGCCCTTGCACCTTGTGTTGCCCTGGCCGATGAGGCCTCTCTGTCACTTGAAGCCCTTGCGGCTCAGCTGAAAGCTCAGCAGATGCAGATAGAGGCACTCACCGCTCAAGTTGAGAGTCAGGACAAAGACGGTGCGGCGGGTGCTGGCTGGTTTACTAAGACAACACTGGGTGGTTATGGCGAAATGCATTTCAGCCATTTGAGGAATAGCAAAGGTAACGATGCGCAAAACCCTCCAAAGGGAGACCCTAATGGTGACTCACTCGACTATCACCGCTATGTGCTTTATGTCGGCCACCACTTTAATGACGACGTAAAATTCTTCTCCGAGTTTGAGTTGGAACATTCACTGTCGGGCCAAGGTAAGCCGGGTGAGGTGGAGTTGGAGCAGGCCTATATCGATTGGCGCTATGCGGGCAGCCATCACTTCGTATCAGGTTTATTCCTGCTGCCAGTGGGCTACTTTAACGAAACCCATGAGCCTGAAACCTTTTACGGTGTTGAGCGCCCAATCGTTGAGCAGAACGTGATTCCTGGTGTGTGGTGGGAGGGGGGAATCATGGGGCAAGGCGAGTTGGCTCCGGGCATTAAATACGATGTGGCCGTTACTACAGGCTTGAACACGGTGAATGGGGATATTCGTGCGGGGCGTCAGAAAGCCGCTAAAGCAAATGCGGAAGATCATGCTTATACCGTTCGCCTGCGTTACACGGGTATTGCCGGGTTGGATACCGGGGTGACGTATCAGCGTCAGCAGGACATCACTCAGGGTGATGCGACAGCCACATGCTTTGGCCAAGAGAAGTGTGGCCAAGCCGATATGCTGGTCGGCCATGTGGCATTAAGCAAAGCAGATTTTGGCCTGCGTGCGGTATATGCCCAGTGGGAAGTTGAAGGGCTGGTCAACGGTGCGGGCAAGCAGTGGGGCTGGTATGTGGAGCCTTCGTACAAAATACTGCCAAAGCTGGGTGTGTTTGCCCGTTACAGCGAACTGGATAACAAGGATGGCGTTGGCAGCACAGGTGAGACTCGCGTTGAACAAGTTGTGGCAGGTGTGAATTTCTGGCTGACGGATCGCGTTGTGTTCAAGGCAGATGTGCAGAATGAAAATCCGGGTACCGGTGGTGGCAAGGACAAAGAAGGCTTCAATCTGGGCGTTGGCCTGAGCTTTTGATTGCGCCAAGTAATAACACAAGCCTCGGCTATCTGCCGGGGCTTGTGCATTAGTGGAGAGACTTGATGCGCCACCTGATCTTCTTGATATTGCTAGTACTGGCCATGCCCTCGCGCGCGGCAGATGCGTCGTTAGACGGTTTTCTGGCGAACAGCTTTGCGGGAAAGACACCAACGCCTCAGATGCTCTGGCTGACCCCTGAGCTGAAATCGCGTGCAGCAAAAGTGCTGGATCATCCGTATGCCGGTATGCGTATAAAATACTGGCGCGATGGTGATCGCACGGCCTGGGTGATTGACGAGATTGGCAAAGAACGGCCCATCACGATTGGTGTAGTGGTAGCAGATGGCCGTATTGAGTCCGTTGACGTGCTGGCGTTTCGCGAATCACGCGGAGGCGAGGTGCGTTATCCTTTCTTCACCAAGCAATATAAAAATCTGGGCCTGAAAGACGGAGATCGTTTGGACGGTCATGTTGATGGTATTACGGGGGCAACGCTCTCGGTATGGGCCGTTACCAAAGTCTCACGGCTGGCACTCGTGTTGCACAGTGAAGTCATCCGTAACGACTGATAGACTCCGCGAAATTTTTTGCCACTCCAAAGGCGTATGTCGTGGCCAGACCCTCTCTACGTTTTACTTTTCTCCGCTGGCACCGCCGTATTGGGGCAGGTGCGGCAATTTTTCTCCTGCTGATCTCAGTGACCGGCCTGCTGCTGAACCATACGAATGATCTTGGTCTGGATCGGATGCCGCTGCAGAACGCATGGCTGCGCGCGTATTACGGGCTTGAGTCAGGTGAGGCTTCGGCAGCGGTACCGCACTCGTTGGCGGGTCGCCCGCTTGCCGCAAAAGATGGCCAGCTATGGCTGGGGGAATCGCGGGTATCAGATTGCTCGCACTTGGTCGGTGTAATGTCGCGCCGAGAGGAAGTACTGGTGGTCTGTGCGGATCGTTTGGTTTTGCTGACGCCTGACGGTCAATTGATTGATCAGGCCGATAGCTTGCGCGGCATACCATCCGGGCTTTCAGCCTATTCCGAACAAGGCGACACCATTCTGCTGAAAACAGCCGATACCAGCTTAGGCGTTAACTTGTCGGATCTTAGCGTTAAAACTGTCGCCGCCGGGCCTGATGTGAAGTGGCAAGGCTATGCCCCAGCAGGTAATGCCCTTGTAGGCGACGCTGCTGCACTGGCTAAGACCATCACATGGGAGCGCGTCGTTCAGGACCTGCACAGCGGGCGTCTGTTCGGCAAGATGGGGGTGTGGGTGGTGGATATTCTGGGTATTGCCGCCATCCTGCTGGCGGCATCAGGGTTGCTGCTTTACTTTCGCCGACGCTAATTACCTGACGACACTCAGGCCTCGTCGTTGCTCTCATCCACCGGGGGCGGGCCAATCTTGTCCCACCATTGATTGACGATGGCGCAATACAAATCTGCTGTGCGTTTGGCATCGTACAGCGCAGAGTGTGCCTCGCGGCTATCGAAAGGAATTCCCGCCGCGGCACAGGCGCGAGCCAGCACCGTTTGGCCGTAAGCCAATCCAGCCAGTGAGACCGTATCGAATACGGAAAACGGGTGAAACGGTGACACGTTTTTCAGATTATTGCGGTCAATCGCCGCATTCACAAAACCCAGATCAAAATGCGCGTTGTGGCCGACCAATACAGTGCGTTTACAGCCCACCGCTTTCTGCGCTTTTTTGATGCTATCAAAGATACGACGCAAAGCCGCGCCTTCTTCTTCAGACGGGCGCAGCGGGTGAAACGGGTTAATGCCGGTAAACTCGAGCGCTGCTTTTTCCAGATTGGCACCAGGAAAAGGTGCGACATGAGAATGGAAGCTCTCGTTCGGATATAGCAACCCGTTCTCGTCTTGAGCAATCGTGACGGCGGCAATTTCTAACAGGCCATCTGTGGCACAGTTAAAGCCGCCGGTTTCCACATCAACCACGACAGGAAAGAAGCCACGAAATCGTTCTGCCAGAGGCCTTACCAAATGCTGACTCATAACTGCACACGCCAGTTGATTTGTGCGCCCGCACGGACAGGCACTACCACCGTATCGCCAAAGGGATAGCTTTCTGGCACATCCCAAGACTCTTTTACTAAGGTGATGGTATCGGTGTGGCGGGGCAGGCCATAAAAGTCGGGGCCATGGAAACTGGCAAAGCCTTCCAGCTTGTCCAATGCACCGGCAGCCTCAAATACCTCGGCATACAACTCGATCGCCGCATGAGCGGTATAAGAGCCAGCACAACCACAGGCATTTTCTTTGGCTTCGATGGCATGCGGGGCGGAATCTGTTCCCAGAAAAAACTTGGGTGAGCCAGAAATAGCGGCAGCAATCAGTGCTTCTTGATGCGTCTGACGCTTAAGTATTGGCAGACAGAAGTAATGCGGACGCACGCCGCCAACCAACATGTGGTTGCGGTTGAACAGCAGGTGATGGGCCGTAATAGTCGCGCCTACATTGGCCGGTGCTTCTTTGATGAAATCAGCGGCATCAGATGTGGTGATATGTTCCAGCACTACTTTCAGCTGTGGCAGACGGCGTACCAGCGGGATCAGAACCGTATCGAGAAAGACTTTTTCCCGATCAAAAATATCAACATCGCCTTGCGTGACTTCACCGTGGATCAGCAAGGGCATGCCCACTTCGGCCATTTTTTCCAGCACCGCCTGCACGTTATCAATACTAGTGACACCGGAGTCGGAGTTAGTGGTGGCACCGGCAGGGTATAACTTCACCGCATGGATAAAGCCTGAGGCTTTGGCGGTTTGAATGTCGGCCGGAGTCGTGCTGTCGGTAAGGTAGAGCACCATCAAAGGTTCAAAATGAGAGCCCTTTGGGCGAGCCGCCAGAATGCGCTCGCGGTAAGCGCCAGCCTCAACAGTGGTGCGAGCAGGCGGAACCAGATTGGGCATAACGATGGCACGGCCAAAGTAGCGGGCGCTGGCCCTGACGGTATCAGTTAGCATGGCGCCGTCACGCAGGTGTACATGCCAGTCATCAGGGCGGGCAATCGTCAAGAGGGTCATGGGTGTCAGGCTCGCTGCAGCATAGGTGGCTATTTTGCCAGTTTATCAGGCCGGTGGGGTCTGCCCCAGCCTTATGTGGCAATCAGTGCACGCGTGACGCACTTTGCTACTGGTAGTTACGGTCAGGCACCGTCGGTCGGCACAGGATTGTCGCTTGGCAGATGTAAGGGCAGAGTCTTGTCGCGACTAAGGACGGGTCTGCTAAAGTGTGATATCCATCACGCAAAGCAAGCGGTGCGTAATGCAATTAAGGAACGGGTGAATGACAGCCCTAGATAGCAGTACTCTTGATACCAAGATTCAGAAAATTCAGGGTCTTCTTGAGCAGAATTCTCCCTTTCTTCGCTTTCCTGAGCCACTGGAGCACGGATTTCACGTCAACATCCAACGCAGGGCCATCGATCTCTTAAATTATTCGTGGTGGCTCGTTCTCGGATTTTATATTTTCCTAGGGCTAGTGACGTGGACTCAGTTGCAGGTTTTTTCAGCGCCGCCCTATCAAGAACAAAGTGACACGGTGTGGCGATGGATATTCCTTTCTGAGGGAGTAGTCATTGCCATTTTGCTGGGCTTGCCACGACTGCCACGGCTGGATCGCTGGTACCATCATTATGTGGCCGTGATTTCGATCTCATCTGTTGCCATTATTACCATTGGTGCGTCGGCTTTCGCTGATCCCTTTCTTAATCAGTACTCCAGTTATGTGGTCATTCTGATCATTGTCATCATTTACGGGATCGGAGGATTGCGTCTAGTTCCCGCCATGGTCGCCTGTATGAGTGCGGCGGTACTGTCCTATCTGGTGATCCGCCATTTCGATCTTTGGTACAACTGGGGGTATTTTAGCCAGTATGTGGGGCTGACCAATGCGGTTGGCATCTTGCTGGGTTATTTGCTGGAGCGTCGTGACCGCACTATGTTTCTGCAAGCGGAGTTGCTGGTACTGGAGAAGTACAAGCTGGACCAGCTTTCCCAAGAGTTCAATCGCCTTTCCCGTGAAGATGCCCTAACGGGGCTGGCGAATCGTCGTCACTTTAACGAGATGCTCCTGCAAGAGTGGGAGCGTGGACGCCGTGATCGGAAGCCGGTTGCCCTGATCTTTATAGATGTGGACCACTTCAAGCCCTTTAACGATACCCATGGGCATGTCGAGGGCGATCGAGCACTGTCCTTGGTGGGGGTGGGGCTGAAGATGGTGCTGCGTCGCGCGGGTGATATTGCCGCCCGCTACGGCGGTGAAGAGTTTGTGCTGCTTTTGCCGGGCACAAGTCTGGAGGGGGCAAAGGAAGTCGCCCTGCAGGTGGCACGGTCTATTCAGGCGTTACATATCCCACATCAGGCTTCTAACGTGAGCGATTATGTCACTGTCAGCATGGGGGTGGCGGCAATGGTACCGGTGGGAGAGATGGGGAGCGCCGAGTTGCTCGCCAAGGCAGATGAAGCCGTCTATGCCGCTAAAGAGGCGGGTCGCAACTGCATCATAAGTGTGCAGTCAGACGGCTTAATTGACCCCATTCCCCTGCGTTTGATTTGATCTTGGCTTTTCCGCCTATGCCCCTGCGGGGGCATAGCGTAGAATACGCGCCATTCTTTTCCCCTTCCTTAGCTTTGGGATTCGCCATGTCCGCCATCAAGAAAGTCGTGCTCGCCTACTCCGGTGGTCTCGATACCTCGGTCATCGTTAAGTGGCTGCAGGATCATTATCAGTGTGAAATCGTCACCTTTACGGCTGACCTAGGTCAGGGTGAAGAAGTAGAGCCAGCCCGCGCTAAGGCAGAGGCCATGGGCGTGAAGGAAATCTACATCGAGGACCTGCGTGAAGAGTTTGTGCGTGACTTCGTGTTCCCGATGTTTCGTGCCAATACCGTCTATGAAGGTGAATACCTGCTGGGCACCTCTATTGCTCGCCCGTTAATCGCCAAGCGTTTGATCGAAATTGCCAATGAAACGGGTGCTGATGCCATTTCCCACGGCGCTACTGGCAAGGGCAATGATCAAGTTCGCTTTGAGTTGGGTGCTTACGCCCTGAAGCCGGGCGTGAAGGTAATTGCCCCTTGGCGCGAGTGGGATCTGACCTCCCGCGAAACGCTGATGGCGTATGCAAAAGAGCGCAATATTCCTATCGATTTCAACAAGGCTGGCAAGAAGTCCCCGTACTCTATGGATGCCAATCTGCTGCATATCTCCTATGAAGGTGGCGTGCTGGAAGATACGTGGACAGAGCACGAAGAAGACATGTGGCGCTGGACTGTGAGTCCGGAAAAGGCCCCGGACACCGCAACCTACCTTGAGCTGACCTATGAGCGTGGCGACATCGTGGCCATCAATGGCGAGCGTATGAGCCCGGCGACTGTGCTGACCTACTTGAACAAAGTGGGCGGTGAAAACGGTATTGGTCGTCTCGATTTGGTTGAAAACCGCTATGTGGGCATGAAGTCACGCGGCTGCTACGAGACCCCAGGCGGCACTATCATGTTGAAGGGGCACCGCGCCATTGAATCCATTACGCTGGATCGCGAAGTGGCCCATCTTAAAGATGAGTTGATGCCTAAGTACGCCAGCTTGATTTACAACGGCTACTGGTGGAGCCCTGAGCGTTTGATGTTGCAGACCATGATCGACGCCTCTCAGGACAACGTGAACGGTATTGTTCGTTTGAAGCTGTATAAGGGCAATGTGATCGTGACCGGTCGCAAGTCGGATAGCTCACTGTTTGATACCCGTATCTCGACGTTTGAGGATGACGGCGGTGCCTACGATCAGAAGGATGCCGAAGGCTTCATTAAACTGAATGCTCTGCGTATGCGCATTGCGGCCAATAATGGCCGTAAGTTGCTGAAGTAACGTCTGCTTCTGTTGTGAGTAAACGGGTCGCTATGTGCGGCCCGTTTGCATTTTGGCTACACCCGATCAGTTGAGGTCTCGGTTGGGTATGCTAGCCTCGCTGCAGGTTATGGAGTCGCTCTAATGTCTATCAATCAACCCAGTAACGGCACTACTCCAAACGAAGAAACCATGCGTCGTCTGGTGGCGCTGGTGCTGGAGTTGGGTAGCGAGGAGGAGGGCGCTCCTCGTAAAGGACGGGCCGCTCGTTCGTTTGCGCGGACCCAGATCCTGATCCACGCGATGTCGATGTTTAACCAGCAGGGTCTAGAAGACACCTCGGTACAGGATTTGCTGGAAGCAGCCAATATTTCACGTCGTACGTTTTATAAGTATTTCACCAGTAAGCTGGATGTGCTGGAAAGCATCTATGTGTTGGCCTCCAAGGTCATGCTGGCGCGTTTTGAGGCCGAGCTGCAAACAACGAGTTCACGTGAAGAACTACTTAATGCATTTGTTCATATCTATTTTGACTATCAGTTTAGCGTAGGCAAGATTGTTGGCATTATGCTGGAGGAGTCTTTGCGCGCCGCCTCGCCACTGGCGCCTCATCGTCAGCAGTTGTTGAATAAGGTGGTGGTGGTACTGCAGCGCGAGTTTTCACGGTTGGGCTTGCCTGCTCAGGAGTATTGGCGCTTGATGGGACTGCTCTGGGCCTTGGAAGGGGCTTCAATGCATCTGTTAACGAATCCATTGCCTCCTGCCGATGATGTTGATGCCTGTCGGCGCGGCATGCTGTTGCTGTGGCAGAAGGGAATAGAGGCCTGATTTTTTATTTTTTTGAAAATTTTGTTAAAGAATTATTAGTATAAAAATATTCTGTGAAAAAACATTTGCGAGTGAATCATGACCACAACTGATGGCACACAGGTGCCGGAAAGCAAGATAGAGAAGGCGATAGCCGAACGATTCATCATTTGCCGTATGAAAACTGGCGAGATGCGCATTGTGCGTTTGCAAATCGGCATTCCATTGCCGTTGAACGAAGATGGCACAAGCTGGGAGTGTGAGGTGGCGCTGGCTGGTTTATACCCTGGTATGCCCAAGGTGCCTGGCGTGGACTCACTGCAATGCATGAATCTGGCAATTGGTCTCATCCGTCAGGCATTGGAAAAATTTATGGAGAATGAAGGGCAGATTTTCTGGCGCGATGGCTCTGGCCCCATCAGTTTGACGGATCTTTTCTCCTGATGAGCGATTTGATGTTGCTGCCTGGGCGTTATCGTCATTACAAGGGCAACGAATATGCTGTTGCCGGTGTGGCCCGTCACTCTGAAACCGAAGAGCCTATGGTGGTATACCAAACGCTGTACGGTAATTACGATTGGTGGGTGCGCCCCTTGTCGATGTTCCTTGAGACGGTATTAGTCGAAGGTGTATCTTTCCCCCGTTTTGCTTATGTAGGCCCGATGCCGAGTACAGTAGTGCTGGCGCAGGGAAGTGAGGACTGATGAGAATTTTGCATAGCATGCTGCGTGTTGGTGATCTGGACCGGTCACTTAGGTTTTATACGGAAGTTCTTGATATGCGTGTCCTGCGTCGCAGCGATTATCCAGACGGACGCTTTACGTTGGCATTTGTTGGTTATCAGGACGAGTCTGAAGGGGCCGTGCTGGAATTGACGCATAACTGGGACACGAGTTCCTACGAGCTGGGCAACGCCTATGGGCATATTGCGCTTGAGGTGGACGATGCCGCCGCCGCTTGTGCACGGGTAGAAGCGCGTGGTGGCAAGGTGGTGCGACCAGCAGGCCCGATGAAGCATGGCACCACGGTGATCGCCTTTGTGGAAGATCCTGACGGCTACAAAATCGAATTCATTCAGAAAAAATCATAATTAACGAACAGGCTGTCGCATGATTTCGCGTGAAGTGGTGATGTACAAGCTAAAAGCCTTTGCGACTAGCTTGGCGGTCTTTACCGTATTTGCGGTTGCCCTTGGTTTGTTGGTTCGATTTGTCATGTACCCAGACTATTTGTTCTGGCTGGATGGGGGCATTCAGGGGCTAAAACTGGTCTGGACAGTGGATTTTTTTCTGGGGCCACTGCTCGCTTTTATTATTTTTCATCCCAGAAAAGTCAGGCAGAAGTTACTGACGGATATGTTGATTGTGGGGCTGATTCAGTTTTCTGCCATGACGTGGGGTGCGTATATGGTCTGGAGCCAGCGCCCGGTGGCCATTGCTTACAGTGAGGGTCAGTTCATGACCCTGACGCCTGAGGTCATTTCCTTGCAAGGTGCCACTCTGGCAGATTTGAGAAGTAAGTCGGCAGAACTGCCATCGTATTTCTATCAGCGTCATCCTGCCTCACCTGAAGAAGAGATGAGCATGATTGGGCTGGCGTTCACTCAGGGCATACCTGCTGGCCAACAAATCGCCTTATTCGTTCCGGTTTCATCCATTGATTCAGAGGCGTTTAGTTTGTCGAATCGAGTGGAACGCTATGTTGAGGATGAGATGAGGGATGAGTGGCGTGCGTGGGCTTTGGGACGAGAGTCGGCTACGCCTGCAGATTACCGTTTTGCCTTATTTGTAGGGCGTTATGGTAATGCGGTTTTGGTGTTCGATGCGAAAGCTAAGTTTGCAGGGTATTTGAGGCTGACAGGAGAGAAGTTGCCAGTCTTGCCGCTGCCAACTCCTCGCCGGTGGGATGCACGATAATTAGTGGGTCGAGTCAATAAAGCGCATTGAAAGATCGATAGCCTTGACGTCCTTGGTCACGGCGCCCATCGAGATGTAATCAACACCGGTCTCGGCAATAACGCGCAAGTTACCGGCCTGAATGCCACCGGAGGCCTCCAGACGTGCACGACCGGCGGTGTGTATCACTGCCGTTTTCATGTCGGTAAGGGAGAAGTTGTCGAGCATGATGATGTCGGCATCTGCGGATAGTGCCTCATCCAGCTGGGTCGCATTTTCTACTTCCACTTCTACCGGCTTGCCCGGCGCCAGTGCACGCGCCTGAGCAACCGCAGCGGCAATGCTGCCTGCGGCCATGATGTGGTTTTCCTTGATCAAAAATGCATCAAAAAGACCCAGACGATGATTCTGGCCGCCACCAATACCAACGGCGTATTTCTGTGCAATGCGCAGGCCGGGTAATGTTTTGCGGGTATCAAGCAGTCGGGTATGAGTGCCTTCCAGTTCCTGGGTCAGTCGGCGGACGGTAGTGGCGACACCAGACAGCGTTTGCAGGAAATTAAGGAGCGTGCGTTCGACGGTGAGCAGCGCACGAGAAGAGCCATTCATCTCGAAAACAATACCGTTTGGCGCAATATCGGCGCCTTCCACCGCAGGCCAGTGCAAGGTGATGTTTGGATCAAATGCTTTGCAAGTGGCTTCCACCCAGGGACGACCTGCCAGAACCATTGGCTCACGGGTAATGATGCGTGCTTTAGCGCGTGCCTGTTCAGGAATCAGTCCTGCTGTGATATCACCATCACCTATATCTTCATCTAAGGCGGCGCTCACATTTCGGGCGATAGCGTCTTGAAGCAGTGCGTCTGTAATCATGATGTAGGCTCCGTCAGTTGTCGCAGTATAAAGCCAACAACCCCGTAAAAAAAACGGCATTGCTTCGCGTTAAAGGTAGATCATAGTTTCCCCCGCATCAGAAACTTGGGTAACCTAGGCGCAAAGTAGAAAAATAAGTCATCAGGCGGGTTTTTATGACGAATAATGTCACCAAGGGAAGCGCTAGCCGCTCACCTACACAAGTGACTGCCATAGTTGAAGCAGTTCGCACGCATGGTATACAGCGCTTGAGCGGACTTCTTAAGACGATGTTCGACAGCCTGTCATCTACCTTGTTTGATCTGGCCAAAAATCTACCTGAGGCTGAGCAGCAGAGAGTTTTGGATACGCTTCCGGTTGTCCGGGTGATGCGTGCAGACGTTGAGGGCCGTTTTGCGTCTTCAATGTTGGCGGCTTTTTCTGCGCTACAGAAGGCAGGATTAACCAAGACTGACGAAGGCCAAGACACGATCGATTACAGTACCCTTAATTTGGTGGATCAAGAGGAGATGGATGTCACGGTATCCATCGACACCATAGTGGCAAGGTCTCGCCTTGATTGTGCGTCGTCCCTTGGGCTGTTGCGCAAACGCTTTTCGAATTTATTACCCAAAGTAGAAATGACGGAACGCAATTTGCCGCTTGATCCGGGTGCGGTAGTTGGCGCATTCAAAGATGGCCTCTTGCTGATGACCGATATCCAAGTGCAAGAGCGCCTGCTTATTCTGAAGGTATTCCAGGTTCAGGTTTTGTCTGTATTGGGCGAGATACTGGATGAAGCTAACCGGCTAATGATTGATGCTGGCGTTTTACCCGATCTCAAGCTGGCAAATACGCCCACCCCAGCACGAGCCAAGTCGTCGACGCTCAAGGCAACTGACGCGCATGACGATACGGGTGCGAATGAGAAGGGTGTGCAGGAACGAGCATCTGCTGATATGCAGGAGATGTTCTCTTACCTGAAAGAGATGTTGTCGATGGGCCACGGCCCCGCTATGGGGCAAGCGATACCTGGCGCACAATATCATGGTGGCCAATATGTTGGCGGCGGTGGTATCGGTATGTTGTCCGCTGAGATGGTGGGTGGCAGTGTTGCAGCTGTTCCAATGATGCCGCTTCATATTGCGCCGACAGCTGTCGTTCAGACGGTGGCCACGCAGGACTTAGTTGCATTGTTGTCCCGTATTCAGGAGCTGCAGCCGAATGCTGCGCTGAAGGATGATGCGTCGTCACCAAGTGTTGGTGAGGTTCGAGGTTCGATTCGTGAGAACTTGCGTTCTGATGACGAAACAGTCGAAACCGTGAAGCAGGCTGATGAGGATGTCATCAACCTCGTGTCCATGCTGTTCGATTTCATTCTGGATGATGATGATCTGCCAACGGCGATGAAGGCTTTGATTGGTCGCCTGCAGATTCCTCTGCTAAAGGTCGCCATTCTTGATAAGTCGTTTTTTAATGCCGAAACCCATTCAGCACGCCGCTTACTTAATGCACTGGCAAAGGCCGGTATTGGCTGGAGCAGCCGTGACCCTGGTGGTGATGCGCTCTATGCGAAAATTGAGGAGGTAGTATTTCGCATTCTTAATGAATTCATCGATGAGTTATCGCTCTTTGATGAGCTAGTGGATGAGTTCGAGGAATTTTATGAGCATCAGCAACGCCGTGAAGAAACCGTCGACAGACGTACCCGTGAAACAGAAGAGGGTAAGGCACGTGCTGAGTTGGCGCGCGCCATGGTTCAGCAGACGCTAAATCGCCGTGTTACTGGTCGTCAGCTGCCCTTGGTGGTGGTGAAGTTATTGCAGGATGCCTGGCGTAACGTGCTTTATATGAACTGCCTTAAAGAAGGCACTGAATCTGAGGCGTGGAAGCAATCTGTTAAAGTAGTAGATGCGCTGATTTGGAGCGTGCAGCCACAGGCTGGGGCGGAGTGGCAGAATCGGCTGAAGGATGTGGCGCCCAAATTGGCGAACAGTATCAAAAAGGGTTTGGCTCTCGTGAATTACGATCAGCTGGCGACCGAAACGATGCTGCGTGAGCTAATGCAAGTGCATATGGGCATGCTCAAGGGTGAAGATACCCATATGGTGAGTGTGCTTGATTCCAGCACCGCTAATGCATCCGCGCCAGGGCAGGTAGATGTCAAAGATGTATCGACAGCTGATGCGATGGTGGTGGAGTCGGTCGTCATGCCTGAGACGCCTTCTATAGAGATTGAGGTGTCTGAGCTGCCGAGTGACGACAAGCACGTGCTGCTGGTTAGCAATTTGAATGTGGGCAGCTGGGTAGAGTTTATTGAGCCGGATCAATTGGATCGGCACAAGCTTGTGGCTCGAATTCGATCCATTGATAAACTTATCTTTGCGAATCGCCGCGGTATCAAGGTGAGCGAGATGACCGGTAGCAAACTGGCCATGGACATGAGTATCGGGCGTGCGCGCCTGGTCGAGGGTGCCGAGTTTATTGATCGTGCGCTGGAATCCGTTATTGGCAGCTTGCGTGAGATGAACCAGAAAAGCCGATCGGCCTGACACATGCATATTACGCAGGATCACTGGCTGTCAGTGGCCCGTCACTGTCCTTCTCCCAACCAGAACGAACGGCCGGCCGGTGTGTCGGCTTCGTTACTGGTGGTGCACGGTATCAGTCTTCCGCCCGGCGAGTTTGGTGGACCATTCATTGATGCCTTGTTCACCAATACGCTGAATCCTGATTTGCATCCCTATTTTGCTGAAATTGCAGGGTTGACTGTCTCCGCCCATCTTTTGGTGCGTCGTACCGGTGAGTTGGTGCAGTACGTGCCATTTGATCGGCGAGCCTGGCATGCCGGTAACTCGTGCTATGAGGGCAGGGAGAACTGCAATGATTTTTCCATTGGAATAGAACTCGAAGGAACCGACGAGATTCCTTACACTCAACAGCAATATGAAGCTCTGGCATCTGTACTTGATGTGCTAGAGCAGGCCTACCCTGCAACGCGGGGACATCTGGCTGGTCATAGTGATATTGCACCGGGGCGCAAGACAGATCCCGGTCTGTCATTTGACTGGGGGCATTTGCAAACACTGCGGGGTTAAGGAGTTCCACGGATGAATTTGCTGGTAGTCATCATCGCGCTGTGGTTGCGGCATCGCGGCCTGTTCCTTGAGCCTGCCGCCACTATCGGCCAGTTGATAAGGCGCTGGCGCGATATGTGGCGGCAGCGAGGTATCCGTGAGGGCTGGTCGCCCGTGGTGGTGCTGGGTTTGGCGGTACTGCTGCCGGCCTTGTTGCTCGCCATTCTCTTGGCCTTACCTGCGGGGCTTTGGCAGACGGTCCTCACAGGTATTGCTGGAGTGCTGGTGCTGGGGCAGGTCTTACTGGATCAACGTATGCCCTCGGTATCGAGCCGTTATCAGACGATATGGCAGAACCGCGAATGGCCTGCAGATAGCATGGGGCAGTCGGGATTGCTGGCCAGTGATCTGGTGGCGGAAAGCGAGCTGGCGCCGGCCCGACAAGAGCTGGTTGAGGATGCACTCCGTGAGCTTTTTGCACCGTTATTCTGGTTTTTAGTACTGGGCCCGGTTGGGGTGCTGGTGTATTACCTGCTAACGCTTATGGCAGAAGGGGACGATGGCATGGCCTCGTCGCTGGCACAGCGGATGCTGCATTTTGCAGAGTGGCCGGTGGCGCGCGTGCTGGCGCTCAGTTTTGCACTGGCGGGAGACTTCACCGCGACCTGGCAGTATTTGCAGGAACAGTTGCTGAACCGTGATGTCCCCGCGGTTGAGTTTCTGGATACATTGGCAGGCCATGCACAGCCGGTGTTGCTACGGACTAGCGTTGACATACCTGTCGCGACGACACTTTCTCTTGCGCTATTGGCAACACAAGGGCTGCTGCAACGAACTCTTGTGCTTTGGGTCGTGTTATTGGCGCTACATACTCTGTTGTGGTTTTGATGCGCTTCTTCATTACTGTTTTGTCACTTGTTTTGGCCGGCTGGACTCATGCTGGCATCAGTGTTCAGGATGACAGCGGTCGTCGTTTTGAGTTTTCCTCCGCACCGCTAAAACTGGTCTCACTAGCTCCTCATGTTACGGACATATTGATCGGGCTGGGCGTTCGTGCACAAGTCGTCGGCGTGGTGGATGATCACGAGTCGCGAGGTGCCCACGCTGTTAGCTTGAGTGGTCTGCCTGTTGTGGCGGATGCTTTTTCAGTCAATGAAGAACGGCTGCTGGCACTTCGTCCAGATATAGTGATTGTGTGGGCGGAGGGTACGCCGGTAACACGGATTGCTCGTCTGGAGCGGTTGGGTTTTCGTGTGTTCGTTCTAAAGACGCAGAGGTTGGATGATCTGGCTCGTCAGCTTGAACAGCTGGGTATACTGGCCGGACAGCCCGCATTAGGTAAACAGCAGGCGATGGCGTTTCGTGAGCGTTTACGGCTGATGAAGCAGCAGTACAACAAAGGCCCGCGCCTTCGTTATTTCTATCAAGTCTGGCGGCAACCACTCTATTCGCTGCACGGGGGACATCTGCTCAGCCAGGCACTGGCACTGTGTGGCGCCGACAATATCCTTCCTGCAGGCAAGATTGCCGCGCCTTTGGTTGCGCCTGAGTTTGTAGTGCAGGCAAATCCACACATCATTCTCTTTGGCAAAGACGATGCTGCGGCCAGTCGTGCATTCTGGTCGCGGTTTCCCTCGATGCGTGCTGTGCGAGATCAGCACTTGCTGGTAGTGGATGACCTACGCCTTGCTCGCCCCGGGCCAGTCCTGCTCGATGCCGTAGAGCCGCTATGCCGACAATTGCAGCCGTGGCGCGCGAGTGCTACACAGAAGTAGTGAGCGCAGCTGGAGTGTATAGCTTTGACATGGCTAGGCTCAGGCCGACATAATCATTCCATGACCTATAAGTCATACTAATGTGGCGCTACTTACAACGTGGCGACCAGACTCGATAAAAGACAAGGAACCCCAATGTCACTTGAACGCTTCTATAACGATCAGGATCCGGAAGAGACTCGCGAATGGCTTGAAGCATTTGCCTCTGTCGTGGAAAGAGAAGGGGGCGAACGCGCCCTGTTTTTACTGGAAAGGCTCACCGAAAAGGCCCGCTTACGTGGCGTGCATTTGTCCCGTCTGAATACGCCGTATCTCAATACGATCGTAGAAAAGGATGAAGCACCGCTGCCTGGTGATGCTTTTATGGAGCGCCGTTTACGCTCCCTGATTCGTTGGAATGCGTTGGCAATGGTGATGCGCGCCAATATGAATGACGATGATCTGGGCGGTCACATTGCTACGTTTGCCTCCAGTGCCATGTTATATGACGTTGGCTTCAATCATTTCTTCCGAGCCGAGAACGATACCTTTGGTGGAGACCTGATTTATTACCAGGGACATTCCTCACCCGGTATTTACGCACGTTCTTTTCTTGAAGGCCGTATCAGCGAGGATGAGCTCGAGAATTTTCGTCGTGAAGTGGATGGTAAGGGGCTGCCTTCTTATCCGCATCCGTGGTTGAAGCCGGAGTACTGGCAATTTCCAACAGTTTCCATGGGTCTTGGCCCCATCATGTCGATCTACCAAGCGCATTTCATGAAGTACTTGATGAATCGTGGTCTGTCAAAAGTTGAAGATCGCAAAGTCTGGGCTTTCTTGGGTGATGGCGAGATGGATGAGCCTGAGTCACTCGGTGCTATTTCAATGGCAGGCCGTGAAAAGCTCGATAACTTAGTCTTTGTGATTAATTGCAATCTCCAGCGGCTGGATGGCCCGGTGCGTGGCAACGGCAAGATTATTCAGGAACTGGAGTCAGTTTTCCGTGGCGCAGGCTGGAATGTCATTAAAGTGGTGTGGGGCCGAAAGTGGGACCCACTGCTTGCTCGTGATGAGCACGGAGTTCTGCGTCAGCGCATGGAAGAGTGTGTGGATGGCGAGTACCAAGCCTATAAAATGCACGGTGGTGCCTACACGCGAGAAAAGTTTTTCGGGAAATATCCTGAACTAAAAGCCATGGTTGAGCACATGTCCGATGAGGAGATTTATAACCTTAATCGCGGCGGCCATGATCCGTACAAGATGTACGCGGCCTATCATGAGGCGATGAATCATAAGGGCCAGCCAACCGTTATTTTAGCTAAGACCGTAAAGGGGTATGGCACGGGAACGGGAGAGGCCGTCAACAAGTCGCACCAGATCAAGAAGCTCGATATCGAATCGCTAAAAAGCTTTCGCGATACCTTCGGCTTGCCGTTCAATGATGAAGAACTAGCCCGCGTACCGTTCTATCGCCCACCGGAAGACTCGCCAGAAATGCGGTATCTGCACGAGCAGCGGGCGAAACTTGGCGGCTACCTACCCGCACGCCGTAAAGAGGCTGCAAACCTCGATATTCCGGAGCTGGGCGTATTTGCCCAGTTATTGGAAGGATCGGTAAAGCCAATTTCTACCACCATGGCTTTTGTGCGCTGTCTGGGTGCGCTTGTTAAGGTGAAGGGACTGGGTGAGCGCATCGTGCCGATTGTGCCGGATGAGGCACGTACTTTTGGTATGGAAGGCATGTTCCGCCAGCTAGGTATCTACTCCAATGTCGGTCAGCTCTATGAGCCGGAAGACAGAGGCCAGGTAATGTATTACCGCGAGGACGTGAAGGGCCAGATCCTTGAACAAGGCATTAATGAAGCGGGTGCCATGAGCGTGTGGATTGCGGCGAGTACGGCCTACAGCATGCACAACCAGCCAATGATTCCGTTTTATGCGTTTTATTCCATGTTTGGATTTCAGCGTATTGGTGACTTGGCTTGGGCTGCTGGTGACAGTCAGGCACGTGGCTTTCTGATCGGTGCAACAGCGGGCCGAACGACGCTGAACGGTGAGGGCCTGCAGCATGCGGATGGCCATTCCCATGTCTTGGCCAGCACGATTCCAAACTGTGTTTCCTATGATCCTACGTACGGCTATGAATTAGCCGTAATTGTGCATGATGGTTTACGTCGCATGTACAAGAACAAGGAAAACGTTTTTTATTACATCACTACGATGAATGAAAACTATGTGCATCCTGCAATGCCTGCCGGTGCGGAGGAAGGCATTATTCGTGGGCTCTATATGCTCAAGGAAGCCCCGTCCTCTACAGCAAAAATCGTGCAGCTGATTGGCTCTGGAGCAATCTTGCTTGAGGTAGAGGCTGCTGCAGAGTTGCTGCAGGAAGTGTTTGGTATTCGCGCCAATGTCTGGAGCGCCACCGGCATGAACGAATTGCGCAAAGAGGCGATGGAAGCACAGCGCTGGAATATGCTGCATCCACTTGATGAGCCTCAAGTGCCATGGGTCACGCAGCAGTTACGAGGCACCCGCGGCCCTGTGGTAGCAGCAAGTGATTACATGAAAATTCACTCTGAGCAGATTCGCGCTTTCCTGCCAGGGCGTACGTATTATACGCTGGGAACGGATGGTTTTGGCCGTTCTGATTCCCGTGAGAAGCTGCGTCATCATTTTGAAGTGGACCGTTACTTCATTGTGATTGCTGCTTTGAATGCACTGGCAGATGACGGTGAAATCGGCCGTAGTGTGGTCGAGGATGCGATTCGTCGCTTTGATATTAATCCTGAGAAACCTTACGCACCAAAAGTGTGAAGGGAATAAACGTCAATACGCTTACCCGGCGTGGACATGGAGAATTAAGTGACCGAAATACGTGTTCCAGACATTGGCAGCGATAGCGCAGATGTCATTGAAATTCTGGTGAAGCCTGGCGATCACCTGTTGCCGGAGCAATCTATTGTTGTGTTGGAATCTGACAAGGCCAGCATGGAAGTGCCCGTTCCGCAGGGCGGCGTGGTGCGTAATATTGCAGTGAAAATTGGCGATAGCGTCAAGCTGGGCGATCTGTTGCTGCAGCTGGATGATGTGGTGGCGGGTTCATCCGCCGATGTACGCGAAATTCAGAAGGAATTACAGCGAGTAAGCTCGGTGCTGGCACCAGAGGCATCATCTGCTCCTGCTTCTGAAGTACTTGCTACGACAGCTACAGCGCCCACAGCATCAGA
Organism: Moraxellaceae bacterium UBA2031; assembly: GCA_002333145.1. Taxonomy (GTDB): domain Bacteria; phylum Pseudomonadota; class Gammaproteobacteria; order Pseudomonadales; family Moraxellaceae; genus UBA2031. Next base: position 34,861 of record DDBN01000024.1, read on the forward strand.
AACAATTCAGTTGGTGAAGGTGCCGGATATTGGCTCTGACGATGCAGATGTAATTGAGGTGCTGGTAAAAGTGGGTGATGTGCTGCGTTTAGAGCAGCCCATTATTGTACTGGAATCGGCCAAAGCCAGTATGGAAGTGCCGAGTCCGGTTGAGGGTACGGTGCTGAGCGTATTGGTAAAGCTCGGGGATAAAGTTTCGGAGCATGTGGGCTTGCTGGAGGTATCAGTACAGGCACCGGCTGTAACCCATGCAAAAGAGCTACCACCTATTGCTCAGGCGCCAGTACAGGTCGATGCGGCGCCAGTAGCATCAGTATCCATTCCGTCACCGGCTACACAGGAGCTATCGCTGCGGTCAGTAGAGATGGCCAACGTACACGCAGGCCCAGCTGTTCGTCGTTTGGCCCGTGAATTGGGCGTGGATCTCAGCAAGCTAAGAAGCGGTAGCGGCCCAAAGGAACGCATTCTCAAGGAGGATGTGCATGCCTTTGTGAAGCAAGCGATGCTGGAGAAAGCGGGGGCCGCCAACGGTGGATCTGGATTGCCTAAGCTTCCCGTGATCGACTTTAGTAAATGGGGTGAGATTGAGCGTTCGCCACTCACGAAAATTCAGCGAGTCTCAGCGCAGAACTTGCATCGAGCTTGGGTGACTATTCCACATGTCACTCAATTTGATGAAGCAGATATCACCGAGCTGGAAGCCTTTCGGGTCGCCCAAAAAGACGCCATGAAGAAGGAGGGACTCAACCTGACTGTTCTGGCTTTCCTGGTAAAAGCCTGTGCGCATCTGCTCAAGCAGTTTCCGAAATTTAACAGCTCACTCGACAGTGATGGCGAGACGTTGGTGTACAAGAAATATGTACATATTGGCGTCGCTGTCGACACACCAAATGGTCTTGTGGTTCCAGTGATTCGGGATGTGGGTGGCAAGTCCATACGCGAGATTGTGCGCGACATGGGGGAGCTTTCGACCAAGGCACGCGAAAAGAAGCTGACTCCGGCAGAGATGCAGGGCGCTTGTTTCAGTATCTCGTCGTTGGGTGGGATCGCTGGTACGGCGTTTACGCCTATCGTGAATTGGCCAGAAGTGGCCATTCTTGGCGTGTCACGTTCTGCCATCAAGCCAGTATGGAGTGGTAAAGATTTTCAGCCACGCCTGATGTTGCCCTTGTCGCTGTCTTATGATCATCGGGTTATTGATGGTGCTGATGCCGCTCGCTTCACATCGGCTCTGTCCAAGGTGTTGGCGGATATCCGGCAGTTATTGTTGTAAGTACTTTTCCATGCCAAAAAAAGCCCGCATTCAATGCGGGCTTTTTTTTCGAGATCCATCTCAGGCTTCTGGATGTCGCGGAGCATTACGCTGCCGCCATAGGACTTCCTTGCCACCGTTTTCACGGGCCAGAACACGGGCCAGAACAAAGAGATAGTCGGAAATACGATTAAGGTATTTCAGGCCATCTTCGTTTACTTCCTCCTGTTGGCTGAGGGTATAGACACGTCGTTCTGCTCGGCGACACACCGTGCGAGCGACATGGGCAACCGCTGCCGCCTTACTGCCGCCAGGAAGAATAAAATCCTTGAGCGGAGGCAGGTTGGCATTGATCTGATCAATGGCCGTCTCGGTTTCAGCGACGCATTCCGGCTTTAGCAAGGTGTAGCCAGGAATACAAAGCTCACCCCCGAGGTCGAATAAATCATGCTGAACTGTTTCCAGAAAAGCCTGTGCCTCATGATCAGCGGATAGCTCTGCACGCAGAAGACCAATCTGGGCGTTAAGTTCATCCACCGTGCCATAAGCCTCCACGCGCAAATGATTCTTTGCCACGCGGCTGCCATCACCAAGGCCAGTGCTGCCATCATCGCCGGTGCGGGTATAAATTTTTGAAAGACGGTTACCCATGTTGCTCTCCCGATTAAAGTGGGATGAGGGATGAGACATCCCTCAGTCTTGTGCGTTTAGAAGCTCATTCCTACATCAAGGCGGTATTCACTACCCGGCAGTGTATAGGCGTTATAACGACCCGGCGTGAAGGTTGAGCGAACACCATAGGTGAAGCTGTCATCTTCATCTGTCAGGTTGGTGACAGTAAGGCCGGCCTGAACTTTTTTCCAGGTGAAGCCCAGTCGTGAGTCCAGACGATGGAAGGCAGCAATCTTCTGGCCGAAGTTATTGCCTTGGTCATTGTCAAAGAACTGGCTTCCCGTGTAAGTGTCGCTAAGAGAGATACTCCACATTGGAGTCGCTTGCCAGTGAACATTCATGCTGCCCAGATGCCGTGGTACCAGTGGTATATCCTTGCCGTTGTTGGCACCTTCGCGAAACTCGGCGCGTTGCTCGGTCAGGCTGCCGCTGATCGTTATTGTTTCCAGCAGTTGGGTTGATGCACCAATGGTGACACCTTGGCGCAGAGTTGGGTCAAGGTTGTCGTTGGTAAACGTGATCGGGTTGAACTGGATTTCGTCATGCAGCTTCTGCTGATACACCGTTGCGGATAAACGGCTAGTACCTTGCACATATGTGAGTGAACCTTCGATGTTACGCCCAACTTGTGGGCGCAATGGAGAGAACTCGCGCTGGAAGAAGGGATCGTATTCGTAGGACTCATCCACCGTGCCCAAACGTACGCTCCGGCTTAGGCCGATGCTGGCGGTGAGGGCTGGCGTTAGCGCTTGACTCAAGCCACCTTCATACATTTCTGCGGTAAATCGCTGCGTGGTAGGGGTTGCTTGCGAATCAAACGCACCGCCCGGTGCAGTGGCATCGTAGATATCACGTGCGCTTTGCTTTACATGTGTCTGGCGTGCGCCTACCGATACGCTGGTTTTATTCCAGCGGCTTGTTTGAAAAACATAAGGTGAGCTGGTTTCGGCGTCGATGCCAATGTCATGAATGGCCGCCGTACCGGGAGCTTGACCCCGACGGGAAACGTAGTCGGTGCGATACCAATCGTAACCAGCTTTCATGTCATGCGATATCTGGCCAGTATGATAGCTAAGCTGTACTCGAGGTGTGGCAGAAATAGAAGCCAGTTCGGTGTTGTTGTAGTCCGAGAACCCACCACCGTAATCAAAAAACGACCACTGTTCTTTCAGGCGCTGACTGCCATCAATAATGACCGTCAGATTGTCCGAGAGCATGGCTTGCCAGCCGGCTACAATTTGATGGCGCTCTTCGTCGGCCCAGTCATTGGGAGTGCTGGTTCCGCGCGGATTATCATGAACCTCATCAAGCCCCAAGCCTGCATCTACAGTACGAGCGCCAGGCAGGCGAGAGTCGAGTCGGCTACCGCTGATAAGCAGAAAGCCTTCTTGTCCAGGAGCTACGTTAAAACGCAGGTTGCCGCCGAACGAGTCGCGACGCATCTCGCTGTTGTCACGATAACCGTCAGTTTCCATGTGCTGACCAAACAAAGACAGCGATGCATCCTTACCGGCAAGTCGAGCAGATGCAGTCGCACCACGGGTATCAAAGCTGGCGCTAGTCAGGCTGATGCTGCCACCATTCTCTGTCGCCTGCCGAGTAATGATATTAATGGTGCCGCCACTGGCGCCGTCACCGTAAAGAACCGATCCACCACCAGGCTGGACTTCAATACGATCGATTGCTGTTAGGGAAATACCGCCAATATCGGTGGAGCTTAAGTCGATATCATTGAGGCGTCGGCCATCAATCAGAATAAGTGTATTTTGGCCGGCAGCAGGGCCGAAGCCACGTAGATCGACGGTGCCATCAGTAATTGGGTTGCCACTCAAGCTGCGAACATGAATTCCAGGAATGCTGGACAGCAACTCAGAAATATTGCGGGCCGGAGATTGGCTGATTTGCTCGCGATCAATAACATAAACGAGCGTGCCGGCTGTGTTTTCATCAAGGCGTGAAGCATTGACTACTATGGGTGAAAGCTCGGTATTGGCGGCTTGGGCAGATGAGGTAATGGCGATAGCAGCCACGATGGGCAGAAGAGAAAATTTCATTAATAGCTCCAGGCTGTTTGAGTCCCCGCAAACAAGAATTGGATCAGCATGGAGGCAGAAGAAAAATGCTGTGCATTCGCACAAGAGATTTTTCGGTCGTGAGCCCGCCGCACTGACCATATGACTTTCAGGTCGGTCTCCGGGCTCGTCGCGGGATTAATCCAGACCGATTCGCCTTCCCGTCATACGACAGTGGCATAGTGAAGCGGCTGACACGACTTACCGTTGCGGGGGCAGCATCGGGGTTTCACCGATTTCCCATCCGTGACTGTTTGCGACAGAAACGGACCAGCCTGTGGCTGGGCACCTGAAAGTGCGGCGATTCTAGGCGGTGACGATCACTAAACCAAGTGTCTTTTCCGGACAGTCGTCAGATGACAGGATCAGAAAGGGGGTGCAGGGCTTGAACTGCAAGGGTGATAGCCGTATTAATCGGTGTTGCAATGCTGTGGCGTAAAGCCATATTCACAACATAGCCATTCATGAAATCAATTTCGGTGTGTCGTCCCGCTATGACGTCAGCGAGCATGGAAGAGGTATTTGCCGATGTTTGCCGAGCGACCTGACAGGCCACTTTAAACAGGGCTTCTCCGTCGGTACTTAGGCCCTCAGCT
>DDBN01000024.1:39559-39777 GCA_002333145.1 Moraxellaceae bacterium UBA2031
CACCCATGCCGTTTTGTAGCAGTAAAACAATATCTCCGGGCTGCAGATCATCAAGCAATGGAGTTAGTGCGGTAGCGGTATCACCCGCCTTGGTGGTGATAAGTAGCGGTGAGAGTGTGCTGTGGCTATTAGATGCTCGAACCGGAACATCACATCGAGCTTCATGGCCGTCGTCGATGAGGCAAAGCGAGCGATGAGTTGTGGAAGAAGACAAGCGT
>DDBN01000127.1:0-10638 GCA_002333145.1 Moraxellaceae bacterium UBA2031
TGATGTACTCGCCGATCACGTCTAGGCCAACAAAAATTAGACCACGTTTTTTTAATTCAGGCCCTACTTGCTGCGCCAGCCAGCGATCCTTAGGAGTGAGCAGACGAGGTTCGCCAATGCCCCCCGCCGCCAGATTACCGCGTACCTCATCACCTTGCGGGATGCGGGCGAGGGTGTAAGGGATGGGCTCGCCATCAATCATCAAAATACGTTTGTCACCGTCAGTGATCTCCGGGATATAGCGTTGTGCCATCGCCGGGTGGTTGCCGTTGCCGGTGAGTGTTTCCAGCACGGCGCCAATATTGGGGCCGCCCGCCGTTAGGCGAAAGATGCCACTGCCACCCATGCCATCGAGCGGCTTCACAATGGCGTCTTGCTGTTCGTGCACAAACGCACGCAGCTTTTTCATATCGCCAGATATCAGCGTTGGCACCATGCAATGCGGAAAAAGCGTGGCAAAGAATTTTTCGTTGCAGTCACGCAGCGACTGCGGCTTATTCACCACGACTACCCCGTCAGCCTCAGCTTTTTCCAGGATATAAGTGGTATAGATAAAATTCATGTCGAAAGGCGGATCCTTACGCATCAGGATCACGTCCATATCGGCCAGCTTACGTGTTTCTCGTCCGCCCTTTTCAAACCATTTTTCAGTGCTCTCAAAAACGTGTAACGGTGCCATATCGCCAAAGGCATCGCCGTCTCGCACAAACAGGTCGGGCTGTTCCATGTACCAGAGGTGATGCCCACTAGCAGCAGCAGCCCACAGCATCGCAATCGTTGAATCTTTTTTGATGTTGATGCGCTCGATGGGGTCCATTACCACAGCGATATTCAGGGACATGATGGTCTTCCGGTGAATGATGGGATCAGCTGATGCCGTACTGGGTGCGATAGTCACGGATGGCATCGAGATGCTCGCTATCAGTTTCCTCGAGATAGCGGATGATTTGCTCCAGCTTAACGATGGAGATCACTGGCATGCCGAAGTCACGCTCTACTTCCTGAATAGCGGATAACTCACCTTTCCCCTTTTCTTGCCGATCCAGCGCGACGATGACGCCGGTGGCTTTGGCGCGAGCTTGCTCAATCAGGGTCATGACTTCACGGATGGCAGTGCCGGCGGTAATCACATCATCAATAATCAAGACGCGTCCGGTGAGCGGACTGCCCACTAGGGAGCCGCCTTCGCCGTGATCCTTGGCTTCCTTGCGGTTAAAACACCAAGGGGTGTCGATATTGAAGTCATTGGCCAGTTGGACGGCAGTAGCTGCCGCCAACGGAATGCCTTTGTAGGCTGGCCCAAACAACACGTCGAACTCTACTCCCGAGGCACGAATAGCCTCGGCATAGAAGCGGCCTAGTTCGGCCAGCATCTTGCCGGTGTTAAACAAGCCAGCATTAAAGAAGTAGGGGCTTTGACGGCCAGACTTAAGAGTGAAGTTGCCGAAGCGAAGAACGCCGTGGCGGAGGGCGAAACCAATGAATTCGCGCTGATAGTCACGCATGGGAAAAGGCCGTGTGGTTGCAGGAGGTCATGCCCGGTATGATAGCCGTTCGCTTTTTTGCCTGCCATGAATTGTCCCGAGGTTCTGCTGATGCGTGTTATTTCCGCCAATCTTAACGGTATCCGCTCGGCGGCCAACAAGGGCTTCTTTGATTGGCTGGAAAGCAGCGGTGCTGATGTTGTTTGTATCCAAGAAACTAAGGCGCAGGAGCATCAGCTGGATTTGCTGCACCGTCCCGAGGGATGGCATACCTATTTTTTTGATGCCCAAAAGCCGGGTTACAGTGGTACCGCTATCTATAGCCGCCAGCCGCCCGATGAGGTGAAAACAGGCCTAGGCTTTGAGATTTGTGATACCCAAGGCCGCTGGATTGAGGCGCATTTTGGTCCGCTGACGATTGTGTCGCTGTATTTGCCCTCCGGGTCTGCCAATGACGAGGCCCAAGCGCGCAAGGATGTCTTTTTGGGGGAGCTGATGCCCCGCATGAGGCGTTGGCGCGAGGAAGGCCGCCAGATGATTGTTTGTGGTGACTGGAATATTGCGCACAAGGAAATCGATCTCAAGAACTGGAAGGGCAATCTGAAGAACTCCGGCTTTCTGCCGCATGAACGTGCATGGCTAACAACGTTATTTGATGAGCTGGGCTATGTTGATGCCTTTCGTGCCGTCAATCAGGAGGCCGAGCAGTACACATGGTGGTCAAATCGCGGGCAAGCGTATGCCAAGAATGTTGGGTGGCGCATTGATTACCACATCGTCTCGCCGGACCTGAAAGACAAGATTATTAGCACCAGCATCTATAAAGATCAGAAGTTCTCCGACCATGCCCCATTGATCCTGGATTACGCGCTCTAGCCTGTCTCATTGCTGGCTTTTTGGCGCTGTGGTAACGTAAATGACCGTTTTTTTATATTGAGAGCATTAAAAATGACGATTCGTATGCTTGCCATAATTACAGCGGTTTCATTGCTGGCTGCATGTAGCACCAAGATGCCTCCTAGCTTTGGTGAACAATTGGCTTCAAAAAGTGCAGCAACTGAAGCCATTGCAAAGAAATGGCAGGCTGCTGATGCAACGCGTGAGAAGGGTGCGCGTCTGATAGCGGATGGCAATAAGGATCTTGCCAAAGCACAGAAGAACATGAACAAGGCCAATGCGAATATTCAGAAGGGTCAAGAAATGGTGACGGCATCTGAAGTCGCCATGCGTGAGGCAGAAGATGCTATGCGCGCTGTTCGTGCTGCGCCCATCGAAATTCCTACTACTCCAATGACAATTCAGCCGACGTCAGCTGAATGAGTCGCGGCGCTCCTGATGCCACTACGGTTGCGCGCTGGCGGGAAGACGTTGTCTTCACCGAGAGCGTGCGCGGTTGTGAGTTTACTTTTCATACCACGTGGGGGATTTTCTCTCCACGTAGCGTAGATGATGGCTCGCGCCTGTTGCTGGATCATCTCGACATCAGTTCTGCAGATAACTGTTTGGATGTAGGCTGTGGTTATGGTGTGCTGGGCATGGCCATGGCAAAGCTTGCCCCGCAAGGCAGAACGGTGATGGTCGACAAGGACTTTGTGGCGGTGGATTACGCAAAAGCGAATTGCGAGCGCAATGGCCTGAGCAACACGGAAGTATTTCTGAGCAACGGATTTAACCAGATTCCGAAGGAATACAAGTTCGACCTGATTGTTTCGAATCTACCGGCCAAGGTGGGAAACGAGCAGCACTATCTCTATTTGTTTGATGCCTTTGAGCGCCTTAACCCAGGCGGCCGATTTGTTGTAGTCACCATCAATGGCTTGCGCGATTTTATTTCACGCACGTTCAAAGAAGTGTTTGGTAATTACGACAAGCTCAAGCAAGGCAAGACCTATACGGTAGCCCAAGCCATTAAGCAGTAACTACCTATACCGCCCTTGTGGGCGGCACTGCGAGTTGAAAAGGCCGCCTTCAGGCGGCTTTTTCACGTTCTACCAGTATGCCAGCAAACCATGTTGCCAAACGGCGTGGCATCAACCGGATAAAAAACGGCAAGGGCTTATTAAGCAATCCTGTGACGACCACTGATTGGCCTGCATTCAATGCCGCAATGGCGGAGCGTGTCACCGTCTCTGGTGAGTCCATTAATTTGGCCGCAAAAGTACCGTGATTGCCGGCAAGGGTATGGAACTCTGTGGCAGTTGCTCCTGGGCATACAGCACTGATGCGTAATCCGTTCTTGCGCTCTTCGGCAGCCAGTGCTTCGGTAAACATCAGTACATAAGCTTTACTGGCGCCGTATACGGCAAAGCGTGGGCAGGCTTGAAATGCGGCTACCGAAGAAATATTCATGATGCGTCCCTGTTGGCGCTGGCGCATGCCCGGCAGTACAGCATGGCTGAGCTCAGTGAGCGCAACCATGTTCAGCTGCATCATGCCCTGAATACGATCCAGCGGCATGTCGGCGAAGGGATCGTTGATGCCAAAACCAGCATTATTGATCAGGGTATCGACGGATAAACCTCGGGCAGTAATGGCGTTCATGAGGCTGCTGGCGCCGCCGGGCAGTTCCAGATCCTGGCAAATGATTTCAATGCGGATGCTGTGTGCTTTTGTGAGTTCCTCGGCCAGCGCGAGTAGCTTTTCTTCACGGCGAGCGACAAGCACTAGGGTCTGCTTTTCAGTGGCTGCGAGTTGGCGAGCAAGCGCTTCACCAATACCACTTGAGGCGCCGGTGATCACGGTAGCAAGAGTCAGGGATGAGGACATGGTGACGGCTCTGCGTTAAATGCGATGTGCCGCACGGTAATCATTAGTTCGATGGCTGTCAAACTATTGGTTGGCTCTGCTAGTATGCGGTTGTCTGGAATTATCCGGGATGGAGCGACATGAATATTCTCTTGGTGGGTGCAGGTGCGGTAGGGCAGGTTTACGGACGGCATCTGGCGCGTGCGGGGCACAGCATCACCTTTTTTGTGAAGGAAAAGCATGTTGCTGCACTGGCCGAAGGGCTGCCTCTGCATCGATTGGGGCATCTGCGCACGCAACACGAAGTGTGGAGTGACTATGCCATCATCAGTGCCGTAGAAGAGGTGGCCGCAACTGCTTGGGATCAGGTGTGGCTGTGTATGCCATCGGATGCCTTGCGCTCAGCATTGTCGCAGCAAGTCATTGCGGCGGTCGGCGATGCAACGGTGATCTCGTTGCCGCCAGGCCCGGAAGACATGGCGCTGGTGCGGGCCCACTTACCATCGCAGGCCACGCTGGTGCAGGGCCTTATCACTTTTATTAGCTATCAGTCGCCCCTGCCGGGCCACGAAGGGCCGGAGGGGATCGCCTATTTCTTGTCGCCGTTAGCCCCAGGAATGTTCAGTGGGCCACATCAGGCTGTGCAGGGTGTAATTGCTGCTTTGCAGGCAGGTGGGATGGGGGCGCGAGAGGTCGCGGATTTGGAGGGGGCCAGCGCAGGTTCTGAGGCTGTCATGCAGCCCTTGATTGCAGCGCTGGAGCAGCATAACTGGAAGTTAACGGGCCTTAGCAGCAGCCCATTATTGGCATTGGGGCGGGAGGCAGGACGAGAGGCCCTGGATATTCTGGCGCAAGACCGCGGTGCCAAAGTCGCCCTGCAAAAAATGTTGCTCACGCCGCTGGCCAGCCGATTATTACTGCTGCTAGCACCCAAAGTTTTACCGTTGGCACTAGAGCCTTATCTTGAATACCACTTCACCAAAGTGGGCCAGCAGACCCGAGACATGATGGATAGCTATATCCGTTTAGGCGAGCGTCATGGCTTGCCGACGGAAAGTCTACGTCGCTTGCGCAGCGGGTTGGTCTGAGTACTTGTGTTGTGGGGTGAAGTCCCCATACTGAAGACATGACACTCGAAAATGCCAATTTTACCCATCAGTGCCTGATTGCCATGCCCGCCATGGACGATCCCCGCTTTGCCCAGTCACTGACCTACATCATCAAGCATGACGAAGAAGGTGCGGTGGGGTTGATCGTCAATCGTCCCCTGCCGTTGCATCTGGATCATCTACTCAAGGAGCTGGAGTCCGAGCCTTCCGCTGCGCTGCAACTGCCCGGACCGCGGGTATTGTTTGGCGGGCCTGTCAGCACACAGATGGGCTTTGTTTTGCATCGAGAAGAGGGTCACTGGAACAGCACATTACCTGTGGCTGACGGCATTTATGTGACTAGCTCTCGCGATATTCTCGATGCGATTGCCCAGGGTCAGGGGCCGGATGAGTATCTGGTTGCGCTGGGGTACGCGGGCTGGGCACCGGGACAGTTGGAGGAAGAAATGGGGCAGAACGCATGGCTGACCTGCGATGCTGATGCTGATTTGCTTTTCAACTTACCTTTTGAGCAGCGTTGGCATGCAGGGATTCATAAGTTAGGAATTGACCCTGCATTTCTGGCCAGTGAAGCCGGTCATGCCTGATGGCAGCAGCGTACAATCAGCACAACTCTCTAACGATTCCAGCTTCCGATGACGGATCCTTCTTTTCAGCGAATTCTCGGGTTTGACTTTGGCACCAAGCGTATTGGCGTGGCCAGTGCTCAGGCCATTACGGGCACGGCGACGCCACTTGCTCCTATTCCGGCCAGAGACGGCATTCCTGACTGGGACAAGTTGGATGCACTGCTGCACGAATGGAAGCCAGAGGCGCTGGTGGTGGGGCTGCCCTTAAACATGGATGACACCGAGTCTGAGCTGTCTCGTTTGGCGCGCAAGTTTGCACGACGCATGGCGGCGCGCTTTCGGCTGCCAGTGTTTATGTGCGATGAGCGGCTGTCCAGTCACTCTGCCCGGGGCTTGTTGATGGAGTTGCAAGATCGTCGCAAAGGTAAGCTGCCATCGCTGGACTCAACCGCGGCGGTGTTTATTGCCGAAGCGTGGCTGGCGGACCCGCAGCGTATCGCACCTTAATATCGGGTGCATCATATCGGGTACATCGCCGTACCCGAGCAACTGGTTTACAATCGCTGTGCTCACTGAAGGACAGGCCCCATGCACCGCTCTTCCGCGCACGACGCCAGCCGCTTGCAGCTTAATGCTCAAGATCGCCTGCGCCATTTTCTGACCACTGAAGGTCTTTCCCGCGACCAGCTCACCGAGATTCTCGATACAGCCGAGAGCTTTATCGATCCGGTCACCGGCGCCATCGTCAACCGCCCATTATTGGCCGGCCAGACGGTGATGAACCTTTTTTTCGAGCCCAGTACACGTACCCGTACCACCTTCGAGGTGGCGGCCAAGCGCCTATCAGCCGATGTACTCAATATTGATATCTCCAAGTCCTCCACCAGCAAAGGCGAAACGCTGCGCGACATGCTGTGGAATCTGGAGGCAATGACGGCTGATATTTTTGTGGTACGTCACGGGGACTCCGGCGCGGCGCACTTTATCGCCAGCCAAGTTACGCCGAAGGTGGCCGTGATCAATGCCGGGGATGGGCGTCATGCTCACCCTACGCAGGCCATGCTGGACATGCTCACTATTCGGCGTCATGCAGGTGCATTTGAAAATCTCACCGTGGCCATCATCGGTGATATTCGCCACTCACGGGTGGCGCGCTCGGAAATTCATGCTCTGCAGACGCTCGGTGCGAAAGAAATTCGTGTGATTGCGCCACGTACGCTACTGCCCAAAGATTTCGACCAGCTGGGTGTGAATGTATTTGAGCGCATGGAGCAAGGCTTGGCAGATGTCGATGTGGCAATTGCCTTACGCGTGCAGAACGAGCGTATGGAATCGGCGCTGCTGCCATCCAGTGATGAGTTTTACGCACTCTATGGCCTGACCCGCGACAAACTGAAATACGCTAAGCCAGGTGTGCTGGTGATGCACCCGGGGCCGATCAATCGCGGCGTAGAAATTGAGTCGGCCGTGGCCGATGGGCCGCAATCACTGATCCTAAAGCAGGTTAACTACGGTATTGCGGTTCGCATGGCCGTCCTCAGTCTGGCCGTGCGCGGTCAGATCGAGCAACGCTGAATTTTTTGAGGAGCCCGCGATGGCGGTTCGTATCGACAATGTCCGACTGATCGACCCGGCAGCTGGCCATGATGCGGTTACCAGTGTGATTCTGGAAAATGGCCGCATGATGATCGGCGGCAGCGGTGTGGCTGCTGCGGAAATAATTGATGGTAGCGGCCTGTGGCTGACACCAGGGTTTGTTGATCTGTGCGCGCGCCTGCGCGAGCCAGGTGCCAAGATGCATGGCGGCGCTGCCAGCGAAACCCGAGCGGCCCGTGCCGGTGGTTTTTTGCATCTAGTAGTGCCGCCGGACACCCAGCCGGTACTCGATTCGGGTGCGCTGGTCACGCAGTTATGCGAACGTGCCGATGCGGCGGGTTATGCCAAAGTGTATCCCGTTGGTGCGCTGACCAAGGGGCTGGAAGGCAAGGCATTGTCGAACATGAACCGGTTGCGCCTTGCGGGTGCGGTGGCGGTCGGCAATGCACGTGCTCCTTTTGCTAGCGTTGAAACGGCGCTGCACTGCTTAGAGTACGCGGCTACGCTGGGGCTGACGGTGTTTTTTTCACCCGAAGAGCCTAGCTTGGCCAAAGGCTGTGCGCATGATGGATTTACTGCGGCACGTATGGGCCTGCCAGGCATTCCCGATACAGCCGAAACCATTGCATTAGCCACGCAACTCTTGCTGGTTGAGCAGACCGGCGTTAAGGCACATTTTGGCCAGCTTTCTTGCAGAGGTTCGGTGGAGTTAATTCGGATTGCCAAGGAAAAAGGTATTCCGGTTACGGCAGATGTGGCCATGCACCATTTGCATCTAACCGATGCCGCTATCGACGGCTTCAATAGTTTTGCCCATGTACGACCACCACTGCGCAGCAATGAAGATCGTGCGGCGTTGCGTGAAGGTGTGAAGACGGGTGTGATTGATGCGATTTGTTCGGATCACCAGCCACTGGATGCCAGCGCCAAGCTAGCGCCATTCCCGGCAACTGAGCCTGGCATGAGTACCTTGGAAACAGTATTGCCGTTGGGCTTGCAGTTGGTGCGTGAGGGGGTGCTTAGCGAGAGCCAGCTCATCGCTGCGCTGACATGCAAGCCGGGTGATGTGCTAGGAATAGAGCGCAATACCGGCTGGCTGCTGATTGATCCATTGGTGTCGTGGACAGTGAGTGGCGAAACCTTGCTGTCCACTGGCAAGAATACACCGTGGCTGGGTCAGACCCTGCAGGGCTTGGTACGGCGTGTATTTAACTAGTGTGAGGTTGTCTTAGCGCCGGACCGTACGACTGCTTGCCATGGTCTGGGTGCCAACCACAATCATGCGCAGCATGATGGCCAGTTCTTTTTTGACGGTTGCGCGCTGATCTTGTGGCAAGTCCATGGCGGTAGCACCGATAGCAAATACCAGTCGTGTCATGGCTTTGGCGGTTAAGGCGGGCTCGAAAAGCCCGGTCTGGTTGCTGCCTGCCAGCCGCACGAGATCAGCCTGCAGTTCGTCTTCAAAAAAACTCAGTTGCCGTTCGACGGCTTGCTTAAAAGCCTCCGACCCGGCCGTGCCTTCACGCAGAAGCATGTGCAGCAGTTTGTCGTCGGCATCCAGCTGTTCCATAAAGGCATCGACGGAGCTCTGCACCACGCTGCGCTCTGAGGTGGCCCGATGGCGCGCATCACCAATTATTTTGCGCAGCGAGCTGCCGGCCAGATCGATCAGGGCAATGGCCAGCTCGTCCATGTCACGGAAGTGGCGGTAGAAGCTGTTGGGGGCAACCCCTGCTTCACGGGCAACTTCGCGCAGGCTCAAGGTGGAGACGCTACGATTTGGGCCGATCAGGGAAAGTGCAGCAGTGATGATGTCCTCCCGCGAGATGCTGACCTTGCGGCCACGACCACGGCTTTCTTCCGATACAAGGGTTGGGCTGAGCACGGGGTCGGTCATGGTAGGCATCGGCAGGGCGCTGAAGTATTAGCAGCAATAACGATGATCATACCATCTTTTAGTTAATATACGACCGTATAGATATTTGTATATTAATTCGTATAATCCCGAATCCACTTACTTCGAGTCGGGCCCCGCCACGCTATGACAGCTCCTCTCTTGCAACGATTGACCCATACGCTGGTGAAGCCCTCTGTCTTTGATTTTTGGGCGGGCAGGCTCAATCCAGTCTGGTCATGGCACCGAACTCTAGCGCGAGTGGCCGAGCGCTATCCCGAGTCAGCCGATGCCGTGACCTTGGTACTGGCGCCGAATCGCCATTTCGTCGGCTTTGAGCCAGGCCAGCACATCAATATTACGGCTGACGTTAACGGTCGACGCGTCACACGCAGCTATAGCCTCACGGGGATACCGCGTCCGGATGGCAAAATATCCATCACTGTAAAGGAAGTGGCTGGCGGCACCTTGAGTCCGCATCTCTGTCGCAAAACCCAGGTCGGAGATGTACTGGAGCTGGGTACGGCATTTGGCGAGATGCTTCTGCCGCCTGCCAAGCAGGCACAAAAGCATCTTTTTTTGGCGGCAGGCAGCGGCATCACGCCATTGGTGGCGCTGATCCGTAGTCAGGCCGCCGCCGGCATGCCCGGCGACCTGACGCTGGTGTATTGGGCAAGCAAGCGCGAAGAGTTCTGCTTTGTTCGCGAGTTGCGCGAACTGGCGGAAAAGTATTCCTCGTTTCGTGTGCAGTTTGTGCTGACGCAACAGAGTGAGTGCTTGCCCGATGAAAAGACAGGCCGTATCAGCAGCGAATTACTGATGCGCTGCGTTCCTGATTTGGCAAGCCGCCATGTTGCATGCTGTGGGACTGATGGATTTGTGCAGGCCACCGCTAAGTTAGTGACAGATACCGCCCGATCATTTCAGGCAGAGAGTTTTTCGCCGCCGACTTTTGGCAGTGATGCGACAGGAACGGTGCAGGTGAGATTGGCCGTATCAGGCCGCACGTTTGAAGTGCCTGTAGGTGAGTCGCTGCTCAGCGCGTTGGAAGCACAGGGCGAGCAACCTGAATACGGTTGCCGTATGGGTATTTGCAATACCTGCGCCTGCGGCAAGGCAACTGGTACCACGCAGGACATGATCAATGGCGATATCAGCACCGAGCCCGTGCAAGCGCTGCGCCTGTGCATTAGCCGTGCGACGACAGATATCACCTTGGAGCTTTGAGGATTAATTATGAA
>DDBN01000127.1:10673-15540 GCA_002333145.1 Moraxellaceae bacterium UBA2031
AATGTCATGCACGGTCAGTATGACTGGATGCGTGATCCTACGCTGAACGGTAAAACGTATGAGTGGGATATTGTTGGAACGGCAGAAAACTGGCGTAAAACACATAATTTTAAGCATCATACCTACACTAATGTGCGGGGTATGGATGACGATATTGGTTATGGCTTATTGCGTATTTTCCCGGAGCAGCGCTGGAGGCCATTTTATCTGTTCCAGCCATTAATCGCCGTTATTTTCGCGTTGTTGTTTCAGTGGGGCGTGGCGATTCAAGATTTGGAGCTTGGCAAATACTTTAGTGGGAAGAAAAGCGGTGAGCAGCTTAAAAAAGAGTGGCAGCCGCTGCGCCGCAAGATTACGCGCCAATTGATAAAAGATTATGTAATTTTTCCGTTGCTGGCAGGCCCATTTTTTTTGCCGGTGATGCTTGGCAATCTTGTGGCCAATGTAATGCGCAGTGTCTGGACGTACTTGGTGATTTTCTGCGGCCACTTCACTGCAGATGTTGAGCTCTTTCCAAAGAGCGTGCTTGATAATGAGACACGTGCACACTGGTATCTTCGCCAAGTGCGCGGATCATCCAATATGCGAGGTAGTAAGTTATTTCACATCATGACCGGCAACCTCAGTCACCAGATTGAGCATCACCTTTTCCCCGATGTTCCTGCGCGACGCTATGCCGAGATGGCGCCTACCGTACAAGCGATCTGTTCGCGTTATGGCCAGAACTATAATACGGGCAGCATGGTTTCGCAGTTTTCACAGGTGGCATGGCGTATTTGTCGGCATGCTTTCCCCAGTCAGCCCAAGGCGGAGCCGGTGCTGATGACGCAAGAAGTCGCTTAGCGGTCGACGTTGTAAATGAAGTGAATCAGCGGTGTTCACTTTTTTATACGCGTATTAATATTTCTCGTACTTGTCTTCTGCTGCGGGGGCTGTTTTAGTGGCTAAGTTGCCACGAAGGACAGCTCCATATGCGTCTTTTTTTCGCCCTCTGGCCCGATTCTGATACCCAGCAGCTCTGGCGTGAGTCATTCGCAAGCTATGTTAAGCCTCTGGGTGGTCACCGGACACTTGCGGCTAATCTGCACCTTACGCTGGCGTTTTTGGGCAAGGTGCCGGGAACGCGCATCAACACCCTACTTCGTCTTGGCGATGACCTTCCTCACGACCCCTTCACCTTGCGCATGGATCGCATTGAGTCATGGAAAAAACCGAGCCTAGCGTGCTTGCGGCCCGCCGCGGTGCCTGAGGAGCTGACACGCTTGGTCGGCTGTCTTCACGCAGGGCTAGAGCGGGAAGGGTTTAATTTGGAGGCCCGATCCTTTAAGCCTCATGTCACGCTGGCGCGTAACATCATTATTCCTGCGGAAACCTTACCTGTCTGGCCTGTGGTTGAGTGGCCCGTTGCCATGCTTGCACTAGTAAGATCTGAGCCAGCACCGGAAGGGTCAATCTATAATGTGGTAGGGGAGTGGTCTTTATAGCGTTTGGTGCTGCTTGGTCGGATATTTCGCCCGCAAGGTGCCAGCGGCTGTTGTCGCTTAATGTACTTGCCTATATTGATGATGTTTAGGCTATTGCTGGAGTTTTGAGGCGCATGGATCGTGTCATTCAAAGGCTGATCTGGCCAGTCCGTATTGTGCTGCTGGCGCTTGCCTATGGTGCTAGCGCCCATCTTGCCTATCTGGTCTCAAACACGGGAAACTTTGTGTCGGTAGTGTTTCCACCGGCTGGTATTGCATTGGCAGCCATACTTATCTGGGGTTGGCGTGTCAGCCCTGGGATTTTTATCGGGGCAACTTGCACCCAACTTATCCTTGGCCGAGAGGTCTTTCTGGTTGATGCTCCGCAACTGGTAGTCGCAGTGGCAATCGCAGCTGGAGCAACTCTGCAAGCACTGGCTGGGGGCCAGTTGTGCCGACGCCTCGCCGCCAAGCCAGTCGAGGGATGGAATGATTGGCATGAGCTGCGCATTGTTTTTCTGGGAGGGCCGTTGGCGTGCGTCATTTCAGCCGCCATCGGTAATGCAGTATTGGTGTGGGGCGGGGTGGAGCCGGCCAATGCCTTGCTCGTTAATTTTTTGGGATGGTGGGTTGGCGATACCATTGGCGTCGTGATTTTTACGCCACTGGTATTGCTGGTACTTCAGCCTCGCTTCTATGGCCGCGAAAATCGCAGCATCATGCTGATGATGTCTGTTCTGGCAATGCTCGGTGTGCTGCTGCTGTTCTACTACGCCTCCAGATATGAAAACTTTCGTATAGCGACAGCATTTCAGCAAGAGGCGCAGCATCACGTTGAGCAGCTTGAGCGCCGTGCTTCAATTGATGAAGAGGTGCTGCACTCCTTGCGCCGACTTTGGGGGTCCTCCGAGGCAGTTGAAAAGGAAGAGTTTGAGCGATTTGTATCCGATATTGTGATGGATAATCCAGATATATTGTCGCTCGCGTGGGTACCGGCAGGGAGCCAGAATGCGCAGATTGCTTATATAAGCTCAGGCAAATCGGTGCTGAGCGATGGCATGGCGCTGGACGAAATTCCCCGGTTCAGGGGCGTTCGTGATCGGGCGCGAAAAAACGATCATACGATTATCATGTCCTGTGCTGGTCAGGCGATAGGGCTGAAACCAGAGCATGCTGTGATGATGGTGCTACCGGTATATCGGCACGACAGCTTGGTAGGTGAGGCACGAGCGTTTGATGGTTTTGTTGTGGGTTTATTTGATTTGTCGGTGGGAGTGAAGGCGAGCCTGGGTTTGTCTGCAGGACATCTGCTGCCAATGACTATTCAGGAAGATGGTCGTTTTTTGCCATGCCTTGGTAGCCAGGTGGCCATCGACAAGCAGCCAATTAACTGGACCACCACGTTGTCGCGTGGTGGGCATGAGTGGCAGGTCGCCGTGAGCAGTCCTGAAGGCTTCAGGGTGCGCCATCGTTCCATACAAATGGTATTTCTGCTGGGTGGAGGATTGCTTCTACTGGGTCTTTTGCAGGCTTTGTTGCTGGCGATGCGCCGCAGCATGCGCTTACGCCTGAAAGCGGCAGATGCAGAGCGTGCGCGCGAACTGGCGGAGCAGACGGCCAAGACTAAAAGTAGCTTTCTGGCAACCATGAGTCACGAGATACGCACGCCCATGAACGGCGTTATTGGTATGACGCAGCTGCTCTCAGACACAAGCATGACCACGGAGCAGCAGCACTATGTCAGCACTATCAGGCAATCTTGTGAGGCACTGCTACGCATCATTAATGATATTTTGGATCATGCCAAGATAGAGGCTGGTAAGCTTGAAGTAGAGCATGTGCCGTTTTCTCTGCCTCAGTTACTGGATGAGTGTGCCTCCCTTTTTATGCCGCTATCAGCAGAAAGTGGCGTGCGCCTTATGATGGAAAAATCATCAGATCTACCGAATGGCGTGCTGGGCGATTCGGTTCGTCTTCGCCAAATATTGATCAACTTACTTTCCAATGCCTTCAAGTTTACGCGTAAGGGAAGTGTGGTCCTGCGCGTACGCGTTCACGAAGATAATGCCGATGCCACGGTAGTTTATTTTGAAGTGGAAGATACCGGTATCGGTATGGATAAACAGCAGCGTGAGCATCTCTTTAATGCATTTTCTCAGGGCGACTCTTCTATAACCCGTAAATATGGTGGAACGGGTCTTGGCTTGTCCATTTGTCGGCAGCTCGTAGAGTTGATGCATGGCCAGATTGGCGTCAGCAGCGAAACAGATAAAGGCTCGGTGTTTTGGTTTAGCTTGCCGCTGCATAAGACTGTGCATGAGGGCACATTGCCTTTCAGTGCAAGGCCGCAGCCCATACGGGATATTAGCGGCCTACGAGTGCTGGTCGCGGAAGATAATAAAGTTAATCAACAAGTTATTGGTGGGCTGCTAAAGAAATACGGATTGCATGCTGTGATGACAAAAGATGGGGTTGAGGCTTTGCAGCACCTGACGGCACACCATCAAGATTTTGATCTGGTGTTTATGGATTGTGAAATGCCAAATATGGATGGCTATGCTGCTACGACGCGATTGCGGCAATGGGAGGCGACAGAAGGAGTGTCACCCATTTTCATTTGCGGCGTTAGTGCTCATGTAATAAAAGAGTTTAAAGATCGCGCCTTGCAGGCGGGTATGGATGATTTTATTGTCAAGCCGCTGCATCGAGCAGACTTGTTGCGCATATTGCAAGATGTTGCTGGCCGCCATTAATCGGATCAATCCAAATGATATTTGGCGTGAGAGCTCGAAACTTTTATTGGGTACTAAGCAGTATGGCAACCGTATCAGCGATCTCAGCCCACTCAGCATCTTGCTCAATGGCTTCTTTCAAAAAACGGGCCTGTGATGGTGTCCAGAAGGTGGCATTGATTAGATGAACTCCAGGCGGCAGCTCGTGACTGCTGATGAAGTGGTCGATGCTGGCATTGTCGCTGGGAAGTCCAAGCTGGTCGAATAGTGTGGGCAGGTCGTGCGAGCAGATATTCATGAGATACCTCCAAACTGAGTACATTTACAGTTTAGACGGTCGTGGTAAAAGCGCGAGTAATGATCATAAAAAACCGCCGGATAAGTCGGCGGTTTTTTTAGGGGAGGCAGGCTAGTCTGCAGACTGCAGGGAGAGCCCACGCGTTGCTTGATCGAGATAACGTGAGTCCGACTCGGATCCCAGTTTGATCATCAAGCGCAAATCATTTGGCGCATCGGCATGTTTAAGTGCGTCTTCGTAGGTGATCTCGCCGGCGGTATACAGATCAAACAACGCTTGGTCAAACGTTTGCATGCCGATTTCGCGCGACTTCTTCATTATTTCCTTGAGCAGATGTATCTCGCCCTTGCGAATGGTGTCGGAAATAAGGGGTG
>DDBN01000069.1 GCA_002333145.1 Moraxellaceae bacterium UBA2031
ACAACATCAAAGTTGATGTAACCCTGATCGCTCCGATCGCCATGGAAGAAGGCCTGCGCTTCGCTATTCGCGAAGGCGGCCGTACCGTTGGTGCCGGCGTGGTAGCAAAGATCACTGCGTGATGAAAATATACGCCCCGAATTGATTTCGGGGCGTATATTTAGCTTGCCGCACCAGGTAAATCGCGGTATAGTTCGCGCCCTTCTTAAGACGGTAAAGTCTTTTGAAGTGTGAAATACACCGGGGCATCGTTCCTGGACTAGATTTTGAAGTCTTCCACCCAAATATGCTTCGGGTTGGAGGATTTTGTTTCATTAATTTTTGGAGTTGCCAGCATGGCTAGCCAGAGAATCCGTATTCGCTTGAAGGCGTTCGATCATCGACTGATTGATCAGTCGGCTGTCGAGATCGTTGAGACCGCCAAGCGTACTGGTGCCCAGGTATGTGGTCCGATCCCAATGCCAACACGCATTGAGCGTTTTGACGTGCTGACTTCGCCGCACGTAAATAAAGATGCACGTGATCAGTACGAAATTCGTACTCACAAGCGTCTGGTAGATATCGTGCAGCCAACGGATAAGACCGTGGATGCGCTGATGAAGCTGGATCTTGCTGCGGGTGTGGATGTTCAGATCAGCTTGGGCTGATCTGACGTTCTGACAGGTTTCCTCTTAAAGAATTCGAGCAAAGAGGTTTGAAGATGGCTATTGGATTAGTCGGTCGCAAGTGCGGGATGACCCGAGTGTTCACGGAGGCAGGAGTATCTATTCCTGTAACCGTGATCGAGGTTGATTCGAACCGCATTACGCAGATCAAGTCTGTAGACACTGACGGCTACCAGGCTGTGCAAGTGACAACGGGTGAGCGTCGCGCATCACGCGTGACCAAGGCTCAGGCCGGTCATTTTGCCAAGGCAAATGTTGCTGCAGGTCGTGGCGTTTGGGAGTTCCGAGTCTCTGGTGAAGAGGCTGCATCACTAGCAGTAGGCGGCTCAATTGGCGCTGATGCTTTTGCTGTCGGACAGGTTGTCGATGTTACGGGTACTTCCAAAGGTAAGGGCTTTCAGGGTGCTGTAAAGCGCTGGAACTTCCGTACTCAGGATGCAACTCACGGTAACTCTGTTTCGCATCGCGTGCACGGATCGACCGGTCAGAACCAAAGTCCGGGTAAAGTGTTCAAGGGCAAAAAGATGGCTGGGCACATGGGCGACGAGCGCGTCACCATACAAGGCCTTGAAGTGGTCTCTGTGGATGCTGAGCGCGGCGTGCTGCTGGTTAAGGGAGCCGTTCCTGGTGCCACTGGTAATGACGTCATCGTGCGTCCGACCGTAAAGGCCTAAGGGGGATAGTACAGTGAATCTGAAGACTGTTTCCGGGGCGGCTGTTGAGCTGTCCGAGGTTGCCTTCGGCAAGGAATTTAATGAGGCGTTAGTGCACCAGGTGGTTAATGCCTACCTGGCCGGCGCTCGTCAGGGCACAAGGGCTCAGAAGACTCGTGCAGAAGTAAGTGGCGGCGGCAAAAAGCCATGGCGTCAGAAGGGTACGGGGCGTGCGCGTGCAGGCTCAATTCGTAGCCCAATCTGGCGTGGTGGTGGTAAGGCTCATGCAGCCGTGCCGCAGAACTGGGCCCAAAAAGTTAACCGTAAGATGTATCGTGGGGCTATGCAGTGCATCCTAGCTGAGCTGGTTCGCCAGGATCGCCTTGTGCTGGTTGAGGAGATTTCAGTCTCTACACCACGCACAAAGGAGCTGCTTGCTAAGCTCGAAAGTCTGGGCTTAAGCAATGTCCTGATTGTTACTGATGCTGTTGATGAAAACCTGTATCTGGCCGCTCGTAACCTGCCTCGTGTTGAGGTGATGGATACGGCAGCAATCGATCCTGTAAGCCTGATTGGCTTTGATAAGGTCGTGATGTCTGTGCCAGCTGCCAAGAAGCTTGAGGTAGAATTGGGATGAACCAGGAACGCATTTATCAGGTTTTACTCGGACCGCATGTTTCGGAAAAAGCCACTATGGTGGCTGAAACGAATCGCCAGTACGTATTTAAGGTTCGTCTCGATGCTAACAAGCTTGAGATTAAGAAGGCCGTTGAGTCGCTGTTCAATGTTCAGGTTACTGCTGTAAATACAACGGTGACTAAGGGCAAGAGCAAGCGTTTTGGTCGCAGTCTCGGCCGTCGCTCTGACTTCAAGAAGGCCTATGTGGCCTTGAAGGAAGGGTTCGACCTCGATTTTACCGGCGCGGCTGAATAAGGCTGGGAGAGAAGTCATGCCTATCGTAAAATGCAAACCGACCTCCCCCGGTCGTCGCTTTGTCGAAAAGGTTGTGCATCCGCACCTCTTTAAGGGTCGTCCACTAGCATCGCTGGTAGAGCCTAAGAAGAAGACGGGTGGTCGCAATAATAATGGTCATATCACCACGCGTCACATAGGTGGTGGTCACAAGCAATTGTATCGTTTGATTGATTTCAAGCGTAACAAAGATGGTGTTCCTGCGGTTGTCGAGCGTGTTGAGTACGATCCTAACCGCACAGCCCACATTGCTTTGTTGAAGTACGCTGACGGCGAGCGACGTTATGTCATCGCACTCAAGAACATGAGTGTTGGCGATGTCGTTCAGTCTGGCGATGACGCTCCAATTAAGAATGGTAATGTGCTGCCTCTGCGCAATATGCCGCTCGGTTCTACGCTTTGCTGCGTTGAGTTGAAGCCAGGCAAGGGTGCGCAGGTTGCACGTTCAGCCGGTACTTCTGTGCAGTTGCTGGGTCGTGATGGTGGTTATGCCATCGTACGTCTCCGCTCTGGTGAAATGCGCAAGATTCACGTGGATTGCCGTGCAACATTCGGTGAAGTGTCCAACAGTGAAAACAACTTGCGTAGCCTCGGCAAGGCCGGTGCAGCTCGCTGGCGTGGTGTTCGTCCTACCGTTCGCGGTATGGCAATGAACCCAGTCGACCATCCAATGGGTGGTGGTGAGGGCCGTAACAAGGGTTGTCATCCGGTGTCGCCGTGGGGCCAGAAGTCCAAGGGTTACAAGACGCGCAGTAACAAGCGCACCAGCAGCATGATCGTTCGCGATCGTCGCAAGTAATGGGTTGAGGGAGATTAAAAGTGCCTCGTTCTCTGAAGAAAGGCCCGTTCGTAGATAACCACCTGTGGGCCAAGGTGGAAGCGGCGGTCTCTGCCAACACCAAGAAGCCGATCAAAACTTGGTCGCGTCGCTCCATGATTCTGCCGGAGATGGTTGGTTTGACCATCGCTGTGCATAACGGCAAGCAACACGTGCCAGTATCTGTGTCCGAGCATATGGTCGGACACAAGTTAGGCGAGTTCGCACCAACCCGTACCTATCGTGGTCACGGTGTTGATAAGAAAGCCAAACGGTAAGGGGTAAGAGATGGAAGCTTTCGCAAAACTTCGCGGCGCGCCGATCTCGGCCCAAAAGGTTCGCCTGGTCGCAGACCAGGTTCGTGGCCTGCCGGTTGACAAGGCGTTAAACACGCTCGCGTTTAGCAACAAGAAGGCAGCAACCTTCGTGAAAAAAGTGCTTGAGTCGGCCATTGCCAACGCTGAGCACAACGAAGGTGCTGACGTGGATGAACTCAAGGTCTCCACGATCTACGTCGATGAGGGTACATCGCTGAAGCGCATCATGCCGCGGGCTAAAGGCCGTGCTGATCGCATCACCAAGCGTACTTGCCACATCACCGTTAAAGTATCGGAAAAGAAGTGAGGCCAAATTAAATGGGTCAGAAAGTTCATCCGGTCGGCATACGCCTCGGTATCGTTAAAAAGCATAATTCCAACTGGTATGCCAGTCCTAAGAATTATGCAGATTACTTGATCACAGACCTTAAGGTCCGTGACTACCTTTACAGCAAGCTGAAGAATGCGTCGATCAGCCGTATTCTTATTGAGCGTCCTTCTGAGAACGCTCGTATCACGATATCCACGGCTCGTCCTGGTATCGTGATCGGCAAGAAAGGCGAAGATGTTGAACGTCTGCGTCGCGAAATTGCGCGTCTAATGAAGACGCCAGTCCAGATAAACATCGATGAAATCCGTAAGCCGGATCTCGATGCCCGTCTGGTAGCTGAAGGCATTGCCTCCCAGCTTGAGCGTCGTGTGATGTTCCGTCGCGCCATGAAGCGTGCAGTTCAGAACACCATGCGTGCCGGCGCTAAAGGCATCAAGGTGGAAGTGTCTGGTCGCCTCGGTGGTGCAGAAATTGCGCGTACCGAATGGTATCGCGAAGGCCGTGTGCCTCTGCATACTTTGCGAGCAGATATCGACTACTCGATTATTCGTGCTGAAACCACCTATGGATGCATTGGTGTGAAGGTCTGGATCTTCAAGGGTGAAATTCTGGGCGGCATGGAACAAGCCAATCAGGCTGCCACTGTTGAAGAGGCACCGGCAAAGCCAGCGCGCAAGCGTACTGGCAAGAGCCAGGAAGCGAGGGGTTAAGAGATGTTACAGCCTAAGCGCACCAAATTCCGCAAGGTCCACAAGGGCCGCAATCGTGGTCTGGCTCTGCGTGGCAGCACCGTTGACTTTGGCAGTATCGGCCTTAAGTCTACCGAGCGCGGCCGCCTGACTGCACGTCAGATTGAAGCAGCTCGACGCGCGATTACACGTCGTGTAAAGCGTGGCGGGAAGATCTGGATACGCGTGTTTCCGGATAAGCCTATTACTCAGAAGCCTCTTGAAGTGCGTATGGGTAAAGGTAAGGGTAACGTTGAATATTGGGTGGCTGAGATTCGGCCAGGCAAGATTCTTTATGAACTTGAAGGCGTGTCCGAAGAGCTAGCGCGTGAGGCATTTGCTCTCGCTGCCGCTAAGCTCCCGGTCAAAACGACCATCGTGACACGTACGGTGATGTGATGAAAGCGACTGAATTACGTCAGAAGAGTGTGGATGAGCTCGGTAAAGAGCTTGATGTGCTGCAGCGGAAGCAATTCACCCTGCGCATGGCGAAGGCAACTGGTCAGTTGGCCAAGAACCACCAGGTGGATGTGGTCCGTAAGGACATCGCCCGCATCAAGACTTTACTGACTGAGAAGCAGGGTAACTGATCATGACTGAACAGAAGCTGAAGCGCACGCTGACCGGTAAAGTGGTTAGCAACAAGATGGACAAGTCCGTTATTGTGCTGATTGAGCGCCGAGTGAAGCATCCGGTGTACGGTAAGTACATCACACGGTCGAGCAAACTCCATGCCCACGATGAAAATAACGTGTGTAAGGAAGGCGATGTTGTAACGATCGCCGAGTGCCGCCCGATCTCCAAGACCAAGTCCTGGTCATTGGTTGAGGTAGTGCAGGTTGCAGTCAGCTAAAGCTGGTTGCGGCACGAACTCTCTTACGTTAGTATTTGCGCCCCTTTTCAGGGTGCCCATGGGTTTGGAGAAGAGCAATGATTCAGACCGAAACGATGCTCGAAGTTGCAGATAACAGCGGTGCTCGCCGGGTCCAGTGTATTAAGGTACTGGGCGGCTCCCATCGTCGTTATGCAACTGTCGGCGACATCATAAAGGTCGCCGTGAAGGAAGCAATTCCTCGCGGCAAGGTAAAGAAAGGCGACGTCATGAACGCCGTGGTTGTGCGTACCCGTAAAGGTATTCGCCGCCCGGATGGTTCGCTCATCCGTTTTGATGATAATGCCGCCGTGATTCTCAACAACCAGAAGGCTCCAATCGGCACCCGTATCTTCGGGCCGGTGACTCGTGAACTGCGTACTGAGCAGTTCATGAAGATCATCTCGCTGGCGCCTGAAGTGCTTTAAGGTAAGTAATCATGGCAAAGATCAAGCGTGATGACGAAGTCATCGTAATTACCGGGAAAGATAAGGGCAAGCGCGGCAAGGTTGTCGGCGTGCTCGAAAATCGTCTGGTAGTTGCTGGTATTAATATGGTTAAGAAGCACGTGAAGGCCAATCCGACTCGCGGTACCCAAGGTGGTATCGTGGAACAGGAAGCCTCACTGCATATTTCCAATGTGGCTCTGTTTAATGCGGCAACGCAGAAAAAGGATCGCATTGGCTACAAGCTTCTGGATGACGGCACAAAAGTGCGCGTCTTCAAGTCCAGTGGCGAAGTAGTAGACGTAAAATAAGGTGGTTGGTTGAAATGGCCAGACTAAGAAGTGCTTACAAAGACGAGATCGCAGCCAAGCTGAAAGAAGAGCTGGGTCTTGATAACGTGATGCAGGTTCCTCGCATCACGAAGATTACTTTGAATATGGGAGTGGGCGGCGCCAGCCAGGATAAGAAGCTTATCGATGGTGCCGTGGCCGATATGCAACTGATTTCTGGCCAGAAACCCATTGTTACTCTTGCTCGCAAGTCAGTTGCCGGCTTCAAGATTCGTGAAGGCTGGCCAATTGGTTGCAAGGTAACCATGCGCGGTGAAATGATGTATGAGTTCCTAGAACGACTCATTTACATCTCGATCCCCCGTATTCGTGACTTCCGTGGTTTCAGCGCCAAGGCGTTTGATGGCCGTGGTAACTACTCGATGGGCCTGAAGGAGCAGATTGTGTTCCCGGAAATCGAGTATGACAAAATCGACAAGCTGCGTGGCATGGATATTACCATTACCACTAATGCTGTTAATGATGACCAAGGTCGTGCGCTGCTGCGCGCCTTTGGCTTTCCTTTCAAGTGAGAGCGTAATCCATGGCTAAGCAAAGCATGATCAATCGCGAGCTGAAGCGCACAAAAACCGTGGCAAAGTATGCCAAGGTTCGCGCTGAGCTGAAGGCGGTCATCAAGAATATTAATGCCAGCGAAGAAGATCGTTGGGCGGCTACCCTGAAGTTGCAATCTCTGCCACGTGATGCCAGTCCAGTTCGTCAGCGTAATCGCTGCGCTCTGACAGGTCGTCCGCATGGCTTTTTTCGCAAGTTCGGTCTAGGTCGTATCAAACTTCGTGAAGCCGTAATGCGTGGCGATGTGCCTGGCGTTGTTAAGGCTAGCTGGTAATTAGGAGTAAGTCGTAATGAGTATGCAAGATACTGTCGCCGACATGCTGACGCGTATTCGTAATGCGCAACGGGCGAACAAGTCTGCCGTATCCATGCCTGCATCAAAGCTCAAGTTGGCAATTGCCAAGCTGCTGCTCGATGAAGGTTATGTAGTGTCTGCTGAAGTGGATGGCGAAAGTAAGCCAACCCTGAGCATTGGCCTGAAATATTATGAAGGCAAGCCTGTAATCGAAGAGATCAAGCGCGTCAGCCGCCCTGGTCTTCGTATTTACAAGGGCAAGGATGATTTGACTCGCGTTAAGCAGGGTCTTGGAATTCTGATTGTCTCCACAAACAAGGGCATCATGACTGATCGCGCCGCTCGCTCTGCGGGTTTGGGCGGTGAAGTCATCGCTCTCGTGTCGTAAGGGAGAACAACGATGTCTCGTGTTGCTAAGGCTCCAGTCACACTGCCAAACGGCGTTGAAGTGACTATCAAGGGTCAGCATATTGAAGTTAAGGGTGCTAAAGGCACTCTTTCGACTACCTTGCATGATCTGGTAGTTATAAAGAATGAAAATGGTGTGCTTTCTCTCGGTCCTCGTGAATCTACGCAGACTGGTTGGATGCAGGCTGGCACCGCTCGTGCGGTGATAAATAATCTGGTGACAGGTGTATCCGCCGGCTTTGAGCGCAAGCTGCAGTTGGTGGGAGTGGGTTATAAGGCCCAGGCTAAGGGTAAGGTGCTCAGCCTTTCGCTTGGTTTTTCGCACCCGGTTGACTATGAGATGCCGGAAGGCGTGACGGCTGAAACTCCGTCCCCGACTGAAATTGTCCTTAAGTCCAACAACAAACAGTTGCTGGGTCAGGTCGCTGCCAATGTACGCGGTTACCGTCCGCCGGAACCGTACAAGGGCAAGGGTGTTCGTTACGTGGGTGAAAATATCCTGCGTAAGGAAGCCAAGAAGAAATAAGGGTTGATATCATGAGCGATAAGAAAGAAGCCCGCCTGCGCCGTTCGCGCAGCACGCGACTTAAGATCCGCCAGCTGGGTGCTGTTCGTCTGTGTGTCAACCGTACACCACGCCACATCTATGCCCAGATTATTGCTGCCGATGGCGCCACTGTCTTGGCTCAGGCCTCGACGCTGGATGCTGCTTTGCGTGAAGGCGCGACTGGTAACGTTGATGCCGCCGTAAAGGTTGGCGCTCTCGTTGCTGAGCGTGCAAAGGCTGCCGGTGTAACCGCCGTTGCCTTTGATCGCTCCGGCTTTAAGTATCACGGCCGCATTAAGGCTCTGGCTGACGCTGCACGCGAAGCCGGTCTGGAATTCTAAGGGTTAGTATCATGGCAAAGCTTGAGCAGCAGCAGAATGAAGGCTTCGTTGAGAAGCTGGTTCAGGTGAATCGCGTCGCCAAAGTTGTTAAGGGCGGTCGCATTTTCTCCTTTACGGCCCTCACAGTAGTCGGCGATGGCAAGGGTCGTGTTGGTTTTGGACGAGGCAAAGCACGTGAAGTGCCAGCCGCGATTCAAAAGGCACTTGAGGCCGCGCGCCGCAACATGATTCAGGTAGACCTTAACGGTACTACTCTGCAGCATCCGGTAATTGGTCAGCATGGTGCTTCGCGCGTATACATGCAGCCTGCTTCCGAAGGTACAGGTGTTATTGCTGGCGGTGCCATGCGTGCCGTATTGGAAGTGGCTGGTGTGCACAACGTGCTTGCCAAGTGCTATGGGTCTACCAATGCAAATAATGTCGTACATGCTACCTTTAAGGGTTTGGCCAACATGACCTCTGCGGAGCAAGTGGCAGCCAAGCGTGGCAAGTCGGTTCAAGAGATTCTGGGGTAAGCATCATGAGTAAAACCATCAAGGTTACCCAGGTGCGCTCCGGCGCACACAAGCTTAAAAACCATAAGCTCTGTCTTCAGGGCTTGGGTCTGCGCCGTATTGGTCATACCGTTGAAGTGCTGGATACGCCTTCGAACCGCGGCATGATCAACAAGGTTATTTACCTCGTGAAGGTAGAGGATTAATCATGCATCTTAACGAAATTAGCCCGGCACCGGGTTCTACCAAGCCTGCACGCCGTCACGGTCGTGGTATTGGCTCTGGTCTCGGTAAAACGGGTGGCTCGGGTGTGAAGGGTCAAACATCTCGCGGTAAGGGCAAAGTACGCCCTGGCTTTGAAGGTGGTCAGAATCCTCTTTATCGTCGCCTGCCTAAGTTTGGTTTTACTAACTTAGCTTCCCTCAAGGTTGCTGAGGTGCGTCTGTCCGAAATCGCCTATGTAGAAGGTGATGTCGTTACGCTGGACGCTCTTAAGGCTGCCAATATTGTGCGTAAAGACATGACCTCTGCGCGTATCATCTTATCGGGTGATGTAACGCGCGCGCTGACAATCAAAGGATTGAAGGTCACAAAAGGTGCTCGTGCTGCAATTGAAGCTGCTGGCGGCAAGGTCGAGGAATAAGCACTAATGTCGAACACCACCCGTACACAACAGGCCCGACAGGCTGTGCAGTCTCCTGGGATGCAACAGGGGTTGTCGGAGCTATGGCGTCGAATCGGCTTCCTGATTTTGGCGCTTGTGGTGTTTCGTCTTGGCGCCCATATTCCGGTGCCGGGTATTAATCCTGAGCGTCTTGCCCAGCTGTTTGAACAGAATAAGGACACCATCCTTAGCTTGTTTAATATGTTCTCGGGTGGTGCTCTAGAGCGGATGTCGATCCTTGCGCTTGGCATCATGCCCTATATCTCTGCTTCCATTATTATGCAGCTGATGGCGACGGTTTATCCGCCACTTGAGGCGCTTAAGAAGGAAGGTGAGGCAGGCCGACGTAAAATTACTCAGTACACACGTTATGCGACGGTTGTGCTCGGGTTTGTGCAGTCTGTTGGTATGTGTGTTGGTTTGGTTAGCCAAGGTATCACCTTAGGTTCGGGAATGAGCTTCTTTGTTCCTGCGGTGACGAGTTTGGTTGCAGGCACTATGTTTCTGATGTGGCTTGGTGAACAAATCACTGAGCGCGGTGTTGGAAACGGTATTTCAATGCTTATTTTTGCCGGCATTGTTGCGGGTATGCCCAATGCGATTGGTATGTCGCTTGAGTCTGCGCGGCAAGGCGAGATAAGTGTTCTGGCTCTTATTGTGCTCCTGCTTCTAGCTATTGCTGTTGTGGGCGCCGTGGTGTTTATGGAGCGCGGCCAGCGCCGCATTACAGTGAATTATGCTCAGCGCCAGCAGGGGCGTCGCATGTATGCTGCGCAGCAAAGTCACCTGCCATTAAAGATCAATATGGCTGGTGTGATTCCTGCAATTTTTGCCAGCTCATTGTTGTTGTTTCCAGCATCATTGGGTCAGTGGTTTGGCCAGTCGCCTAATCCGAATATGGCTCAGCGTGTTCTTCAAGATATTTCGCTGACACTGTCACCGGGTCAGCCGCTCTACATGGCACTATTTGCTGTTTTGATTATTTTCTTCTGCTTTTTCTATACGGCGCTTATGTTTAGCCCGAAAGATATGGCAGAAAACCTGAAAAAGTCTTCTGCCTTCATTCCGGGTATCCGCCCGGGTGATCAGACGACTCGTTACCTGGATACCGTGATGGGTCGGCTGACCCTGATTGGTGCCTTGTACATGACGGCCGTTTGTTTGCTGCCAATGATTTTGCAGGTTGCATTCAATGTGCCGTTCTACCTTGGTGGTACGTCGCTACTCATTGTGGTGGTCGTGGTCATGGATTTCATGTCCCAGGTGCAGTCGCATCTGATGTCTCACCAGTATGAGGCCCTCATGAAGAAGGCTAATCTGAAGGGTTATGGTTCTGGCGGTTTGATCCGCTAAGTAACTGGTTTTTCGATATAAGGGTGGTGAATCATGAAAGTCCAGGCTTCCATTAAGAAGATCTGTTCTAGCTGTAAAATCGTTCGTCGCAATGGCAGCATCCGTGTGATCTGCAGTGCGGAACCCCGTCACAAGCAGCGTCAGGGCTAAATCCTGACTGGTGTTGCAATATTTCTGTCCAGCGAGTAAACTCTCGCGCCTTTCGCGGACAGTCTATGCGACACCTCGCAAAGGTATAAATTGGAGTGAAGGTGAATGGCTCGTATAGCCGGCGTTAACATCCCTGACAACAAGCACGCGGTGATCTCGCTTACCTACATCTATGGTATCGGCCGGACAACGTCGGCCAGTATCCTTGAGGCAGTTGGCATTGCGCCGACTACTAAAATCAAGGAACTGAGCGATACCCAGCTTGATCAGGTTCGTGCAGAAGTGGCAAAGGTTCCTACTGAAGGTGACCTACGCCGAGAAGTGTCAATGAACATCAAGCGCCTAATGGATCTTGGTTGCTACCGTGGCATTCGCCATCGTCGCGGCCTGCCGGTTCATGGACAGCGCACCAAGACCAATGCACGTACCCGTAAGGGTCCGCGTAAGGCCATCAGGAAATAACGGATTCGGACGCTGAGACATGGCTAAAGATACGACACGCGCCCGCAAAAAGGTGACCCGACAGGTCTCCGAAGGGATAGCGCACATTCATGCTTCTTTTAATAACACGATCGTGACGATCACCGATCGCCAGGGCAATGCCCTGTCGTGGGCGACGTCTGGCGGTCAAGGCTTCCGCGGTTCGCGTAAGTCCACTCCATTTGCCGCCCAGGTGGCAGCTGAAGTGGCTGGCAAAGCGGCTCAGGACTATGGCTTGAAGAATCTTGACGTTCTCGTCAAGGGTCCAGGCCCCGGTCGCGAGTCTGCAGTGCGTGCGTTGAATGCGGTCGGCTACAAGATCAACAGCATTACCGATATCACGCCGATTCCGCATAACGGCTGTCGTCCGTCCAAGAAGCGTCGCGTGTAAGGGGAATCTGAATAATGGCTCGTTATATTGGTCCTAAATGCAAACTTGCTCGTCGCGAAGGAACAGATCTGTTCCTCAAGAGCGGTGTTCGCTCTCTCGACAGCAAGTGCAAAGCTGATACCCCTCCTGGCCAGCATGGCGCATCCCGTAAGGGCCGTCAGTCTGACTATGGTACGCAGCTGCGTGAAAAAATGAAGGTACGCCGTATGTACGGCGTACTCGAGCGTCAGTTCAGCAACTATTACAAGGAAGCCGCCCGTTTAAAGGGTGCTACCGGTGAGAATCTGCTGCAGCTACTGGAAGGTCGTCTGGATAACGTTGTTTACCGCATGGGTTTCGGGGCTACACGCTCTGAGTCTCGTCAGCTGGTTAGCCATCGTGCCATTCTGCTGAACGGTAAGCGCGTAAATATCCCATCTATGCAGGTTAGTGCTGGTGATGTGGTTACTGTTCACGAGAAGTCTCGTAATCAGCTACGCGTGAAGAGTGCTCTCGAGTTGTCCGCGCAGCGTGGTGTTCCGGCTTGGCTGGTGGTGGATGCCAGCAAGATGGAAGGTACGTTCACCTCCCTGCCAGAGCGTTCCGATCTGTCTTCCGAGATCAATGAAAATTTGATCGTCGAGTTGTACTCCAAGTAAGGAATCGCCTGAGGTCTCTCCATGTCACAAGCTGTCAACGATTTTCTGACGCCAAGCAAGATTGCGGTTCAGGCTATTAGTTCTACTCACGCCAAAGTGACGCTGGAGCCGCTCGAGCGCGGTTTTGGTCACACGCTTGGTAATGCTCTTCGTCGTATATTGCTCTCTTCAATGCCGGGTGCTGCGGTTGTTGAAGTTGAAATTGATGGTGTTGAGCACGAGTACAGTGCCATTGAAGGTATGCAGGAGGACGTTATTGAGGTCCTGCTCAACCTCAAGGGTCTGGCGATTATCTTACACGAGCAGCATGAAGCATTTTTGAGCCTGGATAAGAAAGGCCCATGCGTAGTGACGGCTGCGGACCTTGGTCTGCCGCATAATGTTGATATCGTCAATCCGACGCACGTGATTGCCAATCTTGGTGCCAATGGCCACCTGAAGATGAAGCTGAAGGTAGCGTCTGGTCGTGGTTATGAGCCTGCTGATTCTCGCTTTGCTGATGAAGATGCTCGTCCTATCGGTCGCTTGCAGCTGGATGCTTCTTTTAGCCCAGTTCGTAAGGTTGCTTATGTGGTTGAGGCCGCTCGTGTTGAGCAGC
Source organism: Moraxellaceae bacterium UBA2031 (assembly GCA_002333145.1). Lineage (GTDB taxonomy): Bacteria > Pseudomonadota > Gammaproteobacteria > Pseudomonadales > Moraxellaceae > UBA2031. The sequence continues at coordinate 13,065 of DDBN01000069.1, forward strand.
GCACCAACCTTGATAAGCTGGTGATTGATCTCGAGACTAACGGTACGATTGATCCAGAAGAGGCAATTCGTCGTTCCGCAACGATTTTGCAGCAGCAGATTGCTGTATTTGTCGATTTGCAGAAGCCGGATGCTGGCGTTGTGATGCCAGTGGATGACAGTACTTCTGTTGACCCACTGCTCCTGCGTCCGGTTGATGATCTGGAACTGACTGTTCGCTCGGCCAATTGTCTTAAGGCTGAAAACATTTATTATATTGGCGATCTAGTGCAGCGCACTGAAGTTGAGTTGCTTAAGACGCCGAACCTGGGCAAGAAGTCGCTCACCGAGATCAAAGATGTACTGGCCTCTCGTGGTCTGTCGCTCGGTATGCGTCTGGAGAACTGGCCACCAGCCAGCCTGCGCAACGACGATCGTCTGAATTATCGCAGCCGTTGATCCGGTTGCCGCTTTTAGGAATTTGAGCCATGCGTCATCGTAATAGTGGTGTGAAATTGGGCCGCAACAGCAGCCACCGTAAAGCCATGTTCCAGAATATGGCCATTTCGCTGTTGGAGCATGAACTGATCCGTACCACCCTGCCTAAGGCGAAGGAACTTCGTCGTGTGGCTGAGCCGCTGATTACGCTGGCCAAGGTGGATTCCGTTGCCAATCGTCGTCTGGCTTTTGCCCGTACGCGTAATCCTGTCATCGTGGGCAAATTGTTCACAGTGCTTGGTCCTCGCTACAAGGAACGTCAAGGTGGTTACTTGCGTATCCTGAAGGCTGGCTTCCGCGCAGGTGACAATGCTCCAATGGCTTATGTTGAACTGGTGGATCGTCAGATCGGCTCAAAGGCTGTTGAAGTAGCTGAATAATTGCTTTTGCAGCAATATAAAAAGGCCGGACTTTGTCCGGCTTTTTTGTTTTTGGCATTTAGGATTTATGTCCCTTGACGTTGCTTCATGCCAAGGTTTGACGTCGACGTTCAAATAAGCAAATAGCTGCTGCGGCAGCAACATTGAGTGACTCTATCCCCGCAGCCATAGGGATGTGGATGCGTATGCTTGCACGATCCGCCAAAGCCGCAGATATTCCCGCGCCCTCACTGCCAAGAGCAAGCACCATGCTGCCTTTTAGGTCGCTATGATAGAGCGATGTGGCATCACTCAATGTTGTTACGCAAAGAGGTCCGATAAAGTCATCCAGCGCCGTTATCGGATCAATGCGCTCTCGTAGTGCAAGATGAAAGTGGGCGCCCATACCCGCACGCAGCACTTTGGGAGACCAGATATCCGCACATCCAGCAGTTAGCCAGACCTGATCCACGCCAGCAGCGGCTGCCGTCCGCAGAATGGTGCCGACATTGCCGGGGTCCTGAAGGTTTTCCAATAAAAGACAAAATCCCTTGGTAACAATGGGGGGCTCGTCAGGGATAGCAATAAGGGCGAGAATTCCGGCGCTGCTGGGAGCCTGTTCGATAGCCTGGAATAATTCAGCTGACAGCATGATGGTTTGAGGGTTCGACTTCAGCAGAGCCTGAATTTCTGGATTTTTTTCATGGCCTTCACATACTAGCAGTGACTCTATAGCCCTGCGCCCTTCGATTGCCGCCTTCACGAGATGGCTACCGATAAGAAGCGTTTGTTTGCTCTTCATTCTGTCGCGGCGATTTTCGGCTAGCTTGATTAATTGCTTTGCCAGAGGATTTTGTCTTGAGCGAATCATCTCCATATCAATACCCACGATCCAGTAGCGGCTTGAGGAAGCGACCGGTGTGCGACCTCTTATTGCGAGATACTTCTTCAGGGGTTCCTTCGGCGATCACTTGCCCGCCGCCATCACCACCTTCCGGGCCCATATCGATGAGCCAGTCAGCAGTCTTGATGACATCGAGGTTATGCTCGATGACGACAATAGTGTTGCCATGATCGCGGAGACGTTGAAGGACGGTGAGCAGTTGCTGAATGTCATGAAAATGCAGGCCAGTGGTCGGCTCATCGAGTATGTAAAGCGTTTGCCCGGTATCACGCTTTGATAACTCACGTGCAAGTTTGACGCGCTGAGCCTCGCCTCCAGAGAGCGTGGTGGCTGCTTGGCCGAGGGTGATATATGACAAGCCAACATCAATCAGAGTTTGCAGTTTTCTGGCAAGCGCAGGAATAGCATCGAAGTACTCGCGTGCATCCTCGACCGTCATTTCAAGAACTTCAGTGATGTTCTTGCTCTTGTAGCGAACTTCCAGGGTCTCGCGGTTGTAGCGCTTACCTTTGCAAACATCGCATGCCACATAGATGTCAGGGAGGAAATGCATTTCAACTTTGATAACGCCATCGCCCTGACAGGCTTCACAGCGTCCGCCCTTTACGTTGAAGGAGAAGCGACCGGGGCCATAACCACGTGAGCGTGATTCCTGGGTGCCGGCAAATAATTCACGGATTGGTGTAAAGATGCCGGTATAAGTTGCAGGGTTTGAGCGTGGTGTTCGGCCAATGGGGCTCTGGTCAATTTCAACAACCTTGTCTAAATGCTCGAGGCCGGTGATCTTGTCATGAGCGTCTGCATCCAATGACAGGGCTCTATTAAGCTCTTTGGCCGCGACGGGGTAGAGCGTGCCATTGACGAGGGTGGATTTTCCAGAGCCAGATACGCCGGTAACGCAGGTCATCAATCCGAGAGGAAGCTCGACGGTAATATTTTTAAGATTATTGCCACGCGCACCCGTGATGGTAAGCAGTTTTTTGCGATCTACAGGTTTACGTTTCTTCGGGATTTCGATTTTCTTCCGGCCAGATAGGTAGTCTCCGGTCAATGATTCTTTGTTTTTAACAATGTCATCAAAGGTGCCGCGGGCCACAATGCGTCCACCATGAACACCTGCGCCGGGACCAATATCGACGACATAATCGGCTGCGCGGATAGCATCTTCGTCGTGTTCAACAACGATGACGGTATTGCCTAGATCGCGCAGGCGTACAAGGGTAGACAAGAGGCGTTCATTGTCGCGCTGGTGAAGCCCGATGCTGGGCTCATCAAGGACGTACATAACGCCGACCAGTCCGGCGCCAATTTGTGATGCTAGTCTGATGCGCTGTGCCTCGCCTCCCGATAATGTTTCGGCAGAGCGATCCAGCGAAAGATAATCTAGGCCGACATTGACTAGGAATTGCAGACGGTCGTGGATTTCTTTAAGAATTCTGTCAGCAATTTCCCCTCGTTTACCGGGCAATTTTAGTGTGCCGAAATATTCGCAGGATTTTCGAATGGACAGCTTGACGATATCAGGCAGTGTTTGATCCTGAATGTATACATGTCGAGCTTCACGACGAAGGCGAGAGCCATTGCATTCGGCGCAACATGTTTGGCTTAGGTATGAGGAAAGTTCTTCACGAACATTGGTAGATTCGGTCTCACGATAACGGCGTTCCATATTAGGGAGGACGCCCTCGAAAGAGTGTTTGCGCACGACCTTGGTGCCGCGATCGTTATAATAATAAAAAGAAACTTCTTCTTTGCCAGAGCCATTGAGAATGGCGTTTTGTATTTTTTTCGGTAGCTTTTTCCAAGGTGAGTCGACATCAAAGCCATAATGCTCTGAAAGAGACTCAAGAAGTCCAAAGTAGTAAATATTGCGTTTGTCCCAGCCGCGAATTGCGCCTTCAGAAACAGACAGGTCTTTATCGGTAATCAAGCGATCGGCATCGAAATATTGTTTAACGCCTAAGCCATCGCAAGTAGGACATGCGCCTGCTGGGTTGTTAAAGGAAAACAGGCGCGGTTCAAGCTCAGTTAATGAATATCCGCAGTGAGGGCAGGCAAAGCGTGCCGAGAAAATTTGATCGGGCTTGTCACCATCCATGAACGCCACTAGAGCGATGCCGTTTGCTTGGCGCAGCGCTGTTTCAAAAGACTCAGCCAGACGCAGGGCAATATCCGGGCGGACCTTGATGCGATCAACAACAACTTCAATGGTGTGTTTCTTTAGTTTATCGAGTGATGGGGCCTCATCGAGATCGACAACGATGCCGTCGATGCGGGCCCGTACGAAGCCATCGGCTTTGAGCTGCTCAAAGACATGCAGGTGTTCGCCTTTGCGGTCCTGAATGACGGGGGCCAGTAGCATGATGGCGGTGCCCTCGGGCAGTGCCATGGCCTGATCGACCATTTGTGAGACGGTCTGTGCCTCAAGGGGTAGGTCGTGATCAGGGCAGCGAGGAATGCCGGCGCGCGCAAAGAGCAGGCGCAAATAGTCGTAGATTTCGGTGATGGTACCGACCGTGGAGCGGGGGTTGTGCGATGTTGATTTTTGCTCGATGGAGATCGCGGGGGAGAGGCCCTCGATGTGGTCGACATCGGGCTTCTCCATCAGGGATAAAAACTGGCGGGCATAGGCTGACAGCGACTCAACATAGCGACGCTGACCTTCGGCATATAGGGTGTCGAAGGCGAGAGAGGACTTGCCAGAGCCGGACAGGCCGGTGATTACCACGAACTTGTCGCGGGGCAGGTCGAGGTCAATATTCTTGAGGTTGTGCGTGCGTGCGCCGCGAATCAGGATCTTGTCCATGGGAGGGGGACCGGCCGGAGAAATCGAACCGAAGAGTATACGGTAAACAGATGTGGACTTCGCTGTGACAGAGAGGAACGAGATCTTCTGGGTGTTGCATCCCGCACGCTGGCGGAGGCTGCTACAATCACGCCCCCTGACGCGGCAACGGCCGCCTGACTAGTGGACTCTTGATGAGCAGCATGACCTCCGGCGAACGCCGAGCCGTCGTTACCCTGGCCAGTCTATTCTCCCTTCGTATGATCGGCCTATTCATGATCATGCCAGTGTTTGCCCTGTACGGCCGTGAGCTGACCGGAGCAACTCCATTGCTAATTGGCCTTGCCATTGGGGTCTACGGGCTGGCACAGGCATTTTTGCAGATACCATTGGGGCTTTTGGCGGATCGTATGGACCGCAAGAAGCTTATTTTGGCGGGCTTGGTACTGTTTGCGGTTGGCGGTGCTGTGGCGGCCATGTCGGATCATATCTATGGGGTGATCGTGGGGCGTGCCATTCAGGGTGCAGGTGCTATCTCCGGCGTGGTCATGGCGTTGCTGGCAGATTTGACCAGAGAGGAACAACGAACCAAGGCGATGGCATCTATCGGCGCCAGCATCGGCCTGTCTTTTGGTCTGGCTTTTGTTCTGGGGCCATGGCTGACGGGGATGTTTGGCCTGCATGGCTTGTTTTGGTCAACGGTTCTGTTGGGGATTGCGGGCATGGCGGTGTGCCAGTGGTTGGTGCCCCGGCCCTTGCATCATGTTGCGCATACGCCTGCAAGCTATGGTCAGCAGCTGCGGGAGTCGTTAAGGCATGCTGAGCTGCTGCGCCTGAATGCCGGTATCTTCACTCTACATGCGGTCATGACGGCGTGCTTTACGATCCTGCCGTTGCTGCTGCTAAACAATGGGGGGCTTGAGGCTTCTCGACATGGCTGGGTATATCTCCCGGTTTTATTTGGTTCCTTCTTCGCGATTGTTCCGGCCATCATCATGGCGGAACGCAAGCGCCGTATGAGGGGTGTATTTCTGACGGCCATCGGTATATTGGCAGTGGGCCTGAGCCTGTTGGCTGGCTTTCATGACAGTCTTTGGGCGCTGGTGGGCGGTATGCTGGTGTTCTTCATTGGCTTTAATTTGCTGGAAGCATTACTGCCATCCTTGGTGAGCAAGTTGTGTCCGGCAGGGGGCAAGGGAACGGCCATGGGAATTTATTCCAGTAGCCAGTTTTTTGGTGCCTTTGTTGGCGGAGTGCTGGGTGGCTTTCTGCAGACACAGTACGGTGTCGCCGTTTTATTTGCGGTGCTTGCCGCAATGGTATTGCTCTGGTGGGGACTGGCCGTTCGGATGCCGCCACCGCCTTTCTTGACGAGCGTGATGCTGCGACTAGAGGCTGCGTCAGAGCCTGTGTTGACAGGATTGGCCGCTCAGTTGCAAGCGATAGCCGGGGTGAAAGAGGTGGTGGTTTTGCCTGTGGATACCGTCGCCTATCTACGAGTAGATCCAGAAGAGTTCGTGCCGGAAAGCTTGAGCGGCTTGCCTGTGACGATCTCATCCTGAGTGTCGGCAATGTCGCACATTAAAAGCAGAGGATAGCCATATGGCGGTTGTGCTCTGTATCGGGTAAAGTTTCCGGCTCATATCGCGCCGTCACCGCTAACGCGGTGGCAATAACATACGTAACGAGAGGTTAAGAACATCATGCGTGGAGTAAACAAAGTTATTCTGGTTGGCAATCTGGGACGTGATCCGGAGGTGCGCTATTTGCCATCCGGTGGTGCTGTGGCAAATATTACCATTGCGACGAGTGAAGCCTGGAGAGACAAGAATACCGGGCAGATGCAGGAACAGACCGAATGGCACCGCGTGGTGTTCTACGGCAAGCTGGCTGAGATTGCCGGTGAGTACCTGAAGAAGGGCTCGAAGGTGTATGTGGAGGGCTCTCTGCATACACGTAAATGGCAGGATAAGCAGACAGGTCAGGACAAGTACTCGACTGAAATCAAAGCCAATACGATGCAAATGCTGGATACCCGTCAGGGTGGCGGCGGACAGCAAGGTGGCGGATTTGGTAGTCAGGCTGGTGGCTTTGACGGCGGTAACGATTTTGCCGCCGGTGGTAGCTTCCCTGCCTATGAGGATTTTGATCAGGGAGCAACATCTGCTCCGGCTCCTGCGCGCGCACCGCAGCAGCAGCAGCGTCCTCAGGCGGCCCCACAATCGGCTCCACGTGGTGCTGACAGTTTTGATGACGATATCCCTTTTTGAGGCTTGGTCATTCATTAAAAGAAGCCCGGCATATGCCGGGTTTTTTGTTTTAGTTCAGGAGGTACGGGATGCCTTGGTGCGTAACAGTCCCCAAGCACCCACTCCGCACACCCCCATGAAGATAGCCAGAGGCATCGCGCTGCCATCGTGCCAGATGCTCATGCAGGCACCTGCCAGAGTGGCCAGCGCAAATTGTATGGCGCCCATGAGCGCAGAGGCAGTGCCGGCGCGATGGCCTTGATGAGCTAGTGCAGCAGCGCTGGCATTAGGGGAGATAAAGCCCAAGCTGGTGATGAATATAAAAAGGCCTGCGAGCAGTACCGGTAATGACAGCCAATCGAAAAGAGCAAAGAGGGCGAGACCGGAGCCAGAAAGTGCCGCCGTGGCAACCCCTCGGTTAAGCAGCCAGTTCAAGTCGTAATGACGCAGTAAGCGAGCGTTCAGCTGTGAAGCGGCGATCAAGCCGAGTGCATTACTGCCGAAGATCCAGCCGTAGTGCTGAGGTGGGATGTGGTGTACTTGCATCAATACATGGGGTGAGCCGGCAATGTAGGCAAACATGCCGGTGAAGGCGAGGCTGCTGGAGAGGGTGTAGCGCATGAATTCTCGGTTGGTAAGGATCTGTAGGTAGTCCCGCAGCACCTTGCGAAGTATCAGGGGGTGACTTCCCGATACGGAGTGACTTTCTTTAAGCATGTAGCGGATGGCGATCAAGCAACCGAAGGCAAAAATTGCGAGCACGATAAAAATGCTCCGCCATCCACTTTCGGTAACGATGATGCCGCCCAGTAGAGGGGCGAGGATGGGCGCGATGCCCATAACCAGTATAAGCAAGGAAAAGGCTCTGGCTGCTTCTTGCGCATCACACCGATCGCGTACTACGGCACGCGCAATCACCATGCCGGCACACCCACCAAGCCCTTGTATAAACCGCCAGCCAATTAATGCTTCGATACTCTGACTCGTTGCGGCACCGACTGATGCAAGCAGAAAGAGGCTGAGGCCAAAGTAGAGAGGTGGTTTGCGTCCATATCGATCACTGATCGGGCCGTAAAAGAGTTGGCCTATTGCAAGGCCGATAAAAAAGCTGGCCAGCGATAGTTCTACTCTGCTACCAGCATCAAACTCTTTCCCGATAGCAGGAAAGCCGGGCAGGTACATGTCGATGGACAGTGGGCCAATGGCGGTCAGGGCCCCCATCAGAATGATCCAGCCAGGCATAAGGCGTTGTTTAAACATGTCCAGACTCGTATGGACCCAGAGAACTCTGAAGAGCGTACATTGTTGCATATTCAAGGGCGCTGTTTGGCATTTGCTGCCGATATGAGCCATGCTGAATAAAATCACAAGTGGTGTCGCTATGAGCAGCAAAGCCGCTGTACGGGTCGAGAAGGATGCGATGGGGACGATAGAGGTGCCAGTTGAGCACCTTTGGGGCGCACAGACGCAGCGCTCGTTGCATTTTTTCCCTATTGGGGTAAGCCGTTTTCGCTGGGAGCGCCCGGTTATTCGCGCATTCGGTGTGTTGAAAAAATGCGCGGCATTAGCGAATGGTGAGCTTGGGGAGTTGCCCCAAGAGAAGGTGCGGCTGATTGTTGCGGCAGCTCAAGAAGTGATTGATGGGCACTGGGATACGGAGTTTCCTCTGGTGGTGTTTCAGACGGGTTCCGGCACTCAGAGCAACATGAATGCTAACGAAGTGATTGCCAATCGTGCCATTCAGATGGTGGGCGGTGAGTTGGGCTCGAAAATGCCAGTGCATCCCAATGATGATGTAAATCATGGGCAGTCATCAAATGATGTTTTTCCTGCGGTGATGCATATTGCGACAGCGTCACTGCTGACGGATGCACTGATTCCTGTAGTCCATGGTTTGCGCGAGACATTTATGAAAAAGTCCCGCGAATATGAAGCCGTCGTGATGGTGGGACGAACACATTTGCAGGATGCCACGCCGATAACGCTAGGGCAGGTTATGTCGGGCTGGGTGGCGCAGCTGGATTTATGTCTGACAGGTATTCATCGAGCATTGCCGGATGTGTGCGAGCTGGCAACAGGGGGTACAGCCGTTGGCACAGGGTTAAATACGCACCCATTATTTGGTGAAAAAATTGCAGAGCAGGTATCCCACTGCACAGGCCACATTTTTGTAACGGCTCCCAATAAGTTTGCGGCATTGTCGGCTCACGATGGCATGGTCAATGTCAGTGCCTCTCTGCGGACTCTTGCGGGGGCGTTGATGAAAATTGCTAATGATGTGCGTTGGTATGCCAGCGGGCCGCGAGCAGGAATTGGCGAAATTACACTTCCAGAAAATGAGCCTGGCTCATCGATCATGCCTGGCAAGATCAATCCGACACAATGTGAAGCGCTGACCATGGTGGCAGTGCAAGTCTTTGGCAATGATCATGCGGTAGCGTTTGCAGGATCACAGGGAAACTTTCAGCTGAATGTGTTCAAGCCGGTGATCCTGCATAACGTATTGGAGTCGATTGTGCTTTTGAGTGATTCCTGTCGTGCGTTTAATGAATATTGTGCACGGGGAATCGAACCAAATATCGCACGGATGCGCGAGCATCTCGATAATTCGTTGATGCTCGTGACCGCCCTGAATCCGCATATTGGTTATGAAAAATCGGCTGAAATCGCCATGAAGGCACACCACGAGGGCACTAGTCTGAAAGCGGTGGCGGTAGCATTAGGGTATGTGACGGCTGCAGATTTTGATGCGTGGGTGCGTGCAGAAGATATGCTTGGAAATGGTCGCATTACGTCAGCGTGATTGGGACGACAGGACATGGCCTTGGCGTCCCGCTCCCATGCCTGCCATAAAAGCAGTCAGGACGATGCCGGTAAACAGCCAGCCGGCAGCATTCCAGCCATGAGTCACCTCATGAACCAAGCCTAGTAGGAGTGGGCCGAGAGAGGCTAGCGTGTAACCAATCCCTTGTGCCATGACGGAAAGGCGGGCGGCGGTAGAGGCATCGGGGGTGCGCAGCACGATCAGGCTGAGTGCCATACTGAATGTACCGCCCTGACCCAGTCCGAGAATTACGGCCCAGATCATCAAGGTGTCTGCAGGCGCATAAAGGCAGCCAAGCAGGCCGGCGAGGGTGAGCGCCAACACGATGGCTATCATGGGGCGCTGGTCACGATGGCGTGTGGCCAACCACGGTGCTCCTAATGCCGATATCAGTTGCACCATTATTGATGCAGATACGATCAGGCCAGAAGCCACGGTGTTGACGCCACGGTCCTGCAGGATGACGGCAAGCCAGCCGAAGACGCAGTAAGCTAAAGAGGATTGCAGGCCCATATAGAGGGTGACCTGCCAAGCCAGTCGGTTACGCCAGAGCGGTGCGTTTGATGTCTTAATCGCAGCGTGAGGGTGGGAGCGCCGCATCTGTGGGCGCCAGGCAATGGCCGCCAATACAGCAGGAAGTGCCCAGAAGGAAAGAGCCAATGGCCAGCTGTCAAAGACTCGGGTCAGCGGAACTGTGGCTCCGGCAGCTAGGGCGGCACCAAAACACAGTGCCATGGTGTACACCCCGGTCATGATGTCGGCGCTATCCGGGAACTCACGCTTCACAATGCCGGGCAGCAGTACGCCGATGACGCCGATGCTGCCGCCCGCCATGAGGGTGCCGGCAAAGAGGCCGATGCTACCGAACAGGCCTCGTAAAAGGATGCCACAAGCGAGGAAGAGTAAGGCTCGTAAGACAATGCGTTCAGTGCCGTGGCGCTGTGCGAGCCGCGTGGCTAGCGGAGCAAATAATCCAAGGCATAGCACGGGCAAGGTAGTGAGTAGCCCGGCGGCGGTGCTGTTGAGGTCAAGGGATGTCTGCACTTGACGCAGAACGGGCGCTAGGCTGGATAGCGCTGGGCGCAGATTGATTGCCACTAGAATCAATGCTAGCAGTAACCACAGAGCCTCGCGCCCCCGATGGAGCGCGCGAGGCTCCATGGGCTCAGCATCAATGAGTAGCTCATCGGCCAGAGGTGAAGTGTTGGATTTGGCAGGCATAATGAGTACTTTGCCAGCGGGACTGTTTGAAATGAAGCCTTTTACGGATTGCTCACAGCGATTGTGTGCCGTAAAGTGCAGAACATTTTTTTGCGCGCGTCAGTGCGTGATTCACCCGTGGAGAGCCCATCATGAAGATTGACCTTGAAGCCCTGACCATTTCGGAATTGGCCGCCTTGATTGATCAGGCGCATGACCTGATTGCCCGCAAGCAGAAGGATGCGGTAACCAGTGCTCGTGCAGAGGTACAGAAGATCGCCTCTGAAGTGGGCATGAGTGTTGAGGAGTTGCTGGGACTGCAGTCCGGTAAGGGTGCAAAGAAGGCCACTAAGGAAAAGAAGCCGGTTGCTATAAAGTACCGGAATCCAAAGGATCATACCCAGACGTGGTCAGGCCGGGGCAAAAGCCCACGCTGGTTGCAGGAGATACTGAATCAGGGCGGTAGCTTGGATAACTTCTTGATAAAGTGATCCAGAGGTTTGCAGGACATATCATGAAAAAGCCGCGATTAATCGCGGCTTTTTCATTGAGAGATGCTCAGAAACGATAGCTGAGGGCGGTGACATAGCGAGAGTCATCGTCCTTAATGCCGGTTGGTGCTTCAGTATCGTACTGGTACTTGATACCAATCGTGAGATCAAGGTGCTGAGCCAAACCGACCACGAGGGCAGGTTCTACCGAAATAAGATGATCTGAGCTGTCATTCAGGCTTGGCTGGTAGAGCAGGTTAAACAGTACTCGGGTTTGTGGGTTGAGTTGACGCTTGTAGCTGAGGTAAGTGTTAAGACGCCAGTAGTTGTCATCCAAGCCTGCTTGGTCTTCCCACTCATGCAGGAGGCCAATGCCGGCGTGGATAGCGCGCTCGTTTTCACTGTAGGCCAAGGTAAATCGGACGCCGGCACCTAGCTGAGTTCGGCTATCGAGCAGGCGAAAGTCATCCACTAGGTGATCAACAAAAGCTTCAGCCGCTAGGCCACGCTGAAATTCGTCACGATAATGGGCGTGTACCCAAGTGTTATCCTCAATTTCTGTACTGCCTGCCTTGCCACGGCTGTGCTCTGTGACGAGGAACATGCCAGTGTCGCGGGCTTGATAGTGCAGGCGTCCACCCACTGTGTAGTTTTCGCGTTCGGTATTGCCGCTGCGGCCATCGATAGCGGCGCTGATGCCTCCACTGCCACCCAGCATTGGGGTAGCAAGCTGGTTGCTTTCAATGCTTTCAAAGGCAGAGGCAGATAGAGGAAGTGCCAGAGCAAGCGCTAGTGCAGGGTAAAAAGAAGAGGCGGTCATGAGGTCTCCCGAAAAGTTAGTGCGAGCATGCTCGCCTTTTGAAATCTGGCGCATTATAAAGAACCCTTTGCTGGTGCGCGGTGGAATTGCGTAACCATCCTGCCTTCTTTTACTGCTACATGGCAGAGAAGATTGGCAATGCCATGGAGAGCCACTGCTTTATGAATGAATCTGTCCCTCGCTTTTCCCTGACTCCGTGGGTACTCCTTGGTGTGCTGATGCTGGTGCTCTTTCTGTTGATAAGAGCGCCGGCCAGCCTGTTGCAGCGCGTTGTTCCGACTAATCCAGCGCTGCAGGTCTCGGCGTGGGGGGGCACGATCTGGCGAGGGCAAGCAGAGTGGGTGCAGCAGGGGGCTAGTGGGTTGCTCTCCTGGCGAATTAAGCCGTGGGGACTATTCTTGGGCCGGGCTATGGCGGATATTCACTCGGAAGGGGCGGTACCTCTTCACGGAGCAGTGAGCCTAGGCTTGCATCGATTGGAAGTTCGCGGGCTGCAAGGCGAGATGCCCGGAGAGTTGCTCGATATAGTGCTTCCTCCCGGTTGGAAAATGCCAGGGGCGGTAAAGGCCGCTAATTTTGGCGTAACCAGAGCCGGATGGCACGAGGGTGCTTGGACGGCTGCCGAGGGTGATCTGGCGTGGGAGGGTGGGGCTTTGCAGTTGCCCCTGAGTGGTCAGCAATTGCAATTAACGCTGCCACCGATGCGTATGACACCCAAGCTAGTGGGGGATAGCTTGCAGCTGGCCCTGACAGAGGCGGGCAGTGGCTTGGCTCTGGCGGAGGCGACGCTGCTGCCTGATGGACGGGTGGAAACACAGGTGCGGGAGCGATTATTGCGCTATAGCCCTGCACACCGGAGTAGTGGTGCAGACCCCAACGCCGTGGTAGCCAGCACGCGTGAGGCGAGGTGATTGTTTGAACAGACAGATCATCAACGCAAATTTCCGCTTTATCACGTCGTGCTGTGGCATTATTTGCACAAGTGATTTCGGCATGGCCGGAACAGTATTCAAAGAACGGGCGTACGAACGCTCGCGCAGGTGACAGAACAAGTGGCAGCATTATTGGGGCAGGAAGGCAGTGCCGAGCGGATGCTGATCATTACAGGCAGAGTCCTCTGCCTGTTGGCGGTGCTATGGATGGCGTGGGCAGTGTCTGGCATGGCCTGGCTTGCCAGCGGGCATGATGGCTCTCGCTTGTCGGGCGTGGCCCCCTCCGTTTCGGTGCGATCTGTCGCGGCTCCAGTGGACTTGATGAAACTGTCATCACTCAATCTTTTCGGGCAGGCATCCGTGTTGCCATCTGGAGTGGCCGCGGAAAATGCGCCTGATACAAGCTTGCAGCTGCGGTTAGCAGGGGTCTTTGTAAGCACAGACCCTAATCGATCCAGTGCGATTGTAGCGGAGCAGAGCCAGCCAACGGGTAAGCTGTATCGCCTGAATGAAAGCCTGCCGGGTGGAGCGACGTTGGAGTCTGTATTTGAGGATCGGATCTTGATACGTCGTGGTGCGGGAAATCCTGAGGTGCTGCGTTTTGAGAAAACAGGCCTGTTGGATGGCGCTCCGTCTTCAAGCCCCGCCTCGACGCTGATGGTAGGGGGCGTGCCAAGCGTGCGAGCCCTCCTGGGGAGTGCTGCTGATGCCATGCACCGGTCATCTTCTGATTTTTTGAAGGAGATGGGCTTGCGCGCCAGTGGCAGCGGCTATGAAGTAAGCAGCGATACGCCAGAGCAAATTCGGGCGGGGGCTGGCTTGCAGCCGGGGGATAAAATATTAAGTGTAAATGGGCAGCAACTCGGTAATCTGCAGGCAGATATGCAGATTCTGGAATCGCTGAAGAATGGGGGAACGGCGCGCGTGGAAATTCAGCGCGGAGCCCAGATCGTAACGATTGAACGAAAGTTCTGAAGAAGATAAAAAAGATGATGCGTGCTGTTCTGAAACCATTAGCAACCATAAGCCTTTTATTGGCACTCAGCATGCCAGCTCATGCTGCCAAGACATGGAAGGTTAATCTTAAGGATGCCGATATTTCTGCCTTGGTAACAGAGGTGGCAGAAATTACTGGCAAGAATTTTGTGGTGGACCCGCGCGTGAAGGGATCCATTACGGTCATTTCCAGCAAGGCTATGACAGCTCCCGAGGTGTACGAGCTCTTTCTTAGCGTGCTGGGGGTAAATGGATTTGCAGCAGTGCAGAGCGGAAGTACTGTCAAACTGGTACCGGATGTTAATGCCAAGCAGTTTGCGGTGCGAGTAGATCAGAAAGGCACCGCACGCGGCGAGGAGTTGGTCACGCGCGTCATCATGCTGGATAACACCAGTGCCGTTGAGCTGGTGCCAGTGTTGCGTCCAATGATGCCCCAGTTTGCGCACCTGGCCGCTGTGCAGGGTGCCAATGCATTGGTCATTTCGGATCGAGCCAATAATATTGAGGTGCTTACCTCGATCATCCGGCAGCTCGATGTCACTGATGGTGATGAAGTAGAAGTCATTCTGCTTAAGGAAACGCGAGTAGATGACATGCTAACCATGCTGGAAAGTTTGACCAGTGTGGGAGGTGTGGCGGCCAAAGACAGCAAAACAATCAGCCGCGTGCGAGTTGTCGCAGACACGCGCGGTAATCGTTTGCTGCTCAAGGGTGATGCCGGGTCTCGTAAAAGTTTGCGTGAGCTGATCACTACTCTGGATGTCAGTTCGTCGGATCGTCTGGGGGGCGGAGTGCAAGTGTTTCGTTTGAAGCACGCAGTAGCCAAGCAGGTAGCCGAAGTGCTGAAGGGTTTAGTGTCTGGTGAGACAGGGCGACCTGCCGACGGCAAGGCTGCTACGACGGCGGTATCAGCAGGCGGTGTTAGCGTGATTGCGGATGAGTCCCTAAATGCGCTGGTTGTCAAAGCAGATCCGGGATTGATGAAGGAAGTTGCCAGCGTCATCGATCAACTCGATCAGCGCCGTTCACAAGTACTGATTCAGGCTGCCATCGTAGAGGTGTCTGGTGATAATGCAGCGCAACTTGGCGTGCAGTGGGCCGGAGGGGACCCTTCTAAGGGAGTAGGCCTGATCAATTTCTCTACTGCCGGATCCAGCATTGCTAATCTGGCGATTGCTGCGGGCGCAAAAAATCCTGCGCTTGCCAATATCAGTAATGGCGCCACCATTGGTCTGGGCAAGGAAGAAATAAACTCGAACGGCGACAAGACTTTTTACGGAGCGATCATTCAGGCGCTGGCAACGGTGAGTAACGCTAATCTGCTCTCTACGCCCAGTATCATGACGCTGGATAATCAGGAAGCGAAAATTGTTGTTGGCCAAAACGTGCCATTTATTACGGGCTCAACCTCTACAACATCGTCTGGAACAACGAATCCGTTTACCACCATTGAGCGTCAGGACGTTGGCATCACGCTCAAGGTAATCCCACATATTGGCGAGGGTGGCACGGTTCGACTGGAAGTGGAGCAGGAAGTTTCCGCGGTAGTGCCAAGTGCCGAAGGCATTAACTCAGCAGATTTGATTACTAACAAACGTTCCATCAAGACGACAATTCTGGCTGACGATGCGCAGACCATCGTGCTGGGTGGGTTGATTCAGGATGATGTGAAAAAAACTGTTAGCAAAGTGCCATTGTTGGGAGATATTCCTCTAATTGGCCACTTGTTTCGGGCAACCAGCAACAGCAAAACGAAACGTAATCTTCTGGTATTTTTGCGGCCAACCTTGCTAAAAGATTCAGCGAGTGCGGCAGCGCTTAGTCAGCGTCATTATGACAGTATTCGTACGTTGCAATTCAACGTGAGCAAGAGTGGTAAGGTCAGTCGTCTCCCTGAGAATATCGATGCGGTGTATCAGGGATATCAGCCGATCGTAGCGACAGATACAGAGCAGGCTCCGGAGCCTGTACAGAACTGATCAACGGAAGGTTTCTCGTCATGTTCAAACTGCAATTTGTGGATAATCGGCAGCCGGCTATGTGGCTGGTGGATCAGCGTCTGACCATCGGTCGTGATAAAGCTAATGGACTGGCAATTGATGATGAGGGCTTGAGTCTGCATCATGCTGAGTTGCGACAGGAAGATGGCAAGCTATTTGTGTGGGACGCCGGCAGTGTCAATGGCACATTCCTCAATGGTGAGAAAGTGGCGCAGAAGGCAGAGGTTAAAGCAGGTGATGTCCTGCGCTTTCATCTGATCGAAATTCTGATTACAGATCCTGCTAAGGGTGCTGCACAGCCGTTGCCGGCAGCGATTAAACGAGATATTGAAAAGCCGGTATTGCCGCAATGGCAACTTAAAGCCATGACCGGAGCAATTTCCGGCAAAATGTTTTTGATGGATGGCACGACAGTGCTGGGGCGTGATCCCGGTTGCGATATCGTCATTACCGGTACGCATGTATCACGTCGGCACGCGGAGATATCCATTCGCAGTGGTCAATTGTGGATGAAGGACTTGGGATCATCCAATGGTTCGTTCCTGAATGGCAAACGTATCGAGGAGTCAGCGCTAGCGCACGGCGACGAGGTAAAATTTGATGCGGTGGTGTTCAAGATTATCGGGCCTTCTCAGCCGGTCGATAGCTTTGATGAGGCGGATATGACGCAGTTCCGTCCGGCGATTGCGCCTGTAGTGGCACCTAAGCCTGCTCCAGTTCCAGCTCCTATCGCAGCAGTTCCGCGACCAGCGCCTGTGGCTACGCCTGAACCTGTGGTCAAGTCAGCTCCAACTCCAGCCCCTGTTTCTGCCCCGCCGACGTTGACACCGGTTGCGCCGGCTTCAGGCCCAGGTTTGGGGCCTGTAGTATTGTTAGTGTTAGCAGTACTGGTCGGAGTGGCAGCGTACTTTGTGTTTAGCTGAGTTAATCTCTGCTAAATATAAACGGGGCCTTTGTGGCCCCGTTTATATTTCAGCGTATCAGTTGCCCGATTTAGGTTCGATGTTGCGTATCAGTGCATCACGGAAGGCCGTATTTACACCAAGTTCTTTCATGGTCCAGTAATGCCCGCCAATTGCTCGGTTGACCAGCATGGTGTCAGCAGATGGCTGGAATGCATCCCAGTAAGACAGTGACTTTCGAGCGCGCGTTACCACTTCTTCATGCAAACGCGATCCGCCAAAATCATAAGGCTGTTCAGAGAATGCCTTCATGATGAGATGAGTCCATGGCTCATAGAAGTCAGGGGTAATGTGCGGCGCATTATTGGTATTACGCACACCCATTTCGATAAGGGCTTTTTCTAGGGCATGAAAATCCTTAGCAATCGAGGCGCTGGTGGTTTTTCGGAATGATTCAACGATCTCCGGTTTAATTTTCTTGATGCAGCCATAGTCATAAATAACCATGGAGCCATCTGGGCGGAAGGCAAAGTTGCCCGGGTGCGGATCGCAATGCACTGCATGCAGCTCAAAAATCTGAGCGCCGATGGCATCGAATAAGCGATGTCCCAATTCATTCACGACATCTTGCGTATAGCGAGGGGCGGATACCTTGCTGATATGGTCTCCGGGCTCATACGCCATTGTGAGTACGCGTTTACTGGTATAGCGCTCGAAGACGCGTGGCACGATAATTTTTGGATCGCTTGCATGGAATGCTGAAAACACGCGAATGTTTTCAGCTTCCTGTTCGTAATCAAGCTCGTCATGCAGGCTGCGACGAATTTCGCCAAATACTTCATCCAGCATGGCTTTGTCGACGCGCAGAACGCCAGCGAGTTTAAGGGCTAAGCGCAGGTGCTTGAGGTCAGACTCAACGCAAGTGTCCACGCCGGGATACTGAACCTTGACGACGACATCATCGCCCTCCAGTGTTCGTGCTCGATGGACTTGCCCGATAGATGCCGCTGCGAACGGTTTGCTGTCAATTTCTGCAAAAATTTCAGCTGCAGGCTTTCCTAATTCACGCATGATCTGTTGTTCGATCACACCGAATGGCATAGGTGGGGATTCTTGCTGGAGCTTCACTAGGGCGTCGGCAATTTCCTTGGGGAAAACATCTTTGAACTGCGAAGCAATTTGACCGACCTTCATTACAGCGCCTTTCATCTCTCCAAGCGTGTTGGCAATTTGCTCGCCGACTTGCATGAATAATTGCTCTCGCTCTTTCAGGCGCTCCTCTTCGGTGAGTGTCCCTATCATTCCTTTGACTCGATTTTTGGCAAAGTTGCCTGCAATAGAGGCAGACATACCCGCCAATTTCATAAAGCGTTTGCCTGGCGTAGTGGCGCCAAAGCGTTTGGAGTCGTCGGACATGATGGTCTCTGTTGGATTTGCCGTGACAAGTTTTCGTAGCCTCCTTGAGTGTCGGTCTGTTGGTGCGGTAGGGCAAGCGCTGTATGACGATCGCTCCATGAGGGCGACGTATAAAATCATACAAATTAGCCGCTATGGAGGACTACTGGTATTGTTTTTTATTCGGTCCTACTATTGCCCAAGTGTATTGATTGTTCCTTATATGGCAACAATGAGGGTGTATGGATCTGAATGATGTGGCCGTGTTTGAGCGCGTGGTGGTAGAGGGGAGCCTGACAGGGGCGGCGGCTCGTCTGGGGCAGACGAAGTCGTCTGTCAGTCGCTCTTTAGCGCGCTTGGAAGAGAGTCTGGGCGTACGCTTGCTGCAGCGCACCACACGCAAGTTGAATCTCACCGAGGCGGGGCAGGTGTTTTTTGATCGAACCCGTCGAGTGTTGGGAGAGTTGCGTGAAGCAGAGCGTGCCGTGACGCAGCTTCAGGAGAGCCCGCGCGGTCATTTGCGTATCACCATGCCTGTGGAGCTTGGCATGCAGTTCATGGGCCGGGTAGTAGCTGAGTTCATGCAGCAGCATCCAGAGGTGACGATTGAAGCTGAGCTGTCCGGAAGAGTGGTTAATTTGGTCGAGGAAGGCTTCGATCTGGCCTTCCGTATTGGTGAGCTCCCGGACTCATCACTGGTGGCTCGAAAGTTGGGTAATCTGAACGGATATTTTTACGCGAGTCCTGCCTATCTAGGGCGCTTTGGGGTGCCAAAGAAGCCAGAGGACTTGGCTGCACATGATGTCATCTTGTTTATGCAGCCAAAGGAAAATAGTGTGCAGTTGATGCGTCAGGGCAAGAGCGGTAAGTACGAGCCATCCTGCCAGCTTACTTTGCACGGGCGGCTAACAGTAAACAATATCGGAATGGCATGTGATGCAGCAGTTGCCGGTATTGGTATTGCTTTAATGCCAAAATTTCTGAGTGCCAACGTGGTAAGTGCAGGGCAATTGATGCCTGTTTTACCTGATTACGTGGTGCTTCATGGGGGGCTTTATGTCATGTACCCCAGTCGGGATCATGTCCCGACAGCACTGCGTACTTTTATTGATTTTGTGACTGTACGGGTCAGGGAGCATCCGTGGTTCGAGTAATGAGATATTTTCGAGCGCTCACAGCCGCTGATCGTAGCCTGCACGCCAATCGGCATCTGGGCCGTTTGCTGGCGTTTGTGGCGGGTGCGGCGAATGCGGGGGGATTTCTCGCCGTGCAGCAGTACACGTCACACATGACCGGCATTGTATCGGAGATGGCGGATAATATTGCCCTTGGCCACTTTATGCTGGCTCTGGCGGGCGGAGTGGCGCTGATCGTTTTTGTGACGGGGGCAATTGTATGCGCATATATGGTGAACTGGGCGCGTGCAGCAGGGTTGCACAGTGTTTATGCTTTGCCATTAATGGCAGAGTCATTATTGCTTATAGTGTTTGGTTTATTGGGCGCTAGTGCTCAGACTGATGCATCGGCTTTTGTTCCGGTAACAGTGCTACTGCTGTGTTTTATGATGGGATTGCAGAATGCGATCATCACCAAAATTTCACGAGCAGAAATCCGAACAACGCATGTCACCGGGCTGGTGACTGATATTGGGATTGCTATCGGTCGATTGCTACACGCGAAGCAGCAGCCGGCAGTTCATCCGGAGGAGGAGCTAGCGGCCTTGCGTCGCAGACTAAGCCTGCATGTATCGCTGGTGCTGCATTTTTTTGTTGGGGGCGTACTGGGGGCGCTTGGCTACAAGCATGTGGGTTTTTTTGTATCCATTCCGCTGGCGGGTGTCTTACTTATGGTGTCGGTTTTCCCCGTGCTCGATGATATTCGTGACTATATAAAGGGCAGGGAATGACGCCACTTTACTGCATTAAAAAAGCCTGCGCTACGCAGGCATTTTTAATGCAGAAACAATTACTTGCCTGGAAAAATAGCCATCGGGTTTGGCAGTAAGTCAGCAACTTGCGTGATGCCGGCGGCTAGCTCGTGATGGTTGTTGGCGGTCAGCGTAATATGGCCGAGCTTGCGGCCTTCGCGTTCATCTTTGCCGTAAAGGTGCAAATGCACATCTTTTATCTGAAGAATATCTTCGGTCTTCGGATGCAGGCTAATAATGTTTAGCATGGCTGTTGGGCGATCACAGGTCGTATCGCCTAATGGTAAGCCAGCAACGGCGCGCACATGATTCTCAAACTGCGAACAGCGTGCCCCTTCAATAGTCCAATGCCCTGAGTTATGCACGCGTGGAGCTGTCTCGTTGGCAAAGATGCCATTATGGGTTTCGAACATTTCCAGTGTGATGGCGCCGACGTGATCCAGTTCATGCAGAATGGTGGAGATGTAGCGCTCAGCCGTAAGCTGAATATCATTTTCAACAAAGGGCGCTGGCGCAATAGAGTGTGACAGGATGCCGCGATGGTGCACGTTTTCCGTGAGCGGATAGCAGGCGGTTTTACCATCACGGCTGCGCACGGCAATAATCGAAAGCTCACGCTTGAAGTGCATGAACTCTTCGGCCATCAACGGAGTTTGAGCGCCAAGTGCTGACCACGCCTGTGGAATCTGGTCTTCGGAGTGGAGTAGAAACTGGCCCTTGCCGTCATAACCCATGGTAACGGTCTTGATGACCAGTGGCAGGCCCAGTGTCTTCGCGGCACCATGTAAATCGGCTTCGCTACGAATCTCGGCAAAGCGGGCTGATGGAATTTTCAGGTCAGCAAAAAGCTTCTTTTCGTTCAGACGATTCTGTGAGACAGAGAGAGACTTTACGCTCGGGTATACAGGCTTCTTTGCTGCAATACGCTCTACCCAAGATACTGGAATGTTTTCAAACTCGTAAGTGAAAACATCTGCACTGTCGATGAAGGCATCCAAGCTCTCGATGGAGTTTTCGGCGTCACCATGGCGTTGGCCAAGCTCAGCAGAAGGGCACGTCGGATTGCTGTCATAAAAAGAGAAAGCCAAGTCCAGAGGATAGCCAGCCAGTGCCATCATGCGGCCAAGTTGGCCGCCTCCAAGAACCCCGATGCGCAGTCGACTCACGCGATCACTCCCGGTATTGGATTGGCCAGTACATTCTCGGTTTGCGATGCACGGAACTGCTCAATGACGGGCAGTAGATCAGTGTGTTTGCCGCAGAGGATCTGGGTGGCCAGCAAGGCAGCATTAATTGCGCCCGCTTTGCCGATAGCCAGAGTGCCGACGGGTACACCACCTGGCATCTGTACGATGGAAAGTAGAGAGTCGAGGCCATTCAGGGCTTGGGACTGCACCGGCACGCCGAGCACGGGTAGTGATGTCTTGGCGGCACACATGCCGGGCAGGTGCGCTGCGCCGCCAGCGCCGGCAATAATGACCTCAATGCCGCGGCTACGGGCGTTTTCCGCGTAACTGAACAGTTTGTCTGGCGTACGGTGTGCGGAGATAACCTCAGCCTCAAAGGGCACGCCTAAGGCTGTCAGGGTGTCTGCCGCATGCTGCATCGTGGCCCAGTCTGATTGGGACCCCATGATGATGCCGACCAATGCGCTCATGTTTGCTCTCGCTTGTGTGATCCCGGATGTCTGGCGGGAAAAACGCGCTATTGTCCTGCTCTCGGGGCTGGTGTCAAACCCGGCTGTCTCTTGGGTGGGGGGAGGCTCCGGGCAAAAGACAGGTCAAAAAGCAGTTACTGACGTATTAGCATGTCGATGATGGCAGCGGCAACGCCAATGGCGATGGTAACGCCGGTCAGAAAAACCATAAAACGCCAGACGGGTTTCCAGCTCTCGGGCATGGGCTCACGGGGTTGGTCGGACACGATAGCACTCCACCAGTAGATGGCTGGATTGTCGCGATAGCACGAAGGATGGGCAAGCGTACATTTCGCAGTGGCGCCGGTAGCCGCTTGCTTGCCACAATACGCATCATTATAGAGCTGGGAGGAAAATAGCCCCCCAGTATTTCGGAGAGAGTGTTGATGAAAGCCCTATGGACCCTGTTTTGGCAGCTCTGCCAGTTGCGACGGGGGCCTGAAGATGTGCCGTATTCCTTGCAATTGTTATTGCTGCTGGGCTTGCTTGACGTTGCCCTTGGTGTAGGGGGGCAGTTTTTGGCTCAACCAGATCGCCTGCGCATTGCCGTCTCACTAACGCTGTTGGCTTTGTCGATGGATGCTATAGCCCTTTGGGGATTACTGGCGTTTAAGAAGTTACAGGGCCGTTGGGTGCAAGCACTGACAGCGATTATAGGTATTGATCTGCTGCTCAGCTTGGTGGCCTTGCCGTTGACGCTGATCAGTCTTGCGGTTCAGCCCTCGTCTTTCATGATTGCTATTGTGGTGGTTACTCAGATGTTGTTAGTGGGGTGGAATATTGGGTTGCGCGGTTTTGTGTTTCATCGCTCTCTCAATATCGGCATGTTGCAGGGCAATGTATTGTCGCTGGCACTGTTCCTGCTCAACATAGCGGTCAGTGTGCAACTTTTTCCAGAACTGCTTCCCGCCAAAGGCTGACAGGAGTCTTATGCATATTCACATTCTTGGCATTTGTGGCACCTTCATGGGCTCGCTTGCTGTGTTGGCCAAAGAGCTTGGCTATCGTGTCACCGGCTCTGATGCCAATGTCTATCCGCCTATGAGCACGCAGCTAGAGGCGCAAGGGATTGCGTTGACGCAGGGCTATGACCCGGCCCAACTTGCGCCCCGCCCCGACCTGGTGGTGATTGGTAACGCCATGTCGCGTGGTAATCCCTGCGTGGAATATGTGCTGAATGAAGGTATTCCTTACACATCGGGCCCTGCTTGGCTGACGCAATATGTGTTGCAGGGGCGGCATGTTATTGGCGTTGCCGGTACGCACGGCAAGACCACGACGACAACGATGGTGGCTTGGGTGCTGGATCAGGCCGGGCTTAATCCCGGTTTTCTGATTGGCGGCGTGCCCAACGGCTTTGAAGCCAGTGCGCGACTTGGAGGCGGTAAGTATTTTGTTGTGGAGGCGGATGAATATGATTCGGCTTTTTTCGACAAGCGTTCCAAGTTCATTCACTACGCACCAACCACCGCTATCCTTAATAACCTCGAATTTGATCATGCCGATATTTTCGAAAATCTGGAGGCGATCAAGAAGCAGTTCCATCATCTGGTACGCACGGTGCCCGGGAAGGGGCGTCTGATTGTGCCGACAGATGATGTCAATCTGGCTGATGTGCTAACACGAGGAGCGTGGACACCAGTAGAGCAGTTTTCCGTTGATGTGCCACTGCCAAAAGCGGGTTGGCGTGCCGATTGCCTGAGTGAAGAAGGCTCTTCTTTTGCTGTTTTTCGTGATGGTGTAAAACAGGGCGAGGTGCACTGGACCATGTCTGGGCATCACAGCGTGTGCAATGGCATGGTGTCCATTATCGCTGCTGAACATTGCGGCGTGAGCGTGGCGCAAGCCTGTGATGCATTGTCATCGTTTCCTGGGGTAAAGCGCCGGATGGAAGTAGTGGGCGTAGCGCGCGGCGTCACGGTATATGATGACTTTGCACATCACCCAACGGCCATTGCGACGACGTTGGGTGGGCTGCGCAAAAAAGTGGGAGATGCCCGCATTATTGCTGTGATTGAGCCGCGCTCCAATACGATGCGTCTGGGATCGCACAAAGACACTCTGGCGCCATCTGTAGCCGATGCCAACGAAGTGATCTGGTATCAGCCTGCGGGGCTGGATTGGGATCTGGGGCCGATTGTGGCGGCCAGTACCGTGCCTTCCATGGTGCTGAATTCGATTGATGACATCATTGCGAAAATCGTGGGTGAAGCAAAGCAGGGTGATCAGGTGTTAATCATGAGTAATGGTGGTTTTGGTGGAATTCACCGTGCGCTGGTGCAGGCGCTTGAGGCCTAAGTAACACCTTGCGGTTATGTGCAAAAACAGCCATAAAAAAGCCCGGAAATATCCGGGCTTTTTTATGGCTTATTTAATTACGCATGACCTTTCGGGCCATGCAACTTTACTGGATCACGATCACGCTTACGCATGCGGAGGTTAAGCATTTCTACGCCCAGTGAGAAGGCCATGGCGAAGTAAACATAGCCTTTGGAGACGTGCTGGCCAAAGCCTTCAGCGACTAGTAACGTGCCTACTAGGACTAGGAAGGACAAAGCCAAGACTTTAATCGAGGGATGGCTCTCGACAAATTCGCCGATCGATTTGGCGGCAAACATCATTACGCCCACCGAGATCATAATAGCGATTACCATTACTGATACATGCTTAGCCAAGCCGACAGCAGTGATGACCGAGTCCAACGAGAAAACGATATCGATCACGGCAATCTGCAGGACAATGCTGAAAAAAGCCGCAGAGCCGGCATTTGGCGATGGTTGGCCATCTTCGCCGGAGCCTTCCATACTGTTGTAGATTTCTGTTGATGCCTTCCAGAGTAGAAAAAGGCCTCCACCAATCAGGATCAGATCGCGGCCGCTGATTGCTTTCCCTAGTATTTCAAAGAAGGGCTGGGTCAGACTCATCACCCACGCTAGCGAAAGCAGCAGCATGATGCGGGTGATCATCGCAAAGCCCAGGCCAAACAGGCGAGTGCGATTACGCATCTCGGGAGGCATGCGATTGACCAATATAGTCAAGAAGATGATGTTGTCGATGCCGAGAACAATCTCAAGCAGGGTCAAGGTGGCAAGCGCCATCCACGCCTGCGGATCGGCAATCCATTCAAACATGATAGTTGCTCCAGGTTAGGATTGTGCTCACTCGAAGTGACAGACGTAATCGAGCATTTCCAGTGTCTCGATATCAAACGATGAGTTGCCGGGCACGCTGAAAGATTGGCCCCCCTGATATTCCTGCCACTCGGTTGCGCCACTGAGACGGATACGGCAGTGGCCTGCATTCAGCTCCATGATTTCCGGAGCGCCAGTGTTGAACGTCAGGGAAGAGGGGAAAATCACTCCCACCGACTTGCGAGTGCCGTCGGCAAACTGCACGGTATGGCTAACGCATTTGCCATCAAAGTAGACATTGGCCTTGGTGGTGACGCTAACATTATCGAACTGGCTCATGGGAGCTCCAAGCGGAAAGGTGGGGGGTTGCCGCGGGGGCAAAATAGTGCGCGAATTCTAGGGGCAAGGTGACCAACTGACTAGGATCTTCTGTCAGTTCCTTTAGGCTCGCTCCTGAGGGTGCCTCTGAAGCGATCTGGCCCACGAGATGAATCTTCTATTGGGTATGGCTTGAGGGCACGGCTACTCCCTGCTAGCGTTTGCTGACCAGCCTAACTGCTCTCGGATTGCCGATGCCTCCTCTGACTGCCGAACAGATTGCCTACATAGAGCGTCGCCGTCGCCAGGCCCAGTATTGGCCGTGGATGGCTCTGCCGCTTACGCTCGTGCTGGGAGGGCTCTATCTCTGGTTATGGGTCAATGTTCCGCTATTCCTTAATCCACAGGCGCTGGTGGATGGGGTGCGCAGTGGCAGCGTGGACTTATCCGGGCTCACCATGCTTGCCGCATTGGGCAACTTGGCTTTTCTAGGGTGTGGCTTGCTGGTGCTGGGGATTATCCTGCTGACCAGTGCCTCGCTCTGGAACGAACGCCGCCTAATAGCGTATTTGGACCAGGCAGGCCTCTCAGCCACTACTCCGACGGTGAACGAAGCTCGGCAAAAGGCTGAAGGGGATGAGGATGAGGCCCCATAGAACGGTTATTGTGACACTTGGTCAGCGAAGGTAACGGTCTGTAGTCTTATTGGTCGTAAATCTTGATTGACCAAGGCTTTGCCTTTACCCTTTGCGTAGTCAGTGCCAGGGCGCCCCGCTAACGCGGTCGCAGCAACCTGACCCCGGGTTGAAGAGCCTCTTGAAACGGCCATGCTGTGAGCATTCATAGTGAGCGCGTGCCAGTTTCCAGAGGCTCTTTGCATTCGATCGTTTTTATGGGTAATTGCCATGCGCCTTGCTGACTACTGTACCGAAGCCGAGTGGAAGAAGATTCGCGATGTTGCCGACTCCAAGGAAACTCCTCTCTTGGTGGTTGATCTCGAAATCATCAAGCAGAAATTTGAAGAGCTGACGGGCTGCTTCCCGATGGCCAAAGTGCACTATGCACTTAAGGCTAATCCAGGCGTGCCTGTGGTTGAACTGTTGCGCGATCTCGGCTCTAGCTTTGATATTGCCTCGATTTTTGAGCTGAATCGCGTGCTGGATACGGGTGTGCCGCCAGACCGTGTTTCCTATGGCAACACAATCAAGAAAGCGGCACATATTAAATATGCCTTCGAGAAGGGCATTCGCCTGTTTGCGACCGACTCCAAGGCCGATCTGCAGTCGATTGCGGATAACGCTCCTGGCTCCAAGATTTTCGTGCGTATTCTTGTGGAAGGCGGCGAAACGGCGGAATGGCCGTTGTCCCGCAAATTCGGCTGTCATCCAGACATGGCGATCGACCTGTTGGTGACGGCGAAGCAGCTTGGTTTGGTGCCTCACGGTATTTCCTTTCATGTCGGTTCGCAGCAGAAAGACATCGCTGTCTGGGATGCGGCACTGTCGAAAGTGAAGTACATGTTCGATTGGATGAAGCTTGAGGAAGATATCGAGCTGAAGATGATCAATATGGGCGGCGGCTTTCCGGCAAACTATATTTCGGAAGTTAACCCGATTAATGTGTATGCCGAAGAAATTCGTCGCTACTTGCACGATGACTACGGCGATAACTTGCCGGAAATCATTCTCGAGCCAGGTCGTTCACTGGTAGGCGAGTCTGGTGTGTTGGTGTCGGAAGTGGTGCTGATCTCACGCAAGTCGCGTACCGACCTTAATCGCTGGGTGTACTTGGATGTGGGTCTGTTCCAGGGCCTGATGGAAACCATGGGTGAGTCCATCAAGTACCCGATCTACATGGAAAAGCTGGAAGGTAATCCGCCGACCGGTACGGTCGTGCTGGCAGGCCCAACCTGCGACTCCACGGACATCATGTACGAGAACTCTAACTACCAGTTGCCGTTGAATCTGGCCGTAGGCGATCGTTTGTACTGGATGACAACAGGCGCCTACACCAACTCTTACAGCTCTGTAGAATTCAACGGCTTTCCGCCGCTTAAGACTTTCTATGTGAAGTAATGGGTTGATGTGATTAGATAAAGAAAAAGCCGGCGAATACGCCGGTTTTTTTGTGAGAAAAAATTAACTGGTGGCTTTTTCCAAGTCTTCAGCTTCTGCCGCCGCGGCAAGCGCATCGCTCTCAAACAGATTTTCCAGTTCCTCCATGGATTGACGAGTGGTCTCTATCAGAGACGCTTCATCCTGATAGATCGCGTGCTGGCGAATGATCAGCTCCTCATCATACTCACGGAAACGGGCCACGCCAGAAGCTGCTTTTTCAGGAGCGATACCAAGGCCGGTCAATAATTTTTCGGCAAGATCCAGGCTGGATAAGTAGGTCTCACGGTTGATGATTTTCACGCCGACATCCATAAGGCGATAGGCGTGTGCGCGGTCCCGTGCGCGCGCATAAATTTTGATGTGTGGAAAATAATAATTAACAGATTTGGCGGTGCGAAGAGAGTCTTCAATATTATCCATCGCCAGCACAAATATCTTGGCTTTACTGGCTCCTGCGGCACGAAGCAATTCGATGTTGGCGGGGTTGCCGTAATAAACACGGTTGCCGAAGCGCCGAACAAAGTCCACTTGCCGTATGTCCGCTTCTAGTGCGGTAAACGGAATATGGTGCATGCGCAGTACGCGGGCGATGATCTGACCAAAGCGTCCGAAGCCAGCGATGATAACGGGTATATCCTCATCAGGGACCTCATCGAACTCGCGCTTTTCCTTCGGGCGGATCCACGGATCGATCACTTTCTCAAGCAGCATAAAGGCTAATGGAGTCAGGGCCATGGAGAGCGTAACGATTAGAATGAGCTGCTCGGCCAGCGCGGGGGGTAGTAGCTTGCCAGACGCCGCTGCAGTGAACAGTACAAAGGCAAACTCACCGCCCTGAGATAACGCCACTCCCAAATTCACATTGCAGTAGAGTTCGGCACCACTGAGTCGGCCGATGAGCATCAAGAGAAGAAATTTTAGCGTCATTAATAATAGGGCGAGACCGATCATGGTGAGCGGCTCACGCGCCAGCAAGCCAACATCTGCCGTCATGCCGACAGCAATAAAGAACAATCCGAGTAATAGTCCCTTGAAGGGCTGGAGGCTGGCCTCAAGTTCATGGCGGAACTCGCTATCAGCCAGTAGCACGCCAGCTGCAAACGCGCCCATTGCCATCGATACGCCGAGCAGCTCGGTCAGAATAGCGGAGCTAATAACAATAAAAAGTGCCGCAGCTGTAAACATTTCACGCGCGCCAGCACTAGCAATAAACCGGAAGGCTGGGCGTATCAGTGTTCGACTGGAGACTACAAACAGTGCAGCTACACCGAGAACTTTACCAAGGCTCATCCAGCCAATATCGGTGCTCTGTCCTGACAGTAGAGGAATAGCAGCGAGCAGTGGTATCACGGCAAGATCCTGAAAGAGCAAGATGGCAAAAGCCTTACGGCCATGCTGTGAAGTCAGCTGATTTTTATCGCTCAGTAGTTGCAGTACAAAAGCGGTTGATGACATTGCTAGACCAAAACCTACGAGAAAACTGATGGGCAGGCTGAAGCCGGTTAGCAGGCCTGCTCCCATGAAGATCAAGCCGGTTAGTAATACCTGAGATCCACCCAGCCCGAAGACTGAGTGCCGCAGAACCCACAGTCGTGATGGTTCTAGTTCCAAGCCAATAAGGAACAGCAGCATGACGACCCCGAACTCGGAAAATTCCAATACTTCGCGCGTGTCGCTGATGAGTCCCATGACATGCGGGCCGAGAAGAACGCCGGTAGCGAGATAGCCGATCACGGAGGCTAGGCCAATGCGCTTTAGCAGCGGCACCATGATTAGTGCGGTACCCAGAAACAGGATCGTGGTCTGCAGCAAGTGCATAGGGTTTCTCTAGGAAGTACGCCGGGGTTGGCTGTTGCAACACCCGAACAAAGGATTGATAGTGTGGCCCTTGTAAGCTAGGGAGACCCAGTATGGCCCGCCTTTATGATGATAATTCACTCTCGACCGGAAATACGCCTCTTGTTCGGCTTAATCGTGTGGCGGGCAGTAATGCCCGTGTTTACGCCAAAATAGAGGGACGTAATCCAGCCTATTCGGTCAAATGCCGTATCGGTGCTGCTATGGTGCAGGATGCCGAGGCGCGTGGTGTACTCAAGCCTGGCATGACTATTGTTGAGCCAACATCAGGAAATACCGGTATTGCTTTGGCCTTTGTAGCGGCTGCCCGAGGCTACCCTATCACGCTGACCATGCCAGCCTCCATGTCGCTGGAGCGCCGCAAAGTACTGAAAGCGCTGGGAGCCAGCTTGGTGCTGACCGATCCAGCCAAGGGTATGAAGGGCGCTATCGAGAAGGCATCTGAGATCGTGGTAAGCAATCCAACGCAATACTTCATGCCACAGCAATTCGAGAATCCAGCCAACCCAGCCATTCATGAACAAACTACCGGCCCAGAGATATGGAACGATACCGATGGTGCTGTAGACATCTTTGTATCAGGGGTGGGGACAGGGGGCACGCTGACCGGCGTGTCGCGCTATATCAAGAAGACACAAGTTAAGGCCATCACTACCATTGCTGTTGAGCCTGAAGCTTCTCCGCTGATTACACAGTCACTTAAAGGGGAGGTGTTGGTGCCAGCGCCACACAAAATTCAAGGACTTGGTGCCAACTTTGTGCCGAAAAATCTTGATCTGTCTCTTGTTGATGCTGTGGAGACGGTCAGCAATGACGATGCCATTGAATATGCTCGCCGTCTAATGCGGGAAGAGGGTATTTTGGCGGGCATTTCCTGCGGTGCCGCAGTCTGCGCTGCGGCGCGTGTAGCGGCTCGCCCAGAAAATGCCGGTAAAATGATCGTGGTTATTCTGCCAGATTCAGCGGAGCGTTATTTATCAACCGGTCTGTTTGACGGTATTTTCAGTGAGCAGGAGCTTGTGCAATGACGATTGCGTATTGGTGCGTATTGGCAGCCATTCTGCTGCCTTATATCTGGACGGGGGTAGCCAAGTTTACCTCTGGCTTTCATCCCCGCGACAATCACAATCCGCGGGAGTATCTGGAGAAGCTGGATGGTTCTGCGAAGCGGGCTAACTGGGCCCAGCTGAATACGTTTGAATCCATTCCCGGATTTATGGCTGCAGTGATCATCGCGCATCTGGCCGGTGCGCCCCAGGCAACAGTCGATGCCATAGCCGTAACCTACATCGCGCTGCGCTTGGTGTATGGGGTGCTCTATATCATGGATAAGGCAGCACTCCGCTCGCTGGTCTGGGCGGGTGGTGTCGCCTGTATCGTGGCCCTGTTTGTCGTCTCAGCCTGAGATGGTACTGGGCAACGTCTGACAGGGCGCTATAATGCGCCCCGTCTTTTCCCTCTTTCTCTCCGAGAGCCTGCCATGAGCTACAAGAATGTCCCGATCGGCAAGGATGTGCCGAACGATATCTACGTGATCATCGAGATTCCGGCCAATGCCGCCCCTATCAAGTATGAAATTGACAAGGACTCTGACGCCCTGTTCGTGGATCGCTTCATCGGCACCGGTATGTCTTATCCGGTTAACTATGGCTATATCCCGCACACGCTGTCGGAAGATGGTGATCCTCTGGATGTGCTGGTGGTGACGCCATTTCCTGTTCAGCCAGGCTGCGTCATTCGCGCTCGCGTGGTTGGTAAGCTGAATATGGAAGATGAGGCAGGTATTGATACTAAGCTGATTGCGGTACCGCATGACAAGCTGACCCCGCTCTATAAGAATGTGAAGGAATACACGGATCTGCCTGAGTTACTGTTGGCTCAGATCAAGCACTTCTTTGAGCAATATAAGGCGCTTGAGCCGGGCAAGTGGGTCAAGCTCACGGGCTGGGAAGGTGCTGATGCCGCCAAGGCGGACATCCTTAAGGCGATTGAAGCGGCCAAGTAAGTAAGGCTGTTTAGAGTCGAAGAAGGGGCCCGCTGACGCGGGCTTCTTGCTTTTAGGCCGCTCGCAGTACAGCCGCATTTTGTCGGACACTATCTGTTTTTTCCAATTCTTGTTTGATTGTCGGACGATCAATGCGTTTCGGTATGCCTCGAAACTTATAATTCATCTCGTCGGTCCGGCCTCCTTTTTACGGACTAAAGAATGGCTTTTAAATTTTCAGGAGATAGTCATGGGTGAGTTGAAGCAGGTTTCCGAGCAGCAGCAGAGTTTGGTCGAGCGTGTTAAGAGCCTCGGCGAGCAGGTTTATTTGGCTAACCTTGGCTTGGTAGCCAAGGCTGAAGAAGAAGGCAAGAAGCAGTACGACCGTTTGTTGGCTGTTGGTACCGAGTCGCGCGCCGAGAAGGCTGCCGACACCCCTACCCCGATGCTGCTGGTAGCTGGTCTGGTCCAGGTTCTGATTACTGAAGTTGATAAGCTGACGGCCGATAATCTCAAGCAACAAGCTGAGACAGTTAAGCAGAGGCTATCCACCCTCAAGGTTGTGGAAGAAGGCCAGAAGCTGTTTGACGAGCTGGTTGCCGCCGGCGAGAAGCGCAAAGCCGCTTAAGTCGATGCACAGGGCGGTCGGCCCTGCTGAGCCGATCAAGATTTTGTGGTTGAGGTAACCCTCTTTGGGATGGCATTCTTTTCGCCATCCCTTTTTTTTGCCTGTGATTTAGCCGCTCCCTGAGGGGTGGTCGCTGCTAGGTGTTGATGCGCAGTATTAAGGGGAGGGCTTCTCTGAGTTGGTTTTTCGTTGTTCATGAGGCCGCTAATATCGAGAGGCTATGACGAGGGATGGGGCCATGAGACGACAGACGGCAGTACGCATGCTCCCAAAAGACACGTAATGTGGCCTAATGGAGTGCTTTATTTACAGCCCGTTGCGGTTAGAATAAGGCTGCTACATCCTGTGTGCCCGTGATGGGGACAATAAAGCGGTGGCTCCGGTACGCTGGTGGGTCGCCCGATAAGAATCAATACCAGTAACGATCACAATAATAAAACAGGGAGTGATCATGAAGCGTCTTCTCGACCGTCACCGCTTGGTGCGGGCGCTTGCCTGCGTGGCTTGGCTATTGCCCGCGGCAGCAAGTGCTCAGGTACTTTGCGTTTGGGATCCGATGGGAGCCCAAGGCGATGGCTACAACACCATGAAAGACTATGTGATTTCAGCTAGAGGCTGGGGTCCTGGAGTCAATATTACGCTTAAGCCGTATACGGATGAGCGAGTGGCCACAGAAGACTTTAAGGCGGGGCAGTGTGATGGTGCTTTGATCACCGGCCTGCGTGCTCGTCAGTTTAATCAGTTTGTCGGCTCTATTGATTCCGTAGGTTCCATTCCCAGCTACACGCACATGCGTGATGTGGTTGATCTGCTCGCGAATCCTAAGCTTTCCTCTCTTATGATTAATGGCAATTACGAGATTGCTGGTGCAGTGCCGATTGGGGCCGGGTATTTTTTTGTTAATGACCGCAGCATCAATACGTTAGCCAAGGCAGCAGGCAAGAAAATAGCAGTTTTTGACTGGGATAAGTCTCAGGCAGAAATGGTAAAGATGGTTGGCGCTCAACCCGTGTCAGCTGATATCACGACGTTCGGTGGTAAGTTTAATAACAATCAGGTCGACATCATTGTTGCGCCGATCTTTGCCTACAAGCCCATGGAGCTCTACAAGGGGCTGGGCACTAAAGGTGGTATTGCACGCTTTCCGGTCATTCAGATTACTTTTCAGTTGGTGCTCAACAAAGACAAGTTCCCAGCCGGCTTCGGTCAAAAAAGCCGTCAGTACATTGCGGCTCAGGTACCACGTTTCTTTGGTTTGATCCGCAACACCGAACGTGAAGTAGATTCCAAGTATTGGATGCATGTGCCGCTGGCTGATCGTGGCGGGTATGAAAAAATCATGCGCGAACTGCGCATTCACCTGACCAAGTCAGGCTTTTATGATCCGCGTATGATGACGTTACTCAAGCGAGTGCGCTGCAAGCGTGAACCTGATGCGGCCGAGTGCGCACTCAAGGACGAGTAATTCAGGTGGGTTCAGGGTCGGCCCCCGCCGTGTAGGTGGTGGGCTGGTTTTTTTTGTGTCCTTGATCTTGTATGAAGCAGTAAGTCTTTTGAGGAGTGTTGCATGTCATTTTCTTTTCTTCGCGTGAGTCTATCTGGGCTTGGGCTTGCGGCGTTGCTCGGTACGTCTGCGGCAATGGCGGCTGTACAAAAAATCTGTGTTTATGACCCGGTTGGTTCGCAGGGTGAAGCTTTCAATATGATGAAGGACTTCAAGCTTACGGCAGCTAAGTGGGGAGCAGATCTGGAGCTCAAAGCCTATACCGATGAGCGTGTGGCGGCCGAAGACTTCAAGGCAGGGCAGTGTGATGGCGCCATCATTACCGGGCTGCGTGGCCGTCAGTTTAATCAGTTTACGGGCAGCATTGATTCGGTAGGTGCTATTCCTACCTATGCACACATGCGCACGGTCATTCAGTTGTTGAGCTCGCCTAAGTCAGCCAGCTTGATGGTGAGCGGCCCCTATGAAGTCGCAGGAATTGTGCCGCTGGGGGCGGCGTATGTATTTGTGAATGATCGCAAGATCGATTCCATCGAGAAGGCCGCTGGAAAAAAAATTGCCGTACTGGAGTGGGATAAGTCGCAAGCACGGATGGTGCAGCAACTTGGTGCTCAGCCAGTGGCATCGGATATCACTAATTTTGCGGGCAAGTTTAACAATGGCCAGGTCGATATCGTTGTCGCACCCGCTGTTGCGTTCAAGCCGCTTGAACTCTACAAAGGGCTGGGAGACAAGGGTGCTGTTTATCGCTTTCCGTTGGTGCAAATTACCGCCAACCTGATGATCCGCCACAATAAATTTCCAGCAGGCTTTGGCCAGAAGTGTCGCGAGTATATTGCGACACAGCTAGACCGTGCTTTTGACATGATCAAAAAGGCGGAGGCAGATATTGAGCCAAAGTACTGGCTGAGTATTACTGAAGCAGACAAGGCGAATTACACCAAGATCATGCGCGAATCACGCTTGCAGCTCACTCAAGAGGGCGTGTACGACAAGCGCACCATGGCGTTGCTAAAGCGTGTGCGTTGCAAGCATGATCCGGCTGCCGCCGAGTGTGCCCTGAAAGACGAATAGGAATTATCAGGGCTAGGATGCCGGCAGAAATCAATGAGGTAGTAATAGTGAAGTATGTACGTCTTGTTCTGCTTGCCACACTGTCCTTGCTGGCCCTAGGAGCCGCCCCGGCGCGCGCCCAAATCGCTTGCGTCTTTGACATTATGGGTGCGCAAGGTGATGTGTATGCACTGGCGCGTGACTATGCTCTGCAGGCCAGGCGCATGGGCATTGTTCTGAAGCTGCGCGGCTATACGGATGAGCGTGTGGCGCTGGAGGACTTCAAAGCAGGGCAGTGCGATGCGGTCATGATGACTAATCTGCGCGGCCGCCAGCTCAATAAATTTGTCGGTACCCTGGATTCACTCGGATCAGTGCCTAGCTATGAAATGCTGCGTTCGGTTATTGGTTTGTTGATGAGCCCAAAATCGGCGGCTCGTATGGTGAGTGGTCCCTATGAAGTGGTTGCCATCATTCCACTGGGGGCTGTTTATCCGATCGTGAATGATCGCAGCATAAATACGTTGGCCAAGGCTGCTGGTAAGCGCATTGCCGCATTTGATTGGGATCAGACTCAATCATCGCTGATCAAGCAAATTGGCGCTCGTCCGGTATCGGCAGACATCACAAATTTTGCGGGTAAGTTCAATAATGGTCAGGTCGACATTATTGCCGCTCCTGCGATGGCAGTGAGGCCACTGGAACTGCAAAAGGGTATTGGTACTAAGGGTGCAATCGTCAATATGCCCTTTATGAATATCACGGGCATCATGGTTATTCGTAAGGACAGTTTCAATCCCGGGGATGGCCAGTTGCTGCGCAGCTTCACCTCAAAGATCCAGGATGGGGCGTTTGATTTGGTCAGGCGCAGTGAAGCGGATATTCCGCCACAGTTCTGGCTAGAGGTGCCTAGCTACGAAATTGATGGCTATAAAGGCATCATGCGTGAAGCGCGTATTCGATTGGCCAAGCAAGGGCATTATGATGCCACTATGCTGCGCTTCCTTAAGCGTGTGCGCTGCCGCTATACCCCTGAAGAGGCGGAGTGCTCGCTTGATGATGAGTGAGTAGGCTTGCTTGATCAGGCTGCACACCTAGAGAGGCCCGGAGATACCGGGCTTTTTTATGTCTCAAATATGGCAGGCAGAACTAGATGATCGGTCGCTAGAGGGTAAACTTTTGATCTCCGTCAATTGTAGTTGCACGGAGATGACCTTAGTCTTTCGCCATGAATACGATACCTCCATTTGATGCTGACCTGCTGCGCCGCTATGACCGGCCAGGTCCTCGCTATACCTCCTACCCAACGGCCCCTCAGTTCAGCTCAAGTTTTGGCAATGCTGAGTTTGTTGAGGTTGCACACCAGAGCAACAGCGATCCGATCCCGCGTCAGCTGTCGTTGTATGTGCATGTTCCATTCTGCTTCAGCCCCTGCTTTTACTGCGGCTGTAATCGCATCATCACGCGTGATCTGACACGAGGCGGGCTTTATCTCAGTCGTTTGGTGCGAGAAATCTCGCTAGTGTCTCCCCTGTTTGATCGCGACCGAGATGTCATTCAGCTGCATCTTGGCGGCGGAACCCCTAACTTCCTGGGGTCAGATTATTTGGCGGAGCTGGTTGAAAGCTTGGGTCGGCACTTTCATTTCAGTACGGCATCAAACCGTGACTTTTCCATTGAGCTGGATCCACGCTGCGTTAATGCGGGTGATATTCAGGCGATGGCGGCCATGGGGTTCAATCGTGCCAGTCTGGGAGTGCAAGACTTTGACCCCGCTGTGCAACAGGCGGTAAATCGCGTGCAGTCGGTGGAAGAGACGCAGGTGGTGGTGGATGCCTGTCGCCAACACGGATTCCGCTCGGTCAATATCGATCTGATCTACGGGCTACCGCTGCAAACACGTGAAGGATTTGGCCGAACACTCGATACGGTGGTTGCCATGCGGCCAGATCGCTTGGCGATATACAGCTATGCGCACATGCCGCATATGTTCAAGCCGCAGTCACAAATCAATTCAGATCAGCTGCCGAGTGCGGAGGACAAATTGGGTTTGCTGCAGTTGGCGATCGAAAAACTGTCTGCTGCCGGTTATCGCTATATTGGTATGGATCACTTTGCGTTGCCGGAAGATGAGCTGTCACTGGCGCAGGAAAGGGGCAGTCTGCACCGTAATTTTATGGGCTACACCACGCATGCTGAGAGTGATCTGATTGGTTTCGGCGTGAGTGCTATAAGCCATATTGGTAACAGCTATAGCCAAAATCCACGTGATCTGCCGAGTTGGGAGACTGCGATTGAGGCGGGTCGACGGCCTGTCTGGCGCGGCATGATCATGGATCATGATGACACTCTTCGGGCAGATATTATTCAGCAACTAATGTGTCAGAACCGCATTGATATCGTTGCGCTGGAACAGCGCTACGGGGTCGATTTCGCCACTTACTTTGCCGCCGACCTTAATCGGTTGACGCCGTTGCAGCAGGACGGTCTGGTGGAGGTATCACCGCAGCAAATCGTGGCAACGGATCGTGGCCGCTTGCTGTTGAGGATCGTGGCGGCGTGCTTTGATCGCTACTTGCACGAAGAAGCCGTTGAGAAGGTGCGCTTCTCTCGCGTGATCTGATCGCGCAAAAGGGTATCGAAAAGCCGGGCTTATGCCCGGCTTTTTTGTGGGTGCGAAGTGCCAGTGCACAGTTGTCATGCAGGGCCATCTTATAAGGGCATTGATCATGGTCAAGGTCGGAGGGAGGTAAGAAGGACGAATTTACCGGTCAGGGCTTGGCTATGGCTCGTTGAGGACAGGTGTTGGCAAGGAGGTCGCTGGCAGAACCGGTACTCGAAAGCGAAGAGGTAGATATGACGGCAGATGTGGGGCCAGAAATTGAGCAGGCTGTGGCTGAGGCGGACATAGCGGCGGATGTGGTTGCTGCATTGCTGGAAGCGGTATCGGCATTCGTGGAGCAGGAGTTGGCTGCTCGCCTGCCTCGTCCAGAGCAAATTCCCTCGCGTGATGATTTTGTAGCGGTATCGGCAGCTGCCGAGCGATCAGGGCTGCTCGATGCTTCGTTAGAAGGTTTTGGTCTTTGGTCAGATATTAGCCGCGGATTACCCCCCGTATTTTCCTTGTCAGCGCTGGTGCATATGGCATCGGCACAGCCAGCATTAGCTTGGCATCTTTGTTCGCTCTCGGTAGGACAGCTGGCACAGCAGTTAACGGGTATCAAGTTATCGTCTGCTGTTTTCAGTCTGGAAGGATCGCAAGGAGTAGGGAGGTCAGCGTTAGGCCGTTTGTTGGCAGGGCGCCCTCTGCATAGTCGCGACAAAGATATACTGGCAGATGTTTTTGGTGATCGAACTCGGATGTCATTGCTGGCACCGAGTGTTGAGCAGGTACTGTCGCTGCATTGGCATGGCGATGGTATGTATCTAGCCGAACATGCCCTGAAGGCCTGTCAGCCCCAACGAGATGAGCGTCCTCATGGACTCGACGGCTGCGCAACGGTGCATTGGCAGCCGACCGTGCTATCGGCAACGTCATCGACATCATCAGTGCCATTATCGGCACCATTACTGGCTCAACTGATTGCGGCTCAGCAATTGGCACAGGTTGCTCTGGCGCGTGGGGCATTGATTCCTGCCGCTAAACGAGCGCGTGAATACGCCGGGCTGAGAGTGCAGGGTGGGCACCATATTGAGCAGCACGATGCCGTGGCCATGTTGTTGGCCGATATTGATACCGCACTGCGTACTGTGGATGCGTTGCTGAATGATGCCGCCGCAAAAACGTTGGATGTGCAACATGCTATTGCACTGCGTCGAGAAGCCATGCCGTTGCTGTCGCGTGCGGCCAATGCGGCGATGCAGGTACATGGTGGCATTGGCTATATGCGTGACACGGGTGTTGAGCATATTTTGCGTGCCGTTAATTGCTGGCGGGCACTCGGAGGATCTCCACCAGAGTTGGCGTTAGTAGCGGCAGGGCTGGCCAGTGATCATGCTGGGTTGCCTGATGCAGAGGCAGGGGCGGCAGATCATTTACCTGGCTATCTATCTCCTGGTCACTCGCTGTCACCATTTGCGGCCCTGCGCCGCGTTCCTATGTTGCGCGCGTTTTCTGCCTATCGACCAGAAGACCCTTGGGAGCTGGATACGGCAAAACTACCGGCAGCATTAGGCCGACTGCGTCGACGCGTGCGCGCGTTCGCTGAGCGCGAGATGAAGCCGTTAGGCGCACAGGCGGATGCGCTGCATCGTGATGGGCATGTGGCGGTGCCAGATACGGATCGTCTGCTGCAACGGGCAGGTCAGGCGGGTTTGTTAAGTGACCTTTTACCGGCTCCATTCGGCAGTGCGCCATTGTTGCAGTACCGCTACTCACTGGCATGGCAGCAAGCGATTCGGGTTGAGGAACTGGCCCGGGTGGATGGAGGCCTTATGCTGATGCTGTCGGCTCCGGCGCTGGGGCTGGCACCCCTGATGCTCTCTGGGGATTTAGGCATTATGCGGCGTGTTGTGCTGCCTGCTCAGAAAGCCACGCTTGCCGGCGATCCCCAGCTGTTTGCTTTTGCTATTACCGAGCCTTCGGCAGGGTCTGATGCGGAGGATGGTTATGGTGCGCTTCATCAGCGTGCCGGAGTGCGTGCACGACGTGGCAACGGTGGTTGGTTGTTGAGTGGTCGCAAGGTATTTATCAGTGGCGGTGATATTGCACGCTATGTCGCCGTATTTGCCGCATTGGAAGGAGAGGGCTACGAGAGTTGGACGTGTTTCCTTGTGGATACCCGCTGGCCAGGTTTTCGTGTGGCCCGAACTGAACTGAAGATGGGAATGCGTTCATCAGGAGCTGCAGAGCTGGAGCTGGACGACTGTTTTGTGCCAGACAATATGGTGGTGGGTGGCGCACGTAATGGCTGGGGACTGATGCGGGCAACACTTAATCTATCGCGTCTGCCGGTGGCGGCGATGGCGGTTGGTTTTGCCCAGCAAGCACTGGATTTAGCAACAGCGTATGCCTGTAACGAAACGCTAGCAGGGCGTCCCCTACTGCATTACCAGCATGTGCAATCCACGCTGGCCGATCTTCAAGCGGAGACTGGGGCTATTCGTGCCCTAACCTGGCGGCATGCGAGTGCGTGGACGGTACGCCAAGATGGAGCCTCCTTGAGTAAGTTTCAGGCAACCGATCGTGCTCAAGTAGTCATTGAA
Source organism: Moraxellaceae bacterium UBA2031 (assembly GCA_002333145.1). Lineage (GTDB taxonomy): Bacteria > Pseudomonadota > Gammaproteobacteria > Pseudomonadales > Moraxellaceae > UBA2031. The sequence continues at coordinate 52,818 of DDBN01000069.1, forward strand.
GCCGCAATGGACCTTATGGGGGGTAATGCCATCTGCCACAGTCACAATATTGAACGAACTTTCCGCGACGCTCGGCTTACCCGAATTTTTGAAGGAACCAATCAGATTAATCGACTGGCGGTCATCGAAGACCAGCAGGCCGGTTTGTTGTCTCGTATCGCCCGCAATCTTTCACATTCTTTTACAGGAACTGTTTGATGAACATGATGATAAAGCCCAAATTGCCTGTTGCTCATAACGACCCGTTTTTTCTTGTGCCAAGACGTACGGTGCGCACCAGCGTGGGGAAAGTAGAGCTGCCGATTATGTATTACGATACATCGTCGTTGGTTACTTTTTTTATGGTGGATCGCGAGCGAGTAGACGCTCTTTTGACTGGTACTGGAATGGTGCCGGCACTCACTGTAGGTGGTCGAGCGTTGGCAGCATTGGCATGCTACGAGTACCGCGACACCAGCGTTGGTGTTTACAACGAAGTTGGCCTGACTGTAGCCGTTACCCGGCAGGGCGAGGCGCAAGAATTGGGCGGCTGGAAAGATGTGCTGACAACCTTGCAACAGCCAGAGATGCGTCACGTTGCTTTTCATATTCTGGACTTGCCAGTGACCACGGAAATGGCTAACTCTGCGGGTCGGGAAATTTGGGGATTCCCCAAGTTTGTGACAGAAATTCCCTTTCGTTTGCAGGGCCGTGATTTTGCGTGCCAAGTAATGGAGCCAGGCACGAGTCAGTCTGTGATGACGCTTTCCGGTCGTATGGGGCCATCAATTCCTAACGGTCCGCTCAGCTTGGCGCTGCTCTCTCATCACAATGGGCGTCTGTGCCGTTCGACGGTGAATGTTCGTGGTGGTACTCGATTGGCTCTGCCAGGGTCGGTGCGTCTGACGGTCGACGGAGGGAGTCATGTCATGAGGGATCGTCTGATGGCGTTGGGGATGGATGACATCGCCCCCCTCGCGTTGATGTGGACGCATGCTTTTCAGTCACGTCTTAATGAAGGGGTTGATCTGGATTAACAGCATCACAATTTTCTTTTTTCTTTTTGAGGAAGGAATTTTTAGGGCGCAAAGTTTGCGCCCTTTTTTATAGTGATTTTCGTCTCTAGCAGTTGACGATCATCGTATTTCCAACTTACAGGAAGATACGTCAGACCATTACCACGATTGAGTGACTCCAACGGATACATTGAAGCCAGTACGGGTATAAAAACCAGTATTGGTTGCTGTGGCCAACACTCCTTGCACGCTGTTCCAGTCCCAATAACGGTGATTGCCCAAGTTTTGCAGCCCCACTGTCATGCGGCTATCTTGCCAGGGCACATACCAACCATAGGCGTCATAAAGTACATAACCCGGTGGAACAAAGGGAAGCGCCCCACTGCTATCAACACGGGATTGTCGGTCTACACCAGTAGTCACAAACTCGCCGCCCCAGCGACCGCTCGGCGCCTCATAGCTAATGCCGATCACAGCCTTGTCGGGGTCCACGCTGTTTAGTGGTTGGTTGCGGACACGATCTTCACCGCGCACGGTAGAGCCCGCGAGGCGCAACCGCCAGCCAGTTATTGGCAGGAAATCGTCGAGCCGGGCGGAGGCTTCTAATTCTAAGCCAGCAATACGGGCACGCGCCCGGTTAACCGACTGAAAGACCGTAGCTCCAGAAATGGGGTCCACGCCCAAGTTGGCTCGCGACTCAATGAGATCGTGATAATGATTGTTGAAGGCCGAAAAAGTGGCCTGCACTGTCTTGCCCTGCAAGCGCCAGCCTGCCTCTACGCCGCGGCTGGTTTCTGGCTTTAGATTAGGGTTCGGACGTACTTCGATGTTGAGCACAGGTAGAGACAGCGCAATATTGACGTCGTTAAACGGCGGTGCACGGAAGCCTTCGGCAGCCTGCAAGAACAGGTGCTGTTGCGGCGACAACTTCCAGCGCAGGCCAAGTCGGCTGGTCAGGTTGCTCTCGCTGATGCTGACCACGGGGGTGGTCGGAAAGCTCAGGCGGAATATGGCATCAGGTGTGGCATCTAGCCGGTAGTGCTCCCAGCGCACGGCAGGAGTCACTGCCAATCGACCCAGCTCAATTTCATCCTGTACAAAGACGGCGGCGCGTTCTGCTGTGGAGGTGGGATAGTCACGCATCGGGAAACTCTCGCCCAGAATCACATTAGTGGAGACTCCGGTTGATAGTATGGTCTGCAACCCATCGCGTTGCCCCTCGTAACGGGTGTTCTCGAGTTCACTGCCGTAGACCAGCCAGTGTTTAGCTTTGCCAGTCTGTAGGTGGGTCTGTGCAATGGCGTCCACGCCCAGGTCGCGCTGTTCGAAGTCAAACTGACGCCAGCGCAGGGTTGGGGTTGCAGGGAGCAGGAACTGGCGTGTCTCTTGACGCACCTTGCTGTCTTGCCCGTAGATCAGTAAGCCGAGGGTATCGACCCCGGTAATAGGGGTGTCCCACTCTGCGCCAACACTGACTCTGTCGCGCGCAGTGCTGTCATCTGCCAACAATAGATAGGTAGTGGAGAATCTGCCCGCCGCAAAACGTTGCGATACCACATCGGTTTCTGTGTTTTGGCCGCTATGGTCCAGCATGAACGTCCAGCGTCCTTGTGCGCCGGCATCCTTCTCAAGCTTGCCTAAAAAGGCCTCATTATAAAAATCGACCGGATTAGATGCGTCCTTCGGAAGCCATGCTTGGTTGTCGGTAGCGTGGCCATCACGGCGTGCTACCAGCGCCATACCTTGCCAGCCATTTGCCCCCTCCGCAGCGACGGTGACGCCAACCAGATGGCTATCGTTACGGCTGTTGTAATCAGCGCGCAACTCTCGACGCAGCGGCGAGCCCTCAAGCAAATCCTCGGGGGAACGCGTACGCAGAGCCACGATACCGGCCAATGCATCACTGCCATACAAAGTAGAGGCAGGGCCGCGCAGGATTTCGACACGATCTATCGCCGCTAAGCTGACCAAGTCGCGCCCGGCTGAAGCAAACTGACCCACCGCATATCCATCTGGCAGAGGGACCCCATCGATCTCGGTGCGAACGCGGTTGCCGCCCAGCCCACGAATGGTAAAGCCGCGGCTTCCAAAGCGGGTGGTGTCAGTGTCTACGCGCAGGCCTGGTACATAGCGCACCATGTCTGCTGAGTCCTGCGCCACCTGCTTCTCCATTTCGTCACGTGTTACTACTGCTACACTGGATTGAACTTGGGCCAGAGGCTCTTGCAGGCGACTAGCCACCACGACCATGGTCGGCAGCAATTCCACGGGATCCTGTTCTTGAGCCTGTGCGGAGGGAACCAGCGCAAGCAGAGCAAGCGTCAAGGGATGTATCCGTATCGTCTTCATACCTGTCATTCAATGCCGTGATCGTAGGCCTTGGATAGTAGCGATGCAGATCGGTTCTTTTAAGTTAAACATTACTTTTGGTGCATCTTTTCATGCAGGAGATGACTCTGATCAATTTGCACAAAAACAATACGGAACAAACTACAAGTAAGTTAAATGGGTAGCGCGCGGCTAAGGAAAGAGGCCCCGGCCAGCTCTAAGAGCAAGGGAGCAAGCAGGTGGAACGTTTCAGTCAAACCCTTAGCCCCCCCCATTACAAAAGATTTATTTTAAAAAAAGGGAATCAAAATGAACGTGAAAATACTACTGGGGGGGCTGGCGCTGGTGCTGGCCTCAGGCGCTGTCAGCGCTGCAGACGACGTCGCTAACGAGCGCACGCCTAAGCTTGGCCTAGATGCTGGTAAAGCCGTGTATCTGGCTAACTGCGCTGCTTGCCATCAGCCGACAGGTACTGGCTTGACGGGTGCTTTCCCGCCACTGGCCAAATCTGATTATCTGGCAAAACAGCCTCTCGACAAGATCATCAACGTGGTCGTGAAGGGTTTAAATGGCCCTATCACAGTCAACGGTGCTAACTACAACACCGTCATGCCTGCTGTTGCCGGTCTGTCTGATGCAGATGTCGCCAACGTATTGACGTATGTCTACGCCAGCTGGGGCAATAGCCCAAAAGCAGTGACCCCGGCTCAAGTTGCCGCAGTGCGTAAGGGCGGCTCAGCTGCCTCCGCCAAGCCAGCCGTTGCTGCCAAGGCTGCCGTTGCCTCAAAAGCCACCGCTGCGAAGGATGCCGCTCACGCGACTACGCTCAGCAACTACCAAGGTGCCGCTTCCCCGGTATCGGCTGACGCTACAGAGCAAGTGCGTAGCCCTGGTGCTCCAGACATGACCAAGGCCGAGTTTGCACAGGCGACGGATATCTTCTTCCAGCGTTGTGCTGGTTGCCACGGCGTGCTGCGCAAGGGCGCTACTGGCAAGCCACTGACGCCCGATCTGACACAGGCTAAAGGCACTGACTATCTTAAGGCGCTGATCACTTACGGATCGCCAGGTGGTATGCCTAACTTCGGTACGGGTGGCGAACTGACAACGGCTCAGATCGACCTGATGGCGCGCTTCCTTCAGCACGTTCCGCCGAACCCGCCGGAATGGGGCATGAAAGAAATGATGGCCTCTTGGAAGGTAATAATTCCTGAAAAAGATCGCCCAATCAGCAAGCAGAATAACTATGACATCAGCAACGTCTTTGCAGTAACGCTCCGTGACTCTGGTGAGATTGCTCTGATCGACGGTAACAGCAAAGACATCATCAATATCATCAAGACCGGTTATGCCGTGCACATTTCGCGCATGTCTGATTCTGGCCGTTATATCTACACCATTGGCCGTGACGCCAAGATTGATCTGATTGACCTGTGGATGAAGGTTCCGGATCGTGTGGCCGAGATCAAGATTGGTCTGGAGGCTCGTTCGGTGGAAACATCCAAGTACAAGGGCTATGAAGATAAGTTGGCTGTTGCCGGCGCCTACTGGCCGCCGCAGTTCGTAATCATGGACGGCCCATCGCTAGAGCCGAAGAAGATCGTGTCTACCCGTGGCATGACAGTGGATACACAGGAATACCATCCTGAGCCACGCGTTGCTGCCATCGTCGGTAGCCACAAGCACCCTGAGTTCATCATCAACGTGAAGGAAACGGGTCGCATTCTGCTGGTGGACTACAGCGATCTGGACAATCTAAAGACGACCACGCTCAACGCCGCACGTTTCCTGCATGACGGTGGCTGGGATATCAGCAAGCGTTACTTTTTGACTGCCGCCAACCAGAGCGACAAGATTGCTGTTGTGGACTCTCAGGACCAGAAAATGGTGGCACTGATTGATGTCGACAAGATTCCGCATCCTGGTCGAGGCGCCAACTTCTTGCACCCGAAATATGGTCCAGTCTGGGTAACGTCTGCTCTGGGTAACGATAAGGTCACATTGATCGGAACTGATCCAGAAAAGCACAAACAGTATGCTTGGAAAGTGGTTGAGGTGCTTAATGGCCAGGGTAGCGGTTCGTTGTTTGTGAAGACGCATCCTAAGTCCACCAACCTTTGGGTAGATAGCCCGCTCAATCCAGATGCAAAGATGGCGCAGTCGGTTGCTGTGTTCAATATCAACAAGCTCGAGAAGGGCTTTGAAGTGTTACCTATCGCAGAATGGGCTGACTTGGGCGAAGGCCCCAAGCGTGTGGTTCAGCCGGAATACAACAAGGCAGGTGACGAAGTTTGGTTCTCGGTGTGGAACGGTAAAGATCAGCGTTCGGCCATTGTTGTTGTCGATGACAAAACCCGTAAGTTGAAGGCTGTGCTCAAGGATCCTCGCTTGATCACGCCAACGGGTAAGTTTAACGCCTACAACACGATGCACGACGTGTATTAATGGAGTGGTAATGCACTGGGGCGGTATTGGCTGCCCCGGCAATAAAAAGCCCGCGTAAGCGGGCTTTTTTATGGGTGCGTTATGATGGGCTACCCCCATAGATGCCCCCAAACGTGATGACTACTCAGTAGTTGTATGGGAAAGCGATAGACATAAAAAAGCCCCGAAACCGTTGATTTTGCTAGGTTTCAGGGCTTCTTGGTGTGTCGTCGGACACTTGAATGGTGGCTACACCGGGACTTGAACCTGGGACATCAGCATTATGAATGCTGCGCTCTAACCAACTGAGCTATGTAGCCGAAAATAGGCGCGCATTTTGGCCAGCGCTCGGTGCCTTGTCAAGTAGTTGGCGTGCCGACGGGCTTGCACGAGATGGCCAAAACGGACAGCATCGCCGGCTTCTACAGAGATTTGCTCTTCGTTGCTGATAGGATTTGTCATGACCCATACCGCCCTGCTACCACCTTGTTCTGTGCTGTTGTTGTCCGGCGGCCGAGGTAATCGCATGGGGGGGCGAGATAAGGGACTTATCGAATGGCAGGGCCGTCCATTAATCGCTTGGCTGCACGATCAGGTGCGTCCCTTGACGGATGATCTGATTATCTCCTGCAATCGCAACAGCGAGCATTATGCGGCGTTTGCCGACCAGTTAGTGCGAGATGATGATGACGAGTTTCAGGGGCCTTTGGCAGGTATTCGTGCGGGCTTGTTGACCATGCATCACCCGTACTTGTTGGTCGTCCCTTGTGATGCACCTTTGCTTGATGCTGATCTGCTGACGGNNAAGGCGGTATCGCTGCCTTGCAGTGAAGATGATCCGCGCCTTGCCAATCTGAATACTCCCGCGTTATTGGAAGCGGCGGGCGTTAACAGTACTGAATAATATGTATAAAAAAAGCCAGACATCCGGTGAGGATGCCTGGCTTTGCTAGAGCGTGTTAGTAATTAACTAACCGTATTAAGCGGCTCCCTTCTGCTGGACGGGCTTCATCAGCGACAGTACTACCTGCAGTGCTGTAGCAACGGCACCGATGATAAATACTACGTCACCAAAGGTGCGTCCCCAGCGCAGTGTTTGCAGCAGATCCTGTTGCATGAACGCTTCGCTGCGTGCATACCACAGGCCTTCGCTAGCACTGGCAAAGAACTGTAGGAAACCAATTGGCAGCAAGCTGGTGAAAATCATCAGCACGAGACCTGCGTTAAGCCCCCAGAATCCGACACGCATCAGTGTTGGGTTGTAAGGAACACCTGGGCGGATATAGCGCAATACTAGCAGCGTAAAGCCGAGCGCCAAGAATCCGTAGACGCCAAACAGTGCGGCATGTGCATGCACTGGAGTCGTGTTAAGGCCCTGGATGTAATACAGCGACAGCGGTGGGTTGATCATGAAGCCGAATACGCCAGCACCCAACATGTTCCAGAAGGCAACAGCAACAAAGCACATCAGAGGCCAGCGAAGTTGTTCCATCCAAGCTGACTTGGTTTGCAGGTGCCAGTTTTCCCAAGCCTCATAACCCAACACAATCAGCGGCACAACTTCGAGCGCGCTGAACGTAGCACCGATGGCCATCACAGGAGTGGTGGTGCCAGCGAAGTAGAGGTGATGGAATGTGCCTGGAATACCGCCCAACATAAACATTGAAGCAGACGCGAGGCTGGCAGTGGTTGCCATACGCTTGGAGACCAGACCCAGTGTGGAGAAGATGAAGGCCAGTGCGGTGGTTGCAAACACTTCAAAGAAGCCTTCTACCCACAGGTGCACTACCCACCAGCGCCAGTATTCCATAACGGAAAGATTGGTGCGTTCGCCGTAAAAGAATCCAGCACCGTAGAACAGGCCGATGGCGATAACCGAGGCGGTGAGCAAGGCAAGCAAGTTCTTGTCGCCACCTGGCTGACGCAGTGCAGGCACGATGCCACGAAGCATCAGTACCAACCAGAAAGCAATGCCGGCAAATTTGCCGATCTGCCAGAGTCGGCCAAGATCAACATATTCATAGCCCTGATGACCAAGCCAGAAATTAAGTTCTGGAGGCATGATCTGAGCGATGGCAAGGAAGTTGCCGGTAAATGAGCCAACAACAACCAGAACTAATGCCCAGAACAGGACATCAACACCCAGCTTCTGATATTTCGGGTCTTTGCCGCCATGAATGAGCGGAGCCAAGAAAAGCCCGGCAGCAAGAAAGCCGGTGGCAATCCAGAACAGCGCGCTTTGAATGTGCCAGGTGCGTACCAGTGAGTACGGGAACCATTGCGAGACATTGATGCCATAGAACTGCTGGCCCTCAACTGTGTAGTGAGCCGTGAATCCGCCGATAAAAACCTGGAAAATAAACAGTGCAACAACAAGGAAGAGATATTTGCCTAGAGCCAACTGCGAAGGTGTCAGCGCAAAGGTAGTCAGCGGATCTTGCTTTGGTGGAACGGGTTCGTCATCTTCGTGGTCGCGCAGAAAAGCCCAAGCCCACACCAAGAAGCCAACGCCGGCAAGCAGCACAATGATACTGACGATCGACCACATAATATTTTCGGCGGTCGGCTTGTTATCGATCAACGGCTCATGCGGCCAGTTGTTCGTATAGGTAGCAGTGCTACCGGGACGCTCAGTAGCGGCAACCCATGAAGTCCAGAAGAAGAATTGTGTCAGATTGGCGCGGCGACCAGCATCCGGCAGAGTGTCTTCCTTCATGGCGAAGTGTTCACGTGACACTTGCAGTGAAGGATCAGCACTGAACAGAGCGTTATAGTACGCAGCGGTTTGTGTTACAGCCAACTGGCGGCGAGCGGACAATGTCAGATTGTTATCCGCATCCACCTGATTGCCGCGATACTCATGCTTCAACTGAAAGCGCAGTTGAGCTTGAATATCACCAGGCAGCTCTGCATAAGGCTTGCCGTGAGTTTCTTGTGCGGCAATTTCCAACCATGCGGTCAGCTCACGATGAAGCCAGTCAGCACTCCAGTCTGGAGCCTGATAAGCACCATGACCCCAAACAGAACCAAGCTGCATGCCACCAACGCTCTGCCATGCGGTTTGACCATCAAGAATATCTTTTTCAGTGAAGAGGGTTGAGCCATCGGCTGCAATTACCTGTTGTGGAATAGGCGGAGCGGCTCGGTAAACTTCCCGACCAAACCAACCCAATAATGAAAAGCAGATACCGATCACTGCGATCAGTAACCACCAAAGCTTGCGATACTCACCCATGAACTTTTTCTCCTTCAGCTTGAATTCGCGCGAATAGTACGTTGTTTTCTAAATGAATGTGCTGCATTAGATCTTCGCGGAGCTCACTAAGTCCGCGATAAAGCGCCCGCCAGGTATTGCATGCATTGCCTGGCGGAGTGATGTCGTTGGTAAATTTATTGATGGTTTCGAGGGCCTCGCCATGATGGTCATGCTCAAAGCGCATGATGGAAATGGGGCCGCTGACACCGGCATGCATGTCCTGTCGTAGCATCGGAAAAAGAATCTGCTCCTCTTTCAGCATGTGGCTTTCAAGTTCTTGCTGCATGGCATCAAGGTGATCGGCCAATCCATTTGGGCACTCAGGGCGGCTGCCATGAACGTGTTCGACACGTCGTGCGAGCCGAACGAGCTCTGGCAGTTGCACGCGATGACGGTCGTGAAAGCGACTCAGGATGTGATCGATCAGATCGCTAGAATTGGCTTCACGCCAATCCCTACCCAGGCCGGGACAGTCGGTGAGTGTCTGCAATTCAATGGCAATGGCTTCGGCATCAATGCCTTTTTGGGCGGCGGCATCGCGCAAGCTTTTGCCGCCATTACAGCAAAAGTCTAAGCGGTGCTGGTGGAAGACCCGGGATGCACCTGGAATATCGCAGGCGATGCTCCCGAGTGAATGATCGAGCAAGCTACTGCTCATGACAGGCTCCTTGTGGAGTGAGGGGGTAATGATGGTGCTACCCTTCAGGTAGGCAAGTGTCATGCCATATTTAACATATTGATTTTAAATGAATTTAAATAATTAATGGTAAAAAGTACATGGATCAATTAGGGTTCTTTTACCAATGAAAGGGTTTAATTAACCATGATGGAAGAGAGTCTGCTGGCGGACTTAGTGGTCGAGCTGCCAAATGCGGTGCGCTTGCAGCGACTGGTGCATACCCTGCGTGAGCGTTTTCGCTGCGGTGCCGTTGGG
>DDBN01000146.1:0-1458 GCA_002333145.1 Moraxellaceae bacterium UBA2031
CGCCATTCCACTACCACTTTCTGCCCAGGCTCAAGCTGGCTGATGTCTGCGGTGACCGGGGCTCCAGCTGCCTTGACTTTGGCACTGGGAGTCCAGGACTTCACAAACGGTACTGCCACACCGGCAACGCCCACTGCTCCCACCGCACTGGTGAGGCCGATCAGCAATCGCCGACGCCCGACATTCACGCCGTCTGTACTCATCAAGTACGCTCCAAACAAAGAACAAAAGACGCCCGGTCATTGCTGCACTAGCACCCGAGCCTCAAAAAAAATAGCCTGTGAATAATAATGAAATCACCCACTTCTTACAAGGAGTGAACCCTTTATGACAAAGGAAATACATCCCTGATTATCACGACAATTCACAAAAACATCAGGCCAAAAAAAATGCCTCCGGGGATAAACCGGAGGCATTTTTCGCGATTGGCTGGGGAACTAGGATTTGAACCTAGACAGACGGAGTCAGAGTCCGTAGTCCTACCGTTAGACGATTCCCCAACATTCGGACCATCTGCCAAGCTGCTTATCGCAGCCTGACAGACCGATACCTCAAGGGTATTAACGCTTAGAGTACTGCGGACGCTTACGTGCCTTACGCAGACCAATCTTCTTACGTTCAACTTCACGAGCATCACGCGTCACAAAACCAGCCTTACGCAGTGGCGGCTTGAGAGCTTCGTCAAACTCGATCAGTGCACGAGTAATACCGTGACGAATCGCGCCTGCCTGGCCACCGATACCACCACCGGCCACCGTGATCTTGAGATCGAATTTTTCCAGCATCTCAACCAGTTCCAGCGGCTGACGCACAATCATGCGTGCCGTTTCGCGGCCGAAATAGTTATCCAGCGTACGGTCATTAACCGTGATAACGCCAGTGCCAGCGCTTAGAAACACGCGAGCGGTTGCCGTCTTGCGACGACCAGTGCCGTAGTTGGTTTGTGCAGTCATGGTTTGCGACTCAAATCTTCAATTCTTGGGGCTGCTGAGCAGCATGCGGATGCTCGCCGCCAGCATATACCTTCAGCTTTGCCAGCATAGCACGACCCAGTGGACCCCTAGGAAGCATGCCTTTTACAGCAATCTCAATTGGCCTTTCTGGCTTAGCAGCAAGCAGCTTTTCAAAGCTGACGCTTTTCAGACCACCCGGAAAACCGGTGTGGTGATAATACATCTTGTCTTGGGCCTTNNGTGTACTCAGGCTTGTGCTTGCCACGCAGACGGCGTGCCACTTCGGTCGCCAGACGACCAAGGGTCTTGCCGTTTGCATCGATCACAAACCAGTCACGCTTCACCGTTTCCGACTTGGCACTGAAAGTCTTCATTGCATTAACGCCTGTAACATAAGGGCAGCTGACGAAGCCGGACACCAAAAAAGGCAAGGCCCCGTCAAAGAGGACGCGAATCTTACCCAAGTGGTTCCGCTTTTACAACTGCCCTTTTAGGGAAAATTCCG
>DDBN01000146.1:1572-5221 GCA_002333145.1 Moraxellaceae bacterium UBA2031
CCGAAGGCCTTACGCTCCTTTACATAGTCAATCGTAAGCTTGAGCGCGCCCTCCGCCATGGCGATGCCATTAACGGCAATTCCCAGACGCTCCTGCGGCAGTTCCTGCATCAGGTAGATGAAGCCCATGTTTTCTTTGCCAATGCAGTTAGTCACTGGCACACGGACATCTTGAAAGAACAACTCAGAGGTATCCTGAGCTTTCATGCCCACCTTGTGCAGATTGCGACCCTTGGTGAATCCCGGTGTTCCTGCCTCGACAATAATCAGCGAAGTACCTTTGGCACCTGCCGCCGGGTCAGTCTTTGCCACCACAATCACGATATCGGCATGCTGCCCATTGGTGATGAACGTCTTGGAGCCATTGATGATGTAGTGATCACCATCACGCACCGCGGTGGTGCGAACGCCCTGCAAGTCAGAACCGGCACCCGGCTCCGTCATGGCAATAGCACCCACCATTTCACCCGAAACCATCTTTGGCAGATACTTCTGCTGCATTTCTGCGCTGCCGTAATGCTCGATATACGGTGCCACGATGTCTGTGTGCAGACCAAAACCAATGCCCGTCAGCCCAAGGCGGGAGATCTCTTCCATCACAATGGCGGAATACAAATAGTCGGCACCCACACCGCCGAACTCTTCCGGCAGGCATGGACACAACATGCCCTGCTCACCGGCCTTATTCCAGAGTGCGCGGTCAATCTGGCCATCTTCTTCCCACTGGGCATGGAATGGCACGGCTTCTTTCTCAAGGAACTTGACGACCATGTCTCGGAAGGCTTCGTGGTCGGAATTGAAAATACTGCGCGGAATCATGTTGGTCTCTCCAGTTGGTTGCCGCTTTTCTGTTTATACAATCTACTCGAAGAACCACCCTGATTCAGGGTCGATGCTCGCGAGCAAGATATTCGTGCGACTGCATTTCCAGCAGTCGCGACTGCGTACGCTGAAATTCAAATGCCAGCTTTTTACCCTGGTACAGCGATTCGATTGGGGCATCTGCCGAAACAATCAGCTTCACGCAGCGGTCGTAAAACTCGTCCACCAAGTTAATAAAGCGACGTGCTGAATCATCAAGGTTACCCGTCATCACCGGCACATTTGCCAGCAAAACAGAGTGATACTCGCGAGCCAGCTCAATGTAATCCACCGCAGAGCGCGCAGCGATGCACAAATCAGCAAACGTCACCCAGAGCACATCATCTGTACAGGCAAGCACATTCACATGCCGGTCATTAATAATAATCGGCTGATTGCTCACCTGAAGCCCAGATGTCAGCTCGCCAAAGCTGTTCGCTAAGCTTTCTTCAGCCATCTCATCCAGCGGACAGTGATACAACTCTGCCTGCTCTAGTACGCGCAGGCGATAATCTACGCCTGAGTCTACATTTATTACATCACAGTGCTGTTTCAGCATAGCAATCGCTGGCAAAAAGCGCTCACGCTGCAAGCCGTTTTCATAAAGCCGATCTGGCACGATATTGCTGGTCGCCACCAACGTCACACCTCGAGCGAACAGCTTTTCGAACAGGCCACCCAACAACATGGCATCCGTAATGTCTGTAACGAAAAACTCGTCAAAACAGATGACCACCGCCTCTTTACGCAACGTGTCTGCCACGATATCCAGCGGGTTCTGTGTTCCCCTCAGTGCATTCAGCTCCTTGTGCACTCGCTGCATAAAGCGGTGAAAGTGAATGCGCATCTTGCGACGGAACGGCAATGCCTCAAAAAAAAGGTCCATCAGGTAGGTCTTGCCTCGCCCCACCCCACCCCACATGTACAGGCCTTGCACTGGTCGGCGCTGGTTCTTTTTTACCGACAACCGCCCTAGTCCGGAAGCTGTCCGAGAAGCGTCATACCGAGCGGTTAGCTCATCGCAGACGCGCTGAAGATGCCGAACGGCATTCGCCTGAGCGTCGTCGTGCCGGAACTCTGGACGAGTAAGGTCTTGCTGATATCGTTGCTGAGGCATGACAGGATTCTGCGATAAAAAACGAGACTAACCAGTCAATGGNNGAAAAAACCTTAAGAATGCAAGGCGGGCGTCTGGTTTCTGACCATTCTTTCATGGCGGCAGAGTCTACCACCTCATCTTGATCACCCATCATCACTAGGGTACCTGATGGTGGATGCAAGGCAGAAAAGCCTTCGTACTGTACCGGTGGTGCCACTAAAACCAACTGAACAAGATGTAAGCCGTCTGGTAGACGCCCCGAAGCTGCCGCACAAACCCAGGAGCCGAAAGAAAACCCGGCCAGATGAATTCGTCGTACCCCTTGCGTCTGTAGCCATGCCAAGGCAGCCAAAAGATCATCCACCTCTCCACGCCCCTGGTCATGCACTCCTTCACTGGCGCCAGCGCCACGAAAATTAAAGATCAGGACAGACAAACCTGCATCTCGAAAGGTGCGTGCCAGCGTGGTCACCACTTTGTTCGTCATGGTGCCGCCGTGCAGGGGATGAGGATGACAGACAATGGCCGCTTCTTCTTTACGGCTCTCACTGGCCACCACCCAGCGCGCCTCTAGCAATCCGGCAGGACCGGGGATCATAAAAGCGATATCTGGTCCGGATGACATGATGAAAATTCCTCAAGGCGACTTGGCGGGGCGGGACAATGCTATAGACTAGCGGTTAACGAATAAATGCCCGGCATGCTGGCCGGCAACCGCACAGGGAGAATCGCATGGGCTGGTTGATTTATCTGATCGTGTTTGCACTGGGTGGACTGGGTGGCTGGCTACTGGCTAGGTCGCGCAATCCTGATACCCGGGTACGTGAGCTGGAGACACACCTCACCGATCTGCAAGGCAAGTACGATCATTATCAGGAATCTGTTACCCAGCACTTTGGCGCAACGGCACAGCTGGCTAACGCCCTGACCACGAGCTTTCGCGAGCTGCACCAGCACATGCAGTTGGGCGCCCAGAACCTCTGCGCAGACAGCAAACGGCACGGCAGCAGCAACCCGGCGAATGCGTTTATCAGCATAGAGGCACCCCGTAATGGCTTGGGCCATGCGGCACTGCTCAACGATGATGCCTATCTTTCTAGCGTTGAGCCGCCACGTGACTACGCCACCAAGAAGCCCAGTGACAGGGGCACCTTGGATGAAGATTACGGCTTTCGCGACTGATCCCTGTTGGGAGGGAGTAAAACCCCTCCCAGCAAAGAGACCGATAGCACCCTTACAAGGGGGTCGCCGTTATACTATCTGGTTACACCGGGTTATCGATATCAACAAACTCCACAAGCACACCGGTTTGCTGCTGTAAAAATTCACCCAGCGCCTTCACACCATAACGCTCCGTTGCATGGTGCCCGCAGGCGAAGTAATGGATGCCGCACTCCCGTGCTGCATGCACCGTCTGCTCGGAAATCTCCCCACTAATATACGCATCCAGACCGAGCGCAATGGCTTGGTCAATATATCCCTGTGCTCCGCCAGTACAGAGGCCGACGCGACGGATAGCAGGAGGCCCTGCCGCAATCACTTGCGGCTGACGACCAAGCTGCAACGCGATATGCGAGGCGAAATCTGTTGCCGAAAGAGGCACCGGCAGTACAGCAGTATTGCCGACACTGCGCGGATTACCGGGCTCTAGCGGCCCATCGACAGTTAAACCAAGTATTTTTGCCAGTTG
>DDBN01000146.1:5230-39791 GCA_002333145.1 Moraxellaceae bacterium UBA2031
CCCGTGACGATCTTGTTTACTTGGGCTCGCCCTTCCACTTGCAGACCGTTCGGACAATAGTCACTGAAGCGCGCTGGCTCCAAGGTTTGATCCAGTAGGGCAAGTACATCACGTAAGAAAGTCATACAAAACCGGGATTGAGAGACAGAAAGAGAGCGCCATACTCTCCCGAGTATGCCCAGAAAGGAACCCCTTCATGCGTTTCAAGATTCTGTTGCCTTGGCTGCTGCTGGCTGGCGTTTTGGGCTGGCTATGGATGCCGCACGCTCCCTCTGTCATTCCGAACATGACCCCCTCCCTGCCGACTGAACGAGCGCCGGTCGTCACCGTCCCCACCCCCATTAGTGGGCCCGTTTCTTATGCTGGGGCCGTGCAAGTGGCGGCTCCTGCCGTGGTCAATATCTACACCACGCAGAAAATTGAACGGCAAATGCACCCCTTGATGCGGGACCCTTTCTTCAGGCGTTTTTTTGGCGAAGGGCAACCCGATGAACGCATGTCATCCAGCCTTGGCTCTGGCGTCATTGTCAGCCCGGAAGGCTATGTACTGACCAATAACCATGTTGTGGTGGAGGCCGACGAAATCCGTGTTGCTCTCAAGGATGGCCGCGAAACAACAGCCACCGTGGTTGGCACTGACCCTGGCACGGATCTCGCGGTACTCAAAATAAACCTTAGCGCGCTGCCGGTACTGCCATTCCGCGAATCTGCAATGCAAGTAGGCGACGTGGTACTGGCCATTGGCAATCCGTTTGGGGTGGGCCAGACCGTCACGCAGGGAATTGTTTCTGCTCTAGGCCGACAAGGACTGGGCATTAATACCTTTGAAGACTTCATCCAGACCGATGCCGCCATCAATCCGGGCAACTCTGGCGGCGCCTTGATCGATGTTGCGGGGAATCTGGTAGGGGTTAACTCCGCTATTTATTCGCGTAGCGGTGGAAATCAGGGCATTGGCTTTGCCATTCCTGCCAGCCTGGCCAAAAGCGTAATGCAAGCCATTATCAAGGATGGCAAAGTCGTTAGAGGTTGGCTGGGCATCGAGGTGCGCACATTGGATGAAGCACTCGCACATCAAATCGGTAGTCCTGTGAAAAAAGGAGTGGCGGTTGCAGGTGTAGTTCGCAATGGTCCGGCCCACAAGGGCGGCATGGAGCCAGGGGACATTCTAATCAGTATCAACGGCAAAGCAGTGCAGGATGCTCAGGATGCGATCAACCGGATTGCCGTGCTGAAACCCGGTAGTGATATGCGTGTGGTNNGGCTCACCCGCAATGGAGTAAAAAGAGGAGCCGCCAAATAGAAAATGTTGGCGGCTTCTAACCTAACTATCTGCTGACCACTTACCTGACGATCTACCTACCTAATACTGCGATCCAGCAAATGAAAGCGCGGCAATGACAAACGCCACCGTATGGCTGCCAGACGTATGAGCAGAACCACCAGCATGGCTAGCCCTGCCGTACTCCCCCAAGGCATGCTCAACTCACGCAGGCCAATGAATGCCAGTGAGCCCGCAATACAGGCGGTAGCGTAAATTTCCTTCTGAAAAATCAGAGGGATCTCGTTGCAAATAACATCGCGAATCACGCCGCCGGCCACGCCTGTCATGACCCCCATAATTACCGCCGTACTAATAGGCGCATCATGCTGTAACGCAACTTCTGTTCCAATTACGGTAAAAACTGCCAAGCCAAACGCATCGGCAATCAACAACCCGGTCTCGTGTATGGGTCGAGTGAAGCGCACCCATACCACGGTTGCCACTGCGGCCAGCGATGCCACCAGAATATAGGTATCGTTGCGAATCCAACTGACCGGGTGATTGTCGAGAATAAGATCACGTAAGGTGCCGCCGCCCAGCGACGTGATGATGGCGATCACCAGCACCCCGAATAGATCCATGGACTTGCGTCCCGCCATCAGTGCGCCGGTAATGGCAAAAACACCCACACCAAAAAGATCTGAGAGATAAAAGAGCTTTTCCATTACCCTTCCCTCGCTACAAGATAGCTTTCAGTGCGGCTACCAGCGCTGCATTCTGCGCAGGCGTTCCGATCGTAATACGCAGAAACTGCTCGATACGCGAAATGCGGAAATGACGAACAATCACGGACCGCTCACGCAGCCGTGCAGCGAGAGCACTGCCTTCATGCTCTGGATGTCGCGCAAATACAAAGTTCGCTGCAGACGGCAGTACGTCAAAACCCAGCGCCTCCATCTCAGCGACCAATGCATCCCGGCTATTTATTACCGCTTGGCAGGTTTTAGTAAAGTAGGCGCGATCCGTAAATGCGACAGCTGCTCCTGCAATCGCCATACGCCCCAACGGATATGAATTAAAACTATTCTTAATGCGCTCCAGCGCTTCGATCAAGTCAGGATGCCCGACAGCGAGGCCAACACGCAGCCCCGCCAGCGAGCGCGACTTGGACAGCGTCTGTGTTACTAACAAATTGGGGTAACGCTGAACCAGAGCGATAGCGCTCTCACCGCCAAAATCCACATAAGCCTCATCGACCACCACTACTGAATCGGTATTACGCTTCAGCAGCGCCTCAATGGCAGCAAGTGGCGTGAGCATTCCGGTCGGTGCATTTGGATTGGGAAAAATGATGCCGCCATTTGGTCGATCATAATCCTCAAGATTAATGGCAAAGTTTTTATCCAGCATGACTTGCTGAAACGACACATTGTAGAGCCCGCAATAAACAGGATAAAAACTGTAGGAAATATCGGGAAAAAGAATGGGCAGATCATGCTTGAGCAGGCCATGAAATACATGTGCCAGTACTTCGTCCGAGCCATTACCAACAAAGACATTGGCTTTGGTAACACCGTAATAATCGGCAATCGCCTCTTTCAACACATCCGCATTGGGATCAGGATAAAGACGAAGGTCATCCGACAATTCTGCCTGCATGGCAGCGATAGCAAGTGGTGATGGACCGTACGGATTCTCGTTAGTATTGAGCTTGACGAGATTGGCTATCTTCGGCTGCTCGCCCGGCACATAGGGGACGAGATTATTGACGAAGGCACTCCAGAACTTGCTCATGCGAATGTGTCCGATGCGTGTCTGGGGCCGAGCTAAATCAGCCCCAGACAAGATTACGTGATGATGCGATATTCTGCGGAGCGTGCATGCGCTTCAAGGCCCTCGCCTCGAGCCAGCACAGAAGCCACCTTGCCGAGCGCCGAAGCACCCGCCGGAGAACACCCAATCAGGCTGGTACGCTTCTGAAAATCATAGACACCAAGTGGCGATGAGAAGCGCGCCGTGCCCGAGGTCGGCAATACGTGATTTGGGCCAGCACAGTAATCACCCAGTGCTTCTGGCGTATGACGCCCCATAAAAATGGCACCGGCGTGACGAATTTGCGGCAGCAGTGTTTCCGGATTTTCTACCGACAACTCCAAATGCTCCGGAGCAATACGATTAATCAGAGACAAGGCCTCCCCACGATCACGCACACGAATCAATGCTCCGCGATTCGCCAGTGAAATACGGGCAATCTCGTGACGCGCGAGTGTGGGCAGTAATTTCTCAATACTGGCGTAAACGGCCTCAAGAAACGCACCGTCTTCTGACAGTAGAATGGCTTGAGCCTGCTCGTCATGTTCGGCCTGCGAGAACAGATCCATGGCAATCCAGTCTGGATCAGTCTTGCCGTCACAATAAATCAGGATCTCCGATGGGCCTGCAATCATGTCGATACCAACCTGACCGAACACCATGCGCTTTGCCGTTGCCACATAGATATTGCCAGGGCCAACAATCTTATCGACCCGAGGCACGGTCTCCGTACCATAGGCCAGTGCTGCAACAGCTTGGGCACCACCAATCGTAAATACGCGGTCCACACCGGCAAGATAGGCGGCAGCGAACACTAACTCGCTCACTTCACTTTTTGGTGTTGGCACCACCATGATGACTTCCTGCACGCCCGCCACTTTGGCCGGTATAGCATTCATCAACACAGACGAGGGATAGGAGGCTTTACCTCCCGGCACATAAATACCCACGCGATCTAGCGGAGTAATTTGCTGACCTAATACCGTGCCGTCTGCCTCGGTGTATTGCCAAGAGTCTTGACGCTGTTTTTCATGATACACACGGATGCGATCACGTGCGGCGATCAGCGCTTCACGCTCATGGGCCGGCAACCCATCAAGGGCCTCCTTGAGGCGCTGCTGCGGCACATCAAGATGTTGCGCATTTGGGGCATTTAGCCCATCAAAACGATTGCTGTATTCCAGCAAGGCGCGGTCGCCTTCACGACGCACTCGCCCTACGATTTCAACAACCGCTTCCTGCACACCCGCATCGCTCACGCCCTCCCAAGCAAGGAGAGACTCAAGGCGACGATCGAAGCCTGTTTCGGTGGTATCAAGACGGGGAATGAGTTCGCTCACATCATGCTCCGGAAATTTAGTTCAGACAGACGTTTTTTCACGACGGGCAACGGCCGCAGCCAGCTGATCAAGCACTGGCTGAATAAGGCCATGTTTCATTTTCATGGCCGCCTTATTCACAATAAGACGTGACGTAATATGGGCAATCAGTTCGGTCGGCTCTAGGCCATTTTCCTTCAGTGTCTTGCCCGTATCCACTACATCGACAATGCGATCCGCCAGGCCCATCAATGGCGCCAGCTCCATGGAGCCATACAATTTGATCAACTCAACCTGTTCGCCTTTCTCGGCATAATAACGCTGCGTGACATTTACAAACTTAGTTGCCACACGTAAACGTCCTGTCACCACTGGCGCATTCACCGGCCCGGCGACCATCAAGCGGCAACGGGCAATCTTTAGATCCAGTGGTTCATACACGCCACTGGTATCGTACTCCATCAACACATCCTTGCCTGCCACGCCGATATCGGCAGCACCATTCTCCACATAAGTTGGCACATCAGTCGCACGCACGATCACGATGCGCACATCGGGATGAGTGGTTGGAAAAATCAGCTTGCGCGATTTTTCGTGGTCTTCGAGAAAATCAATTCCGGCCTCGCGCAACAGTGGCAAGGTATCGTTAAGAATGCGCCCTTTTGATAGCGCAATAATGATACCGCTCATTCCTCACCTCGGCCGGAGATACGGCGTATCGTTGCTCCCAATGCCTGCAGCTTTTCTTCAACGCGTTCATAGCCGCGATCAATGTGATAAATGCGGTCGACCAAGGTTTCGCCTTCCGCCGCTAGTGCAGCAATAACCAGCGACATGGACGCACGCAGGTCTGTTGCCATCACGGGAGCGGCCTGAAGCTTTTCTACGCCTGTGACGATGGCAGTGTGACCATCAACAGCAATTTGTGCACCCAAACGATTCAGCTCTGGCACATGCATGTAGCGGTTTTCAAAGATGGTTTCGATGATAGTACCTGTCCCTTCCGCTACCGCATTCACCGTCATAAACTGTGCCTGCATATCGGTAGGGAATCCAGGGTGGGGGGCTGTGCGGAAATTTATCGCTTTGGGCCGGCGACCTTCCATATCAAGCTCAATCCAATCCGGGCCAGTGGTGATCTTTGCTCCTGCTTCCTTGAACTTGAGCAACACGGCATCGAGCAAACCTGGATCAGTATCCAGAGTTTTTACACGTCCGCCGGTAACCGCCGCGGCGGCCAAGTAGGAGCCCGTTTCAATACGGTCGGCAATCACACGGTAGGTGCAACCATTGAGGGATTCAACACCATGCACGGTGATGGTATCGGTACCTGCTCCCTCAATCTTTGCTCCCATAGCAGTTAGCAGCCCTGCCAGATTGATGATCTCAGGCTCACGCGCTGCATTCTCAATCACGGTCGTGCCTTCGGCCAGCGTGGCTGCCATCAGCAAATTCTCGGTACCGCCCACCGTGACCATATCGAAAACAAAATGAGCACCCTTAAGACGGCCGTTCACCTTGCCATGCACATAGCCGTTCTCAACCTGAATATCAGCACCCAGTGCAATTAGGCCCTTCAGATGCTGATCAACCGGACGTGACCCGATGGCACAACCACCCGGCAATGACACTGATGCCTCACCAAAACGGGCCAGTAGTGGGCCGAGTACAAAAATGGATGCACGCATGGTGCGAACCAACTCGTAGGGTGCTACGGCGGTCGACAAGGTATTGGCGTTTACTTGCACCTGACATTGCTCACCAATCTCTACGGTCACTCCCATGTGACCCAGAATCTGGATCAGGGTAGTGATATCTTTGAGTTGCGGCACATTGGTCAACGTGACCGGCGTCTTCGCCAGCAGCGTGGCGGCCAGCAGTGGAAGTGCAGCGTTTTTTGCGCCGGAAATCTTCACTTCACCATCAAGGCGCGTACCACCGGTAATCAGCAACTTGTCCATCAGAGCTCTCAAAAAGTACGAAAAAAATCGTTTCCCAGAAACGAAAACGTCCGACATGAAGTCGGACAGGGATTTACATCGGTGCCAGAAGCATCAGGAAAAGAGCTTGATCTTGCGCCACTCTTCCTTGGTCAGGGTACGCATCGTTACTGCATGAATCTCGCCAGTGGCAATATGCGAATTGAGTGGGCCATAAACCAGCTGCTGCTTGGCAACCGGGCGCATCCCCTCAAAACGATCCGTCACCACCGTAACGGTGTACTTGCCACTGCCACCTTCAACCAGAACTTCTGCATCGGGGATGGCGAGTTCCAGCAATGTCTTGATTAAATCAATCATCATTAAATCATTCTCAAAAAACAGAAATTACACTTCCGGTAAAGCATCCGTCAGACCACTGACTCGAATGATAGCAAGGCACCGCTCTGGCACTTGTGTTAACCGCAGGCTCTGGCCTCGCGCAGCCGCCGCCCGTGCCCAACGCAAGAGCATGGCAACGGTCAGGCTGCTGGCTGTCGTCAAACCTGCCAGATCAACTGTCGGCGACGAGCTTATACCCGCAAGCAAGCCAAGGCCTTCCGCACACAGAGCCTCTGCATTATCGTAGGTGACATCTCCGCTTAAACGCAGAACATCACCTTCCCGAATGAGTGCATTCATTGCACCGCCGTCTTGTTGGTTTTACCACCGCCTGCCGAAGTGCCTTCAAGCGCCTTGGTATCTGGCATCCATCCCGCAATCGCCTTATCCAAGCTACCCCGATTGGACTCCACAGCAGAGCTAAACTGATTGCGGAATGTCAGGCCCAAGTTGATACCGTTCAGAATCAGATTACGTACCTTCCACTTGCCAGCTTTATCCATCTGCATCTGAAAAGTTACCGGAAAGACTTGGCCGCCATCACCATGCACATCCACATTTACCTGTGCCTTCTGAGTATCCGTTCCAGCCTTGTACGGCTTGAACACAATCTTCTGATCCTCATAAGAGGTCAGCCCCTTGGCGTAAGTACGCACCAATGATTGCTTGAACACACGGGCAAACTCTTTCTGCTGTGCGGGTGTCGCTTGACGGAAGTATTGACCCATAACGCTGCGAGCAATGCCGTCAATATCGACAAAGGGCGTGATATTTTCTTCCACCACACGAAGCAGTGCCGCCTCGTCTTTCTTTAGAGTGGCTTTTTCTTTGGTGATGCGCGTCAATAACGTATTGGTGGCGTCCTGCACCACCGTCTGTGGGTTCTCCGCTGCCGTCGCCATCATCGGCAGCACCAGCACAAGCGTCGCCGTCAGTCGTTGCCAAAATTTCATCATGATCTCCAGAGTACGCTCAGGCCTCAGAAACTGTCGTCAGCGGCGGCCGGTGCAGCGGGCTTGGTGGCTTGACTGGACAGGAACTTGCCAATCAGATCTTCCAACACAAGCGAGGACTGTGTCTGTTCGATTTCGTCACCGTTCTTGAGATATGTGTCATCGGCACCTGGCACGATTCCCACATATTTTTCACCAATCATGCCGGCAGTCAGGATAGACGCCACCGCATCAGTATCGATGGTCTTCACATCGTTATACACATCCATGGTGACTCTGGCCTGAAGCGTCTTGGAGTCCAGCTCGATCTTGCTAACACGGCCGATTACCACGCCGGCCAATGTGACCTTGGCACGCACACCAAGGCCGCCAGCATTCTGAAACTTAGCCATCAGCTGATAGCTAGGCTTACCTGCCTCTTCGGCCAAGCCGCTGACGCGAATTGCCATGAAAAAAAGCGCCACAAACCCGGCAACCATAAATAGGCCAACCGTCATCTCGATAGTACGTGTACGCATCAGAATCCTCCGAACATGACAGCGGTGAGCATAAAGTCCAGGCCCAGCACCGCTAGCGAGCCATACACCACGGTACGCGTGGTAGCGCGGGAAATCCCTTCACTGGTGGGCTCGCAATCGTAGCCTTGAAAAACAGCAATCCACGTTACTGCCGCACCAAATACAACGCTCTTGATGATGCCGTTAACAACGTCATCATAAAACTCCACAGAGTTTTGCATATTGGACCAGTAGGAGCCTTCATAGACCCCCAAAAACTCCACACCGACCAGCATGCCACCGAGCACACCCACCGCCGAAAAAATCAGCGCCAGTATTGGCATTGAGTAAAAACCGGCCCAGAAACGGGGTGCCACAATACGACGAAGCGGATCGACACCAATCATCTCCATGCTGGAGAGCTGCTCGGTTGTCTTCATAAGACCAATTTCAGCCGTTAGCGCGGATCCAGCGCGACCTGCAAACAGTAAAGCTGTTACCACCGGCCCCAGCTCACGCACGAGCGTTAAGGCCACCATGGTGCCAAGCGCCTGCTCGCTACCGTAATCGATAAGGATATTGTAGCCCTGAAGGCCTAGCACCATGCCAATGAATAAGCCGGATACCATAATAATGATGAGAGAGAGCACCCCCACCGCATACAACTGTTTTATTAGTAGTGGAAACCCGGTACGCAGGTTAGGTACTGCCACCAGTGACTGGTACAGAAAAACCGTGGCTGCGCCGATTTTCTGCACAACATTGAGGGCATTGGCCCCCAGACGCTGAATTTGCTGCATCAGGAACGGTCCCCTTGCGGACGCAACGCCGCCAACTCTTCAGCAAAGCCCAGTGCCGGGTAGCGGAAACGCACCGGACCATCTGGCTCACCCTGCAAAAACTGCCGCACATAATCCGACGTTGAGGACTGCAACTCAGCTGGCGTACCTTGGCCAATGACTTTGCCATCCGCCAACACATAAATGTAATCGGCAATCGACAGGGTTTCGTGAATATCATGCGAAACAATTACGGTCGTCAGCCCCAGCGCCTCACGCAATGTACGAATCAACGTTACCAGCACGCCCTTAACGATTGGGTCCTGCCCGGCAAAAGGCTCGTCGTACATGATGAGCTCGGGATCAAGTGCGATGGCGCGAGCAAGCGCCGCGCGGCGATTCATACCACCGGAAAGTTCGGCTGGCATCAGCGCTTCCGCCCCGCGTAAGCCGACCGACTCCAGCTTCATCAGAACCAGTTCACGAATCAGAGGCTCGGACAGACGCGTATGCGCCCGCAACGGAAAGGCGACGTTTTCATAGACCGAGAGATCCGTAAACAGTGCCCCAGACTGAAACAGCATGCCCATGGAAGCGCGCACACGGAACAGCTCTTCTCGCCCCATGCTCGGGACATTGCGTCCATTGACGCGCACTTCGCCGCCATCAGGGTGCAACTGCCCACCAATGAAGCGCAGCAGTGTGGTTTTGCCACAGCCGGATGGCCCCATGATGGCGGTCACCTTGCCACGGGCGATACTGACGTCAACACCGTCAAATATCTTCCTCTCCCCACGGGAGAAGGCTAGATTGCGTATTTCGACCAAATTATCAGGGGCAGCGTCCGTCATGGGGCGTCAGTCCGAGGAATAGTGGTGGCACTATATCACTGTTGGGCCCGCGTGATGAGTTGTCACTCGGTAACCTGCCCTCACACTCCTGTGCTAGCGCTGGCAGGGAGGACTGGGAGATAATCCCGCCCTTGTTCAAGGAGCTTTTTCTGACATGGCCGAATTTAACTTCATCCCTGTGGGACTGCGCGTGATTCAGGTTGAGCAGACCGCACTCGACAATCTGCGCCCGTACATTGACGCTCGCTTCCAGAAAGCCTGCGAGTTGATGCTGGCGTGCAAGGGTCGCATTGTCGTGATTGGCATGGGCAAATCCGGCCATATCGGCAACAAGATCGCCGCCACGCTGGCCTCTACCGGTACCCCTGCTTTTTTCGTGCACCCCGGCGAAGCCAGTCACGGAGACCTCGGCATGATCACGCCGCAGGATGTGGTAATTGCCATTTCCAACTCCGGTGAAACTGGAGAGGTGCTGGCCATTGTGCCGCTCATCAAGCGCATGCATGCCCCGCTCATCAGCATTACCAACAACGGCCACTCCACCTTGTCTCAAGCCGCGACCGTCAGCCTAGAGATCGGCAAGTCTCCAGAGGCCTGCCCGCTAGGCCTGACTCCCACCTCCTCTACTACATCCACATTGGTACTGGGAGATGCGCTGGCTGTAGCCCTGCTTGAAGCGCGTGGCTTCACGGCAGAAGACTTTGCCCTCTCACATCCGGGTGGCTCGCTGGGGCGTAAGCTCTTGCTGCGCGTACAGGACGTGATGCATAAAAATGAGCAGGTGCCGGTTGTATCTGAGAACACGCTGATCATTGACGCCCTGATGGAAATCACGAAAAAGGGACTTGGCATGACCGCTGTCACCGGCACAGACGGTACGCTAGCCGGCTTGTACACGGATGGCGATCTTCGGCGCAATCTGGACCACAAGATTGATATTCACCACGCCGCTATCCGCGATGTCATGAACACGCAATGCACCACCGTAACAGCAAACCTACTGGCCGTTGAGGCCCTGGATGTCATGCAGCAGCGCAAGATCAATGGCGTGATCGTGGTCGACGCTGATAACCGCCCGATTGGCGCCCTCAATATGCATGATCTGTTACGCGCAGGAGTGATGTGAGATGGATACCGTGATGCAGAAAGCGGCTCATATTCGCCTGCTGGCACTTGATGTGGATGGTGTACTGACCGATGGCCGCTTGTACTTTGCCGAGGACGGACAAGAGCTTAAAACCTTTGATACGCAAGACGGTCATGGCATCAAGCTATTGCAACAATCTGGCGTAGCCTGCGCCATTATTACTGGCCGCAACACAAAACTGGTGGCCCGTCGCGCTGGCAACCTTGGCATCGGCCATCTGCTACAAGGCCGTGAAGACAAGCTGGTCGCCTTGCGTGAGTTAGCAGGCGAACTGGGTATCGCCTTGGAGCACATTGCTTATGTCGGTGACGATTGGCCCGACCTACCCGCTATTCGTGCCGCCGGGCTTGGTGTCGCCGTTGCCAATGCTCACAGCGAGCTCCATACGCATGCTGACTATGTGACACACCTGTCAGGTGGCCGAGGTGCAGTGCGAGAGGTCTGTGATCTATTGCTAAAAGCTCAAGGGAATTATGCCCACGCTCTAGCGCCCTATTTGGAGCACTGAGTTAATCATGGACACTCGTAACCTCATCAGTGTCGCCGGCGTACTGCTCGTTCTAGGTGGCGTTGGCTATTACTGGGGACTGGAGTCTTCACTGGTGGCCGCACCAAAAGCAGATGGCGCGCGACTCCCTGACTACGAGGTACGAGGCATTCGTTTGACGGAAAGCGGCAAGGATGGCCAGTTGATCCGCCGCCTTGACTCGCCCGAGTTGCGCCACTACGCCACACCGCAAAACGAAGCCGTGCTCGATAGTCCGGTACTGCGCCTGTACGAACAAGGACGCGAGGCATGGCATATTCGTGCAACCCATGCCATCAGCATTGATGATGGGAAAGAAATCAGGCTAGAAGGTGGCGTCACCGCCGAGCGCCGTGATCCCGCCGCCGTACCGGTACGGTTTGTTTCCCCCTCCCTTACCGCATGGCCTGATGAAGAACGCCTGCAAAGCACCACGGGCATTCGCTTAAGCAGTACGCAAGGTGAAATCTCCGGACAAACCCTGACAGCCGGCCTAAAAACCGGCACCATTGAAATCCAACAAAATGTAACAGGTACGTATGCTCCCGCGCGTCGTTAGTCTTATTGCCTTACTGGCTTTGGGAGCAGTCCCAACCTTAGCATCCGCCCTGCCCACCGACCGCGACCAGCCCCTGCAGGTTGCCGCCGACAGTGCCAGTTTCAATGAAAAAACGGGTATTGCTACCTATCGTGGCTCTGTGGTGATTCGTCAAGGGACGCTCGAAGTACGTGCGGATGAAGTCGTCATCACCGTCGACAAAGAGGGTAATGTGTCCACCACTGTCGCGACCGGCAAGCCGGCACGCTACCAGCAGCAAGTCGACCCGAAGAAAGGACTGGTCAGCGCCGAAGCCAGCCGAATTGATTACGACCTTCGCAATGAAACTATTTCATTGACTGGCCAAGCCCGCCTGAAACAAGACGGCGCCAGCTTTCAGGGGGCCTCCATCGTTTACGCTATTGCCCGTCAGCAGGTGGAAGCTAAGGGCGATGCCAGCAGTCGCGTGCAATTGATTTTGCCTCCGCAGCCACGCGCCCCACGCAAGGATGCCCGCTGATGGCCATATTGTATGTAAACGACTTAGCCAAGGCTTATAAGGGACGGCAGGTTGTTAAAAGTGTCTCCCTCTCCATAGAGAGTGCACAAATTGTTGGCCTGCTCGGCCCTAATGGGGCCGGCAAAACAACCAGTTTTTATATGATTGTCGGCTTAGTCCCCATGGATGCCGGGCGTATCTGCATCGACGAAGAAGATATCTCCCTACTGCCTATGCATGGTCGTGCTCGCAAGGGTATTGGCTATCTACCGCAGGAAGCCTCTATTTTTCGCAAGCTCTCGGTCGAACAGAACATCATGGCCATCCTGGAGACTCGCAAAGACTTGGACAAGGCAGGACGCCAAGCCAAGCTGGAGTCGTTGCTGGAAGAGTTCCACATCACCCATATCCGTAAGAATACTGGCATGAGCCTGTCCGGTGGCGAACGCCGGCGCGCTGAAATTGCCCGCGCCTTGGCTGCTGAACCCCACTTCATTCTGCTCGATGAACCCTTTGCCGGCGTTGATCCCATTTCTGTGGCGGACATCAAGAGCATCATTACGCACTTGAAAGACCGTGGCATCGGCGTACTGATCACTGATCACAATGTCCGTGACACGCTCGATATCTGCGAGAAGGCCTATATTGTCAGCGCCGGCACACTGATCGCGGAAGGTACCTCTGCAGAAATCCTCGCCAATGAGATGGTCCGCAAAGTCTACCTGGGCGACCAGTTCAGCCTCTGAAACCCCCCGTCGATCCAATTAAGGCCCGTTTCTTGCTAGGGCAAGGACTCCGTCTGCGATACAATGTCTCAACGGCCAGATTCCCTGATCTGGCACGGGAGTTGTTGTATCCATGAAGCCCACGCTGCAGCTACATATCGGCCAGCACTTGGCCATGACGCCTCAATTGCAACAGGCCATCCGCTTGTTGCAACTATCGACGTTGGAGCTGCAGCAGGAAGTTCAGGAAGCCCTAGACGCCAACCCCATGCTGGAAGCTGCCGATGACGAGAGCGAGTACGCCGAGCCTATCGACACCACGCCGATTGATTACGCTGCTGCAGAAGCCTTGCTTGCCAGTGAGTCGCATGAAGCCTCTGGCAATAATGACGAGCCAACGGCACTGGATATCAATAGCAATGAGTCCATGCCCGATGAACTGCCGGTGGACTCCGTCTGGGAAGACAGCTTTAGCAGTGGCGGCAGCACCCCTGCCGGAAGCTCAGAGGATGACGACAACTCCTTCGAGTCGCGCAATGCAGCGCCCGAGACGCTATCTGATTACCTGCTCTGGCAACTCAATCTGACGCCTTTTTCTGATCTGGATCGCGCCATCGGTCATGTCATTCTGGATGCCATCGACGAGCGCGGTTACCTCACTGTCCCACTGGACGACATCCTTGACGCCGTGACCGACCCGAGCGATCCGGATGCCGTTGAGATGGATGAAGTTGAGGCGGTCATGCACCGCATACAGCAGTTCGACCCGCCCGGCGTGGGTGCCCGCGATCTCAGTGAGTGCCTCGTGATTCAGTTGCGGCAGCTACCCGACGAGACCAACAGCCGCAATGATGCCATCCGAATCGCAGCAGACTTCCTTGATCTTTTGGCAGGACGCGACTTCGGCACCTTGATGCGCAAGCTGAAGCTAACTGAGAGCGGACTCAAATCTGCCATCAGCCTGATTCAGTCGTTGAACCCGAATCCCGGGGGCCGCATCAGCCATACCAGCGAAACTGAGTACGTCATACCGGACATCATTGTGCGTCGTCTGCACCAACGCTGGACAGTAGAGCTGAACCCGGAAACCGCGCCAAAGCTGCGCGTGAATGCTGATTATGCGGCACTGGTTCGTCGGGCAGACTCCAGCTCTGATAACACCTACCTTCGCGACAACCTGCAAGAAGCACGCTGGTTCATCAAGAGCCTTCAAAGCCGGAATGAAACCCTGTTAAAAGTAGCCACCTGCATTGTTGAGCACCAGCGCGGATTTCTGGAACACGGACCCGAAGCCATGAAGCCACTGGTGCTGCGCGAAATTGCCGAAGAAGTAGAGATGCACGAATCCACTATTTCACGCGTAACCACGCAAAAATTCATGCATACCCCTCGCGGTGTATTCGAACTGAAGTTCTTTTTCTCCAGCCACGTTGGGACTACCGGGGGCGGCGAAGCCTCCAGCACAGCAATACGCGCCATGATCAAAAAGCTGGTCAGCCAAGAAAATACCGCCAAGCCGCTTTCGGATAACAAGATTGCCGACCTGCTGCTTCAGCAGGGCATTGAGGTAGCACGCCGCACCATCGCTAAGTACCGTGAATCCCTCAACATTCCCCCCTCCAACGAGCGTAAGCAACTGCGCTGAAAAATATCCAGCCAACACAGCCCATATCAGGACATCGCATTTTTTGAACTAACCCTTCCTCCCGTTGCCGTCACCCAGTACTTTTTACCGCTCGCCCCGGACAAAACACTGATCAGCGCAGTGCTTTTTGATGCTTTTTTCATCAATATTTGGCCGCCTATACCCAAATAAGATATTTACAAACTTGTTAACAACCGACTTGCGAACTTCATCATAGGCTGTGCTATGGTGAAGTTATGAGATGGAATCAGATGTCTGTCAGTGGTCATACAAATGCCCACGCCACAACGTCAGTCTCCCCTGTTTTCGGGACTCCATACGGATGTCCGTTTATTGGGAACTCTGCTGCAGCAGCATTGAGGGCAGGTTCGGTTACGCTCTTTTTACCGGACAATCTGCCCACAGCGTCGCCTAAAGCAAAAGCCCCTTCTGGCACCCTAACGGTGTCACCTGTCTACCCAAGAGAGGAAAGGTCTATGCAAATGGTAATCAGCGGTCATCATGTAGAACTCACTGAAGCCCTCAAGGAATACGTGCAGACCAAACTGGAAAAAGTCGAGCGCCACTTTGACAACATCACCAGCATGAAGGTCATCCTCAGCATTGATAAGCTGATACAGAAAGCTGAAGCCACTATCCAAATCCCCGGCGCTGACCTGTTCGCCAATGCGGAATCTTCGGATATGTATGCGGCCATTGATCTGCTCACTGACAAACTTGACCGTCAGATACTGAAGCACAAGGAGAAAATCAAACGTCATCACTGAGCCATCGGGTATGACTCGCGCAAGACTAAGAAGCCCGGGCCATCCCCCGGGTTTTTTTATGGCTTTCCCCACAAACTGACAGAATGGATATTGCATCCTGACAAGACAGTAGCGACCATAACAAAATAAAGAGGAAAAAAATCATGCAGCTTGTCATCGTCAGTGGTCGCTCCGGCTCGGGCAAGACGACCGCCCTCCATGTCTTGGAAGACATGGGCTATTACTGCGTCGACAATCTGCCCCTGACTTTACTGCCCGAGTTAGCGAATACACTAAAGAATCGCTCTGGCGGAGCCGTTACTCATTTAGCCATCGGTGTGGATGCCCGAAATGTGCCCGATGATCTGGAATCCTACCGTAGGGTCCTGGACGAGATGATGCAGAGCGATCCTGCGGCCAGCGCTGCCATCACTATCTATCTGGATGCGCGTGACGATGTATTACTGGCACGCTTCAGCGCCACCCGACGCCGCCATCCGCTGAGCTCACAATCACGCTCGCTGCGCGAATCTATTGAACTGGAAAAAACCCTGCTGGACCCGATCAGTGCCGCCGCCACCCTTCGCATAGACACCAGTTCGCTGAACGTGCATGAGTTGCGCGAACAACTCCGTCAACGCCTGGAGGGCCGAACAGGCACTGGCCTGACCGTCTTGTTTGAGTCGTTTGCCTTCAAGCAAGGGGTGCCCCTGAATGCCGACATGGTCTTTGATGTGCGCTGCCTGCCCAACCCGCATTGGCAAACTGGTCTGCGGGAAAAGACCGGTAGAGATACCGAAGTACGCCACTTTCTGGATGGAGATGCCATGGTAGAAAGCCTCTATATGGACATTTCAGGCTTCCTGCTAAAGTGGTTACCAGAGCTCCGCGAAAACGACCGTAGTTATGTGACCATCGCGATCGGCTGTACTGGTGGTCAGCATCGTTCCGTCTACATGGTAGAGCGTATGACGGCCCGCTTTCGTGAAGAGTTCCCTCATGTACAAATGCGTCACCGCGACATGCATAACGCCCTTATTACCGCAACGATAGCAGCCGAGCCCCGGAAAAATGATTGAGACGGATATCGAAATCATCAACAAACTTGGCCTACACGCCCGTGCAGCCGCCAAGTTGGTGAGTACAGCGGCACCGTTCCAGTCAAGCATTCGCCTAGGTCGAGGTGAGCGCATGATTGATGCCAAGAGCATCATGGCATTGCTTATGCTGGGTGCAGGTAAGGGGACGAAGCTGCATCTGACAGTAGATGGCAGCGATGAGGCGACGGCGCATACGGCCGTGGTGACTCTGATCAACAATCGCTTTGACGAGGCGGAATAGCCGCCTTCCTCTGCTATCATGTCGATCTTCTTCTGGAGGTCTCCATGTCCCGCCGCCACTCCGTACACAACGAAATTGATGACTTTGAAGATGCTGGTCTCAGCAAGACCGAGCAAAAGAAAGCCATGGAGCGCCTGCAGGCACTGGGCGAGCGCTTGGCTGAGTTGCGCACCGTACGCCTGAAGAAGATGCCAATCTCGGAAACGCTGTTCGTGGCGCTAGAAGAGCTCAAGCACCTGAAGGCTCATGAGGCGGTGCGTCGGCATAAGCAATACATCGGAAAGCTGATGCGCCACGAAAATGAAGAAGCCATCCTGAATGTGCTGAATCCACTGGCCAACCCCATGCTGAACCGACAGATGGAAATGCTGGTGGAGCGCTTACTCACTCAGGGCGACCCCGCCATCAACGATGCCGTACGCCGCTACCCCGCCGCTGAACGCCACACGTTGCGCCAGCATGTGCGCGCAGCACTTAAAGAACAGCAGGCATTGTCCGAGGCCGCAGAGTTACCGCAGAAAAAAACAGATGTCGTAGAAGAAACAGACGCCGAGCCAGACCACCCGCCGGCACGTAAAAAGTTGCTGACTTATCTACGTGAAATCGCGGCATTAGCAGACTGATACTCTGCTAATACTCAGACCGTTATCTGCTCACTAAACAGACCGCTGCCTCCGTCCTGCCCAAACCAGTCGCCAATCTCGACCTGAAAGCCTCGCTTTTTCACGGCGTTTGCCACGGCGAAGAGATAGGCTGTATCAGCCTTCGCAGAGATCAGACTCACCACCTCGCGCCCAAGACGGTTGAAGGGGTGAACTGGCAGACTCAGTTGCAAGCCGTCGCCGCGAATAAAAAGGGCTTTGTTCTGGCAACGCACGACGGCACGGAAATGCTCCCGTGAAACTGAGCGCAACGTCATCATGCCCTTGTTGTCATCACTCATCAGTCCCATGTCGCGCAGTTGCTCAAACAGTGGCTCATGGATGTCTGCATGAAAATAACTGGGGGCATCGCGACAGATAAAGCCTCCCAAATCTAACCGGGCCGCCAGCATCAATGCCTCAACATCGCTGCGCGACAAAGACGTTAGAACGGTGAGCGTTCGCAAGCTGTGCGAGCCTGGCTGGCAGACCTCATCAACCAGTACCCGCGCCCACAGATGCTGAAAATCCTCTGCCACGGCGCGTGCCGCTGCTTCCTGCCAGCGCAATAGCCAATCAGGATCAAGGGGACGATCTGAAACCGCCTGCACCTCGATAGTCTCGGCCAACAAGTCGGCGCGCAGGCCGATGCGGCGCACGTTCAGGGCTCGACGTAAGGCTTGAATATCCGCCTCCAGACGAACATCACGTAATGCCTTGGTAGTGCTGGGTACTCTCAGGATATCGAGCGGATCTTCCGGGGCCTGCTCAATAATGGTGTTAAAACGCACGGTTGAAATAAACTCACTGTCGGCAGGCTTATCGACAATCTCTCCTAAGCTATTAAAGCGTTTACGCCCCGCATGAAGGTCATCAAGTTCGGCCAGCATACCGGCAATCGCCAAGCGCTCTCGCTCTCGCACCTGCTGCACACTCTTGCCACTTTGACGCAAACTCCAGGGCGACAGCATGGCTGTTTCCCCTCCACCAAAAAGGGTATTCCAGAGTTTGTCCGCCAGCTTGGCGCGCAGGGAGTTACCTTCAGTCATGTCGCCTCACTTGCGATTAACGCCTCACTTGTCATGACCGTACTGATGCTGGTTATTCACAAAGACAAACATCAGAGGCCAAGCCACCACAACGCACCGCTCTCGTGTGTTGTTGCTATCGCTTTGTTCTGCGGGATCGCTTTTCGTTCTTGTTATTTTTTTAACAACTACTCTGTGCTGAGCAAAACATTAAACCAGTGGCGGCATAAACTCTGCGAGCTTGTCAGAGGTCTTACGCAAGTTGATGGACAGCAAAGACGCTACCCCCTTTAGAATCTTGATGCCGATCTCAGGGTGCAGTTTGAGAATCATCTCGAAGCCTTTGCGGGTGAGTACGATCAGACTGCTGGGCGTGCAGGCACGAATACTGGCAGAGCGCGTGAGCTTATCGATAAGCGCCATTTCACCAATCGAGCCTCCCCGTGCAAGCGTGGTGATGACTACCGGCTGGGCACTCTGGTTGAGCTTGATAACATCCAGCGCGCCTGCTGCCACAAAACAGACATAGTCACCCTTCTCACCTTCTTTAAAAACATACTCTCCAGGCTCAACTTTATTGAAGAACATGAATTTTTCGATAACCTGCAGCTCCTGCGCGCTGAGGCTGGAAAAAATAGGGATCAGGCTGAGATGATCCGACAAACGCTCGCTCATGGGACTTCCTCAAGAGGCAATGCAACAGGCCTGACTCGACCTTCGCTTCTGCCTCTCCTACTATTTAGCTGAAACGCTGACCGTTGTCAGCGAATTCGTCGATGCT
This sequence comes from Moraxellaceae bacterium UBA2031, assembly GCA_002333145.1. Classification (GTDB taxonomy): domain Bacteria; phylum Pseudomonadota; class Gammaproteobacteria; order Pseudomonadales; family Moraxellaceae; genus UBA2031. The sequence continues at coordinate 24,644 of DDBN01000146.1, forward strand.
TTTGTGCCGGCATACGTTTATGCAGGCTAATCTGCTCATCGCGATCCCAGGGTGCCACCACAAAACCCGCTCCTGCAGGCTGACGCTCGGCAAGAACGCGCCCCCAAGCATCCACAATTTGGGTGTGCCCCCATGTCTGACGTGACGGGCTATGCCAGCCTCCCTGCCCCGCCCCGATGACCATAATCTGGTTCTCAATGGCGCGTGCTTGGAGCAAGACCTGCCAATGTGCCTCACCCGTCACCGCAGTAAAGGCGGCAGGGACAGTGATTATATCAGCCCCTTGATCGAGCAGAGCCCGAAACAACTCAGGAAACCGCAGGTCATAGCAGATGGTCAAGCCGATACGACCAAATGGCGTATCGGCACACACTACCTTATCGCCGGACTCAAAGGTTGCCGATTCACGGTAGACTCCCTGAGCATCATCCACATCAACATCAAATAAATGGATCTTGTCATAACGTGCCACACACTCCCCACTGGCACTGATGACATGACAAGCGGTACGGACACGGCCATCCCGTATCTGGCTGCCGTCGGGCCGCGTGGCCGCCGGAAGTGTTCCTGCCACGATCCAAAGCTGCAGCTCACGTGCTAGCCGCCCTAAACGCTCCAGAATGCCGTGCAGCTGCCCTGCTACCGCCCGGTATTGAGTGGCATCGAACACGGCAAAGTTCTCCGGCAGCACCGCCAATACTGCACCGGCAGCCGCTACCTGACGCAACTGCTCTTCCGCTTCGTCCAGATTCCGGGACAGATCTGGGCCTGAGCAAAGCTGAATGGCCGCAACAATAGGGGTGCCAAGGGGAGCATTCATGGTCGGCCTCCTTGCGGTCTAGGCATCGCATTTCCAGCACGTGGCGGTGGGCTTACGCGGTCTACTTCGGGATCATCCCAGTCACCTGAAATGTGATAATGCAGCACTGTCGCTCGTTGAATCTGCTTCTTGAGAATCATCTCGGCCGCGGCGACGGCACCCCCAACCAATGGCCCCGCCATAACGGCAGCCGCCAGAGGGACGGCGCTGGAAACAGGCACATTTACGGTAAATATCTGGTCGATCTGCTGGCCCGCCAGATCCAGACGCCCCTCGCCATGCGCCGACAGTGAGGGGCCCTCCAACTCGAATACTGCTTTTGGCATCACCCCTGACTGAACATCCCCGGATAACGTGACGGAGTCAAAGGACAACCCTCGCTTCAGGACATCCGAAAAGTCTCCCTTGAAGCGGCGACGGAGGTTATCCAGATCCACTAATCCAAAAACACGGCTGGCACTGGTTCCCGTATTCACGTTAAGAAGACGCCCTTTGTCAATCGCAAGCGATAGCGATCCATCCAGCTTACTAAGCGTCAGTGCTTGAGGTGTTGAAGGCCAAGAAAGGTCAACCTCAGCTCGCGCCTGCCCACTTTGCAGGGTAGGCGCAAAGCGCAGTGCTTTGAGCAGATCCGCCGCATCGTCACAGCGTGCCACACCGCGCAGGCGAGTACTGTCGCCTCCACGCCACTGCCAGTCCAGACGGCCATCGAAGCTGGCGATCGGCGTCACTAACTTAAGGCCATCCACACGCACCCCGTAGGGGCTAGGCAAAAGTCGGGCTTGCCCGGAAATACTACCAAATTCAGGATAATTCCTAAGCTGTAATCGCTCCACCCCAATACGCACAGGGCGGCGAATGGATTGGCCCGACACAACACCATCCGCCACATTGGCCTCTGGCATAGCCATTAATGGCCAAGTTAGACGATCTACCTCTATCGCTAATTCCTGTGCATCTGCATCCGGCCACAACAACGAACCCGCAATCTCATTATTTTCCAGCCCCATGCGCCAGCCTGCGGCCTCGCGTGCCACCTGAATTTTGACATCACGGATGCGCCACCCCTTAGCGTCCAGTTCACGTGCTGACACATCCAGCCTTGTCAGACCGGGCATCGTCGAACGCTTGGCTGACGCAACGCCATCCTGAGAGAATTTATCGACCCAAGGCTCCCAGTCCGCCCAGACAAGCAACGGAACGCGCCCTTCAATCTCTATACCTGGCTTGGATGGCCATCCAGTATCTGTACTGTCCAGTCGCAAGAGAGCCGCATGCAGCCCCTCCTCACGCCACACCAGACCTGCATTAAGCTGCTTACCCAACTGTAGGCGCGCCAGTTGCTGAGTCCCTCCTAATGATGACTGATATCGCAGCGCCAACGGCTCGACCCCTTTGGCCAGAGGCGTGGGCAACAAGATACTCATTCCTGCCAGTCCGGAAGTCACCAGCAACTGCCCTGGCTGCGGGCCAGAGGGAATACGAATACGCGCCTGGTAACGGCTTTCGCCTTTGAATGCATCCCAGAGTGGACCGCCGAGCCAATTGCGCAAAGACGTCGCAGTCACCAAGCCATCCAGATCTACCTGCACGAGCTGTAGGGTGTCGCCACGGACAGTGCTACTGATACGTGCCTGCACCGGCGCCCCCAACAACCGCCCTTGCAGAGACTCTGCTATTAACCCTTCACGCGTGGAGAAGCGTACCTGCCCCTGCAGTCCATCAGCTACCAGGCCTTGCTTGGGCAAGACAAGACGATTACCTGTCAGCTGTGTCGTCACCTCAACGTGTGTTGCTGGTGGCAAGTGATGTGAAACGGGAATATCGAGTACCAAATGACCGCTCAGCCCTCCCTCTAGTTGTATGGCCTCAGCCACAGATGCGGTATGAGTGCGCAGAGGGCTTTCGCGAAACAGCCGCATGAGATCGGGACCAGTGGATTGCACCTCGCCACTCACGGCAAGACGTGCTTGGCGCAAATCTGGAATATCGGCCCGCACATCGTGCGCCACGGTACCGTCGAGCAATCGTGCACGACTGGCCTCAACGCGCAGATGTCGACCATCAATCGTGACAACACCATCAAGTGCACTGAGTGCTGGCCAGCCAAGACTATAATCCAGACCCGCCTCTTTCAATTCGAAGCGCATAAGCTGGCGCAGCGAGTGCTCATCCTCTTTTTCGTGATGGATCAAGCCTTCAACCAAGAAGTCACCCTGAGTTACCGTGCCAGCCACCAATGCATGCCGCAGCCACGCCAGTGCGCCGTCACCGGCGGGCTGCCACGGGACATAACGCCATACACTGGCCACTTTGGCGTCTGTTAATCGCGCCAGCAAGGATAGATGTGGGCTGATGCGGGTATCGCGTGGAATATCCAGACGCAGCAGTGCATGGCCTCGAGCATCCGGGTTTTTTACCTTCAAGCTATCGCTTTCAATTTGCCAGCCGTCTGTCTCTGCACGTAGACGAACAATGCCCTGTAATTGATCAACCGCCACTGGCTCACGGAATACCTGGCGCAAGTCCAACTGGCCATTCTTCACATCAAGACCGAGCAACGACATGCTTGGCGTCCAATACGCCCAGCCTGCTAGGTTACTGCCCCCTGGAAAGCGCGTAGTCGCGTGAACACCCAGCTGACTGAAACGGGCCGTGACCTGCTGTGTCTGCCACTGATCCTGCTCACCCTGCTCCAGTTCGACGCCCACTGAGGTCTGGCCCGCTGGCGTCGCCTCACGCAACCACTCTGCCAAAGCATCAGGAAGAGGCAACCGATTCGCCAGCAGAGCAGCCGCTCCCATATCGATACCTGACGCGGCTACGGACAAATGCCTCTCTTTGCCGTGTAGCGCCAGCGTCGGCACTGGCCAGGCCACATTATCGAGACGCGCGGTCAGGTGCTGGGCCGATAGATGCCACTCGCCAGCAGCACGCGTCCAACCCATCTCTCCGTGTACGTTCTGCAGAACATGCGCACCAAGAGAGCTGCTGAACACTGCCCGCTGAAGAGATGGGCGGGACTGCACGGCCATCAATTGGCCCTGCACAAAATGCAGCCAAAATTCGCCGCCACCTTGCACTTCCTGCAACCCGATACCTGCAACATTTGCCTTGGGCAACCAAGCATCCAGCTTTAATGATGGCAGTCCCATCCAGATGGAAAGCCGTCCCTTGCGCCAGTCAACGGGATCTCCCTCCAGCGTCATGTTGACCGCAACAGGCTGCGGTACTGAATCAAGATGTACTTCACCCGCCAACCGATGCTGCGACCCATTGTTACGGCTCGCCAAACTGAGATGGTGAAGCTGCAACACCGGAAAACCCTGCAAGGCGAGCTCAAGACGACCATCCTCTATCGCCAGCAATGGCTGACGCAGGGCCAGCTCAATTGCGCGCCGTGCTGCCGCTGGATCAGATTGCGCCAGTGATGCCAGCTCACGCATGCGCACACGACCGTCCGGTAGCTGCTCAAGATGAATATCCAGCCCACGGATGCGCAAGTCCACGCGCGGCTCCAGTGCCAGCAGGCTCCGCCACAGAGAGGGCCTGAGCTCCATTCGGGGAATCTGCAGAAGGGTCACGTCAGGGTGAGCAGGGTCACGGAGCTGAAACGATTCAATCAAGAAAAAGGGCGTCATTCCCGCCCAGCTACCTGTCAACCGCTCAATATGGACGGGCACACCGATCGCACTTGATAGGCGGGACTCAATTGCAGCGCGATAGTCGCTGATCGCAGGGGTGAACTGCCTTCCTAGGCTCACGACTACCGCCACCACCACGAGCAGCGCCAGCGCCAGCGTAAGCAACTGGTGCCAGCCCCACAGGGCGGCATGTCGAAAGGAGTGAAGGTTTAGTGGCACCGAAAAAACCCGTCAGCAGAATAATGCGCCAATGATAACTTGGCAGGTATAAAAGCCTGTGGCGTGATTGTTGCCCGTATTGCCCACATCAGAGCAGCACGATATCAAACTGCTCCTGGGTATAGAGTGCCTCCACCGAGAAGCGGATAGGTTTACCGATGAATAACTCCAGATCAGCCACCGCCGCCGAATCCTCACCCAGCAAACGATCAATCACCTTCTGATTAGCCACCACCTGATAGCCGTGTGCCGCATCGTAAGCACGCGCCTCACGGAGAATCTCACGGAAGACCTCATAACAGACTGTCTCGGCTGTTTTTACCGCTCCGCGCCCCTGACAGGCAGGACAGGCCTCACACAACAAGTGCTCCAGCGATTCACGCGTCCGCTTTCGCGTCATTTCAACCAGTCCCAACTCGGAGACCTGAGTGATCTTGTTCTTTGCATGATCCCGTACCAGCATTTTTTCCAGGCTACGCAACACCTGCTGCCGATGCTCGACTTCTTGCATGTCGATAAAATCAATAATGATGATGCCACCCAGATTACGCAGCCGCAGCTGCCGGGCAATTACATGGGTGGCTTCAAGATTGGTTTTGAATACCGTGTCCTCAAGATTGCGCGAACCAACAAATGATCCGGTATTTACATCTACGGTCGTCATCGCTTCGGTCTGATCAATAATCAGATAACCACCAGACTTAAGCATGACCTTGCGTTGCAGTGCCTTTTGCAGATCATCTTCAACATTGCACAAGTCAAATAACGGCCTCTCGCCCGGATAGTGTTCCAGACGATCTTGCATCTGCGGCATAAAGTCGTGAACAAACTCCTGCATCTTGACAAAAGTTTCTCGCGAATCAATCAGAATTTTTTCGACATCTGCATCAACCAAATCACGCAAGGTGCGCATAAAAAGAGGCAGTTCTTCATAGATAAGTGACGGCGTCGCTGCAGTCACACAGCGCTCTTGTACCCAGCGCCAGAGCTTGACCAAAAACTGCATATCTCTGCGCAGCTCATGTTCACTAACACCTTCGGCCACCGTGCGAACAATAAAGCCACCCGCCTCGGTATCAGGACTTTCTGCTTTGAGTTGACGAATCAAGCTTTTTAGTCGTTCCCGCTCTGCCTCATCCTCAATGCGCTGTGATACACCGATATGCTCACCCTTCGGCATGTAAACCAGATAACGCGACGGAATAGAAAGATCGGTTGTCAGACGGGCTCCCTTCGAACCCATCATATCTTTCATCGCTTGCACAATGACGCTTTGGCCTTCATGCAAAAGCTCGGAAATTACCGGCGTACGCTCTCGCTCACCTTCAACTTTTGGCCATACGATATCATTGGCATGAATAAAGGCGGTTCGCGATAAACCTATTTCAACAAAGGCTGCTTGCATGCCGGGCAAGACACGAACCACACGTCCCTTGTAGATGCTGCCAACCAGCCCACGCCGCGCTGTACGCTCAACGTACAATTCTTGAACTACGCCATTCTCGACCCGTGCGACACGGCACTCCATCGGCGTGACATTGATGAGTATTTCTTCCGACATTCTTTACCCCAAAATCCGTATACCAAAATGCGCCAGCAACACTGCCGTTTCGGTCAGTGGCAAACCAACCACATTGCTGTAACTGCCTTCGATGGCATCGACGAATACCGCTCCTCGACCTTGGATGGCATAACCACCTGCCTTGTCGCTCGGCTCTCCACTTTGCCAGTAAGCATGCATTTCGCTAGGTGTAATAGCACGAAAATGTACGCGAGTGCTCACCACGATGGACTCGATATGACTGGCATCGCCCACTGCCACTCCCGTCAGCACCTGATGTGTGCGCCCCGACAANNTCTGCCGCAACAATCACGCCAGCGGTAATTTGTGCCAAACCCGCCAGTGCCTTTTCACGCGCCAGCCGTAGCACATACTCTGTCGGCCGCTCTCCTACCTTGGCAGATTCATCTACATCTACTCTCAGCACCGAAAACGTGAGCCCAAGTTGCTGCAAAAGCTCACGTCGCCGAGGAGAGGTAGATGCAAGGAAAAGTGCTGGAGGATGCATAGGGGTGGTTCACTGAGCCAAATCAGCCCCCAATATAACCGGCTACCAAAAAAAACGCGCGCATGACGAGCCCTCTACGTTCATTACGCAGGGTTATCATCCAGTCTGAGAGATTATCTAGCGGGTAAAACGACGGAGAGAAACCATGACCGTGGGCCACAAAAGCGCACTTGTTAGCGCCGGCGCCCAAAACAAAAGTGAATCCGGCCCTGTTCCTAGCACTCCCAACAAAATACGCTTAATCATGAGGCTGATAAGCACCAGCGCAAACACAAGGCCGCCAGTCTGTAAAAGCGAAAATACTTTAACGCGGCGATATGAAAAACGGGCGAGATAAGCAACCACAGCCAACATCAGAGGGTAAACCCCAAAGGTAGTGCCCATGAGTACATCCAGCAGCAGACCCAGTACAAATGCCGTCCAGATACCCACCTTGTCTGATGCGTTAAGCACCCAGAAAACCAGCACCATGGTCACAAGCTCGGGGCGCCAGTAGCTCATCATCTGCGGCAATGGCAGCGCCACCAGCAGAAAGGCGGCACAAAAACTTAAGGGAAGCATTAACCAGAGACTGGGGCGACGAGCCATCACTGTGCTCCCATGACAGTGGGTGCTTTCTCGGCGCGCCGAGGCTGATTAAAAAGCAGCAAAACATGACGACTGCGATCCAGCTCTGCCGCCGGCTTGGCATCAATCTCGGCAAACTCGCTGGTACCACTCTTGCCGACTCGGGTCACAACCCCTACCGGATAGCCGGAGGGATAACGTAAGCCCAAGCCTGAACTCAATAGCAAGTCGCCCACCTTTACATCGGCAGACTCAGGCACATACTGCAAGCGCAGGCGATCAATTTCGCCAGAGCCAACCACGACGGCACGCACACCATTACGGGCAATACGCACGGGGACGGCATGCTCGCGGTCTACAATCAGCATGGCGCGTGACACTGTGGGTCCGACCTCGATCAGCTGCCCCATAAGGCCACGGGAATCGAGAATAGGCTGCCCAATATAGGCGCCTACATCCTGCCCTTTATTTAGAAGAATAATGTGTCGGAACGGGTCCGCATCCACACCAATGATTTCAGCAATCAATACGCGACCATCCACTACTTGAGTAGAGTCAATCAGTCCACGCAGGCGGGAGTTTTCGGCGGCCAGCTCAGAGAATTTCTGCAAGCGTCCAGAAAGCACTAACAACTGACTTTTGAGGTATGTATTTTCGGCACGCAGCTGAGACTCATCAAGTGCCAGCTCTGTCGTAGCATCCGACAAACGCCCTGGCCAACTCATCATGTTGTACAGCGGCGTGAGCACACCATTCAACTGAAAGCGGACTGGATCGGTATAGCTCGGGAAACGGACATCCACAAACATCAGCCCCACCGCCAGCAAAGCCGCAAACAGCAGCTTGTAGCTGCCGCTGGAGGTTTTGCTAAAAAGCGAGGTTTCGATGATGGCTCTCCTGAAATCCGTTCTGAGCACTCAACAGAGAGAAAAGCCGGCAATGGCCGGCTTTCTGGCTACAACCCGGCGCCGTCTGTATTAGTCAACAAACAGCATGTCGTAGGCAGGATTATCCATAAACTCCAACGCACGGCCGCCACCACGAGCCACACAGGTCAGTGGGTCTTCGGCAACGATGACAGGCAAGCCCGTCTCTTTGGACAGCAGCTTGTCGAGATCGCGTAGCAGTGCACCACCGCCGGTGAGAACCATTCCACGTTCCGCGATATCGGCAGAAAGCTCAGCAGGAGTCTGTTCCAGTGCGCTCTTCACCGCCGTCACAATACCCGCCAGCGGATCTTCAAGCGCACCCAAAATTTCGTCAGAGTTCAGCGTAAAGGCACGCGGCACCCCTTCAGCAAGGTTGCGGCCACGCACTTCAATCTCGCGCAATTCACCGCCCGCGAAAGCCGTACCGATTTCCTGCTTAATACGCTCAGCTGTCGCCTCACCAATCAGACAGCCATGCTGGCGGCGCACATAGGAGACAATNNATAGCGGCGGCCATGGGCTCTTCGATCAGGCGCACTTCACGAGCCCCTGCACCAAGCACGGATTCCTTGATGGCGCGGCGCTCGACCAGCGTGGACTTGCAGGGCACACAGACGAGCACACGCGGACGCGGCGGAAACAAACTGCCAGAGCCCTTCTCATGCACCTTTTTGATGAAGTACTGCAACATCTTCTCAGTCACTTCAAAGTCGGCAATTACGCCGTCCTTAAGAGGACGAATAGCGGAGATATTGCCTGGGGTACGGCCCAGCATACGTTTCGCGTCCACCCCCACGGCAGCCACCGTTTTCGTGGCCCCGCTCTGGCGAATGGCCACCACGGACGGCTCGTTCAGAACGATACCGCGCTCAGGGGCGTAAATCAGCGTATTGGCAGTACCCAGATCAATGGAAAGATCCGAGGAGAAGAGACCGAGAAAGCTTTTAAGAATGGGCAGCATGGAGCAGGGAACCTGATATCTGAGAGTCGCTTGCGTGCGAGGCCGAACCACCATCAGGGCGGACCGGATGTCCTTGGGGAGCTTGCATCACACCCTGCCCCAAACAACTGGCCGGGAGGAAACAGATACAAACACCGGAAAATGGCGCTAACTCTAAACAAAGGAGGCTCTTTGGACAAGCAGCGAACTGTGCTAAGTTGCGCGCTCTTACGCGTTTTCAACAAATTTTCACGAGTTTTCCTGCCATGGCCCTGACCGCCACCGAGGTCGCGAAGATCGCCCACCTCGCCCGCTTAGCATTGACCCACGAAGAAGAAGGCCAGGTCACTGCCCGCCTGAACGACATCCTGAGCCTGGTTGACCACCTTCAGGCAGCCAGCACCACTGGCGTTGAACCGATGGCTCACCCGCTGGATGCCATCCAACCTTTGCGTGAAGACAAGGTCACTGAAACCAGTCATCGCGAGCAGTACCAGGCTATTGCGCCGGCCACGGATGCGGGCTGCTACCTTGTCCCCAAGGTTATTGAATAACGCTCACTGCAAAGCATTCATTGAACCAGAACGTCATCGAGTAACTGACATGCACCACAAGACTCTGGCCGAACTGGCCACCGGGCTCGCTGCCAAGGACTTTTCCAGCGTTGAGCTGACACAGCATTTTCTCGACCGTATTCGTCGACATGACAGCACGCTGAACAGCTTCATCACCGTATGCGAAACGCAGGCATTGGCTCAGGCTGCCGCTGCTGATGCAGCCCGTGCCGCCGGAACGGCCGGCCCGCTCACTGGCATACCTATGGCGCAGAAAGACATCTTCTGTACCGAAGGCGTGAAAACGACTTGCGCCTCAAAAATGCTGGATACGTTCATTTCGCCCTACAACGCCAATGTGATTGAACGCAGCCTTGGCGCCGGACTGGTCATGCTGGGCAAGACCAATATGGATGAGTTCGCCATGGGCTCTTCCAACGAAACCAGCTTCTACGGCCCCGTAAAGAACCCTTGGGATATCACCAAGGTACCGGGCGGCTCCTCCGGTGGCTCTGCTGCAGCAGTTGCCGCTCGACTGGCCCCCGCCGCCACCGGCACCGATACCGGCGGCTCCATCCGTCAGCCTGCTGCACTGTGCAATTTAACGGGCCTTAAGCCTACTTATGGCCGTGTCTCACGGTGGGGCATGATCGCCTTTGCCTCCAGCCTTGATCAGGCTGGCCCCATGACGCAGACCGCTGAAGATGCCGCACTGCTAATGAATGTTATGGCCGGGCACGATCCACGCGACTCCACCTGTATCGATTTTCCGGTGCCGGATTACACGGCCAACTTAAATGACTCCATTGCCGGCCTGCGTATTGGCCTGCCAAAGCAGTATTTCGGTGAAGGACTGGACGCAGGTGTCGCTGCTGTTATTCAGCAGGCCATTGCTGAGCTGGAAAAACTCGGTGCCACCGTGGTCGAAATCGATTTACCAACGTCTGATCTCGCTGTACCGGCTTATTATGTTATTGCACCTGCCGAATGTTCCTCGAATCTATCGCGGTTTGATGGTGTGCGTTTTGGTCATCGCTGCGAAAATCCAGCGGACCTGACTGACCTTTACAAGCGCTCACGCGCAGAAGGTTTTGGCGCAGAAGTAAAACGTCGCATCATGGTGGGCACTTACGCGCTCTCTGCCGGCTATTACGATGCCTATTACGTGCAAGCACAAAAAGTACGACGCCTGATCAAAAATGATTTTGCACGCGCCTTTGAGCAGTGCGATGTGATTGCCGGCCCAACATCACCCACTGTGGCATTTGGTTTAGGCGAAAAACAGTCAAACCCAATCGCGATGTATCTCTCCGATATCTACACAATTGCCACCAATCTTGCCGGACTACCCGGCATGAGCCTGCCGGCCGGTTTTGAAAAAAATCTGCCTGTTGGCTTGCAACTGGTGGGCAATTACTGGAGCGAAGCGAAGCTACTCAATGTGGCACATCGTTATCAACAGGTTACCGACTGGCATCGCCGTATGCCGGCGGCATTTGAGTGAGGATGACGGAAATGTCCTGGGAAGTTGTCATCGGTCTGGAAGTTCACGTCCAGCTCAATACCAAGTCAAAAATATTTTCTGGCTCTAGCACTACGTTTGGTGCCGAGCCCAACACGCAAGCCAGTCTGATCGATCTTGGCATGCCCGGCGTACTGCCCGTGCTTAATAAGGGCGCCGTACGCAATGCCATCAAGTTCGGCCTTGGCATTAATGCTGAGCTTGCCCGCACGAGTGTGTTTGCGCGCAAAAACTATTTCTATCCCGATCTGCCTAAGGGATACCAGATTTCGCAAATGGACCTGCCCATTGTCGGCAAGGGCCATATCGATATCACGCTAGATGATGGCCAAGTTAAACGCATCAATATTACACGTGCGCATTTGGAAGAAGACGCCGGCAAGTCACTGCATGAAGACTTCCATGGCATGACGGGCATCGATCTTAATCGCGCTGGCACACCACTACTTGAAATTGTCTCGGAGCCGGACATACGTTCCGCCAAAGAAGCCGTGGCCTATGCCAAGGCCATTCATGCGTTGATCCGCTATCTTGATATTTCGGATGGCAACATGGCCGAAGGCTCGATGCGGTGCGATTGCAATGTGTCTATTCGCAAAAAAGGCACAGAAAAATTAGGAACACGTCGCGAGATCAAAAACGTCAACTCATTCAAGTTTATTGAGAAAGCAATCAATAGCGAGATCGAGTGGCAGATTGACGAAATTGAGTCTGGCCGCAAGATCGAGCAGTCAACTGTGCTCTATGATTCAAATACCAATCTCACCCGCGCCATGCGCAGCAAGGAAGAGGCAAATGACTATCGTTATTTCCCCGATCCGGATTTGCTGCCGGTGGTGCTGGATGAAACATTAATCGAAGAGATTCGTGCCAGCTTGCCGGAACTGCCCACTGCTCGTCGTGAGCGTTTTATCAGTCAGTACAACTTGCCTGAATATGATGCTGGTGTGCTGGTAGCCAGTCGCGATCTGGCAGAGTTTTTTGAAGCCACCGTGACAGCCGCCAACGGCGCGGCTAAGCAAGCCTCGAACTGGATCATGGGTGATGTACTGGGTGCACTGAATCGTACCGAGAAAGACATCACTGAGTCTCCAATTACGCCAGTCCAACTGGGCGGTCTCATTGCCCGCATCGCCGACAACACCATCTCTGGCAAAATTGCCAAGCAGGTATTTCAGGCGCTAATGGACGGCGAAGGTGCCAGTGCCGATGAAATCATCGAGAAGAAAGGCCTAAAGCAGGAGTCAGATTCCGGCGCTATCGAAGCCTTGATCGATGAAGTCATCACTGCCAACCCGGATAATGTGGCGGCCTACCGTAGCGGCAAAGACAAGCTGTTTGGATTCTTTGTTGGCGAAGTAATGAAACGCTCTAAAGGTAAAGCCAACCCAGGCCAAGTTAACGAGATTCTGAAAAAGAAGCTCGCCGGCTGACTCGGCTAGTTCTCGGAGAAAGCCCGCCTTGTGCGGGCTTTTTCTTGCCTTGCATCAGGGATAGTTGACGGACATCAATTGCCCCTCCTGCCTCATCACCGTAATATATGCCTGAATATAACGAATATTGGTTATTCCCCATGCTTGCTCGTTCACGCAAACGGCTATTTTTTGTTCTTCCTCTGGCGTTCTTTGCCAGCGCTGGCTATGCGGGGGAAATCACTGTGTCTGCCGCGGCCAGCCTGACCAACGCCTTTCGGGAAGTGGCACAGCGTTACGAGGCCCAGCATGTGGATCGTAAGGTGCTGCTCAACTTTGGCGGGTCCGGCGCGCTGCTTCAGCAAATAGCCAAGGGCGCACCCGTGGATGTCTTTGCCTCCGCGGATCAAGAAACCATGGATAAAGCCCAGCAGCAGGGGCTAGTGGCCGCGACGGAGCGCCACAATTTTGCTAGCAACGCATTGGTCGTCGTCGTCCCAGCCGACAGCACGTTGCCCCTTAAAGCGTTAACTGATTTGAAAAAAACCAGCGTCCAACGTATCGCGATCGGCAATCCGGCGAGTGTTCCTGTAGGCCGGTACACCATGCTGGCACTGAAAAAAGCAGGGCTACAAAATGCCTTGCGCGAGAAAACCATTAATACCCAAAATGTTCGTCAGTCTTTGGATTATGTGACGCGTGGAGAGGTCGATGCCGGCTTTGTCTATGCGACAGATGCTGGCATTGCGGCAGATAAAATCAGGATCGCTTTCACCGTTCCGCTGAATACCACCATTCTCTACCCCATTGCCCTGACTCGTAGTTCGACCAATCCTGACGAAGCACGCGCCTTTGTGCAGTATGTACTCTCACCAGAAGGGCAAACTATTCTTGCCCGATTCGGCTTCCTAAAGCCGTAATCAAGGAAACGTTGATAATGGATTCCGCGTGGATTGCCCTGTCACTTTCACTCAAGGTTGCTGGCTGGGCGACAGCCATTAATCTAGTACTGGGCATTGCCACTGGATTTTTACTTGCACGCTTTCGCTTTTACGGCCGTGAGTTGCTGGACTCCCTGCTGACGCTACCCATGGTTATGCCGCCCACTGTGCTCGGCTACTACTTATTGGTGCTGGTGGGTCGTAAAGGATGGCTTGGCGCATGGCTCTATGAGCACTTTGGCATCAACCTGATTTTTACCTGGCAAGGTGCCGTGATTGCTGCCGTAATTGTTTCTTTCCCTTTGGTATTCAAACCGGCCCGTGCTGCTTTCGAGGCGGTTGATAGCCAGTTAGAACAAGCTGGGCGTGTGCTGGGTATCTCTGAGTGGGGTATCTTTTTTCGCATCACGTTACCGCTTGCCTGGCGAGGCATTCTCGCCGGACTCCTGCTGGCCTTTGCCCGCGCACTGGGTGAATTTGGTGCCACCTTGATGGTCGCTGGCAGTATTCCCGGCAAAACTCAAACGCTCTCCATTGCTATCTACGAGGCCGTACAAGCAGGGCAAGATGATGTTGCCAACCTGCTGGTTATTATTACTTCTGTCGTCTGTATCACACTGTTGTTAGCTGCTGGACGCTTAGCGCCGGGTCGAATCAATCACAGGATGCAGGATTGAGTCATGCTGTTTGATATCGACATCCAAAAGCAGCTGAGTTCAGGAAAGCGCACTTTCTCTTTAAATGTGTGCATTCAATCAGATCACCAACGCTTGGTTATTCTGGGCCCCTCTGGCGCGGGTAAAAGCCTCACGCTAAAAATGATTGCCGGCATCATGCGGCCCGATAAAGGCCATATTCGCGTAAACGGACAAACTTTCTACGACAGTACGCAGCGTATTCATCTTTCTGCTCAGCAGCGAAATATTGCGTACGTTTTTCAGGATTACGCGCTGTTCCCGCATCTGACTGTTCGGCAAAACATTGGCTTTGGCATTGTCCAGGGATTGCTTAATCCTCGTCATGCCATCCAGCATGACACCGTTGATTACTGGCTGGGGGCACTGCACTTGCAAGGCTTGGCCGACGAACTCCCAGAAGCGCTATCAGGAGGCCAGCGTCAGCGTGTCGCTCTGGCCAGGGCGCTGGTGACCAAACCTCGCGCTTTGCTACTGGACGAGCCATTTGCTGCCCTAGACCCCGCATTACGGCAGGAGTTACGTCTGGAGCTGAATGAGTTACAGCATCGCCTGAATATTCCCATGCTCCTTATTACCCATGACCCCGAGGATGCCACCGCCTTTGGGGACCATTTGCTTCACATGAAGGACGGCAGTTTTGTGCAGGGCGGCACAAGCTAAAGATTGGCTTTTTTTTGATAATCGTTATAGCAACTTGTATATATCGGAATGGAGATACTGATGAAACCGCACTTCCCATTACTCAATCGCCCTTGTCTACTCGCCACGGCAATTACAGCCGCGAGCATTTCCGGCATCGCACAAGCAGATGGCAATACCGATCGCCAGCCCTT
>DDBN01000001.1 GCA_002333145.1 Moraxellaceae bacterium UBA2031
TGGCCATGACAACGCTGGGGCGGCGATTGTCTCCGTATCCGGAACATCCGGCACTCGATACTGTTGCGGGCACACTGCTGAAAGCGCCAGCAAAAAATGTAGTGTCCACCTTGTCGCTTACGCTGCAGAGTAAAACCGAGGAGTTATTGCGCAACCAGTTGCTGGAGCTGAAAGACCAGCATGCAAATGCNNTTCTGTACGAAATGGCGTTTGAGCAGAAATATTTGACTGCTGCATCAATTCTTGAGGATACGCCGGTCACTTTCCCCACTCCCGGCGGCCTTTATGTGCCGCAAAACTACGATAAAGATTTTAAAGGCCCGGTCACTGCCCGTGTCGCATTAGCCAGTTCACTTAATGTGCCCGCGGTGCGTGTACT
The DNA here is from genome assembly GCA_002333145.1 of Moraxellaceae bacterium UBA2031. GTDB lineage: Bacteria > Pseudomonadota > Gammaproteobacteria > Pseudomonadales > Moraxellaceae > UBA2031. Next base: position 380 of record DDBN01000001.1, read on the forward strand.
TCATTTGGTTGGCGTCGAGAATGCATGGACACGGCTGCGCGCATTGGGCTTTGATCTGCCGCAAACACCCGACTTTTATGGGCATTCTCTCGCATTGGGCGGCGCTGATGTCTCTTTGTGGGCGCTTGCCAATGCGTATCGTACATTGGCAAGAGGCGGTAGTCGCAACGCACCATCGTTTGTGCCAGGAACGATTGCTGAATCGGTTCGTATTATGGACTCCGATGCTGCTTTTATCACCGCGGATATCCTGAGTGATCGTAGTGCGCGTGCGGTAACCTTTGGGCTGGAAAGCGCACTGGCAACGCCATTCTGGTCTGCCGTAAAAACGGGCACCAGTAAAGACATGCGTGACAACTGGTCCATAGGGTTTTCCACTCGCTATACCGTGGGGGTCTGGGTGGGTAATCTGGACGGCAGCCCTATGCAGGATGTGTCTGGCATTAGTGGTGCGGCGCCAATATGGGCAGGCGTGATGCAGTTCCTGGAAAGTGGAGTGGTGCGCCCGGATGGAAGTGCCCCAGTAGCGCCACTGAGTCTGGTCAGGCAGAAAGTCCGTTTTCGAGGTATGCGTGAGCCGGCTCGTGATGAATGGTTTTTGCGCGGCACAGAAATGGATTTAGTTGAGTACATGCCGCAAGCGGTCACGCGGATTATTTATCCAGTGAATGAAACCATTATCGCCGTTGATCCTGATATTCCCTGGTCGCAACAAAAAGTCCGCTTTAGAGCAGAGTCAGGTACCGAAGGGTTGTCCTGGTGGCTGGATGGCATGCGATTGGGGCCAGTAGGCAATCACGACTGGTCTCCAGTGCCTGGCACGCATCGCCTAGAGTTGCGCGATGAGAAAGGCTGGGTCCACGCCGCCATAAGCTTCATCGTGAGGGGCCGTCAAAAAGTAACGCCGGCTTCGTGATACATTCGTGCCTTGCCGCACTCCGTTAACCCCGCGAATCGGCAAAGAACTTATTTTTAATGAAAAGGAAGTAATGCTATGACCAGCAGTCGTCGCTTTGATTTGGTACTGTTCGGTGCCACAGGATTTACTGGCGGACTGGTGGCAGAATATTTGGCCCGCGTCTCTGCTGAAGAGTCGTTTACTTGGGCGCTCGCCGGGCGAAGCCTTAATAAACTGCAAGAAGTACAAGCGCGCCTCACATGTGCGGGCACTTCGCCAGAATTACTGGTTGCGGATATTAATGACAGCAATGCCATTCGCACACTGGCATCTTCGGCGAAGACGGTTATCACCACAGTTGGCCCGTACGGTCGGTATGGTGAGCCTCTCTTGCGTGCCTGTGCCGAAGAGGGAACACATTACGTTGATCTCACCGGCGAGCCACAGTTTGTACATGCCATGCGTGAGCGTTATGACGGGCTCGCCAAAAAGACCGGCGCACGTATCGTTAATAGCTGTGGCTTTGAAAGCATTCCTCCCGATATCGCCGTGCTATTTGCACTGAATGAACTGAAAAAGCGTATTGGTGATCTACCATTCCAGTCTGCCGCCATTGTCGTAAAAGGTGGCGTTCAGGCAGGCGGGCATCTGTCCGGTGGTACCTGGCATTCGGCCGTGGAAGCCATGGCATCAGCACGTGACTGGATAAAAAAGCGTCCTAGCCCTGTGCATGATCACGTTCATGCGGTGAAAATACCTTTTTATCATGACCGTCATTTTGGCTTGTGGGCCATGAATATGCCCACGATTGACCCCGAAGTGGTGCGTCACTCTGCTCGAGTCCGAGGTGACTATGGCCAAAGTTTTTCTTATGGTCATTTCATGATGATGAAAAATCCATTGGGATTAGTCGGTGTAGCAGCAGGCGTAGGGGGAGTATTTGCCTTGGCCCAGTTTGCGCCCACACGAAACTGGATGCTGAAGCAACGCATGCCTGGAGAAGGTCCATCGGAAAGCCAGCGCTCAAGAGGTTGGTTTCACATGAATATCGTGGCGCAGGGCGGTGGTGAAACCGTGCTCTGCCGCATGGTTGGCGGCGACCCTGGCTATGGCGATACAGCAAAGATGCTGGCCGAAGCAGGATTGTGTTTGGCATTAGATAAGCAGTTGCCCCCACACGCTGGCGTTATTACGCCTGCTAGTGCCATGGGCGAGGCGCTGGTGCCGCGTCTGCGCCGTGCTGGCATTACGTTGGATGTGGTTTGAGGCAACTCACGATGAACGATTTGCCTCTGCTTCTCCCGGATTGGCCTGCGCCCCGCAATGTGCATGCTGTCGTCACCACGCGTATCGGAGGGGTAAGTGCCGCGCCTTGGGCGTCACTCAATCTCGGTATGCATGTAGGTGACAATCCCGTAGATGTTCAGGCCAATCGCAATCACCTTACGCAAGCCCTGCAGCATCTGTCCTCTTGTGCGCCACCACAATGGCTGAATCAGGTCCACGGTATACAGGTAGTGAACGCAGGGAGCGATCCCGCCTGCGTACCTGATGCCGACGCAGTAACAACAATGCAGCCTGGGATGCCTTGCGCAGTAATGACCGCAGATTGCTTGCCGGTATTTTTCTGCGATCAAGACGGGCATCGTGTTGCTGTGGCACACGCGGGGTGGCGCGGACTTTGTGATGGTGTACTTGAAGCAACACTAAAACAATTTCCTGACTCTAACCGAGTGCTGGCGTGGCTAGGCCCCGCAATTGGCCCCGCAGCATTCGAGGTGGGTGATGAAGTGCGAGCTGCTTTTATGGAGTGTGACGCGGGAGCTGCAAGCGCCTTTGTACCCAGCCCGAATGCAGGACGCTGGCTAGCAGATATCTATGCGTTAGCCAGACAGCGCTTGACCCAAGCCGGGGTTGCCTCCATTTACGGAGGTGGGCTATGCACATTCAACGACCCGGACCGGTTCTTTTCCTACCGACGCGATGGCCAGACCGGTCGTATGGCGAGCATCATTTGGCGTGATGACAACTGAGTATTAGGTCGGCGTAGTCTTAGCTTAACCCTCGACTGTCGGATGAAGAACTGTCGCCCTTNNGCACTTTGCCCTGCATGCAGATAGCGCTTCACGGTTGACAGTAACGCCTCCATCTTTTGCATACGGTAATTCAGGCTCAATAATGCTTTTGCCACATTATCTTCATCGTGGCCGCCTTCACGCATAGTGATGGCCTTTGCGATAGCAACCTGTAGCTCTTCTGCCGTGGGCTTACCCATATCGTTCATCCTCTGCTAATCAATTTCTTAGTAGTGCCACTGTAACAGTGGCTTCCGTGCCGCAGTTGGCTATTATCGCCGAATCTAAATCCGCCAGCGGAGCGTTTGTCATGGCCACTGTCGCCATCGTCTACCATTCAGGCTATGGCCATACTGCCAGAGTTGCCGAGCATGTGCGTCTAGGCGTACTCCGTGTTGAGGGAGTGGCTGCCGTACTCATGTCCGCCGAACAACCCGACTGGCCTGCACTGGATGCCGCTGATGCCATTATCTTAGGCGCTCCCACCTATATGGGCAGTGTCTCTGCTGCATTCAAGACATTCATGGATCAAACCTCTCGACAGTGGCTCAATCAGGCATGGAAAGACAAGCTTGCTGCAGGATTCACCAATTCCGGGGGCCTCTCTGGCGACAAACTCAGTGTCCTTTTTCAGCTTCAGATATTCTCTGCTCAGCATGGCATGTTGTGGGTTCCCTTGCCCCTCATGCCGACAGGAACCGGCCCTGATGACATTAATCGAATGGGCTCCCATCTCGGCCTGATGACGCAGTCCGACAATGCACCTGCCGAACTTACGCCCCCTGCGGGTGATATCCGCACCGCGGAGCTGTTTGGTGCGCACGTTGCCGAACGCACCCTGCGCTGGTCCTGCACAGGCTAAACGGGACTAATCGCATCGCAATTGATCCTGGTCAGTCTTTTCCGCACAACTTGTTGAGGCCTCTACCTTGAATTAGCACCGATGACCCCTATACATAAGGGCAAGTCGTTTTATTGCTTTTTGAGGTGTCACATGCGTTTTGATCGTTTAACCGCAAAGCTGCAGGAAGCCATATCAGAGGCCCAGTCTCTGGCCGTGGGGCGTGACAATACCGCCATCGAACCCGCTCATGTATTGAAGGCACTGCTGGATCAGCAGGGCGGAAGTGTGCGGCCACTACTGGCGCAGGCGGGTGCTAATGAGGCGTTACTCACCCAAGCGTTGGCAGCACATCTCGATAACTTGCCAACACTGAAGACACCGACCGGAGAAGTGTCTGTCGGGCAAGAGCTAAACCGTGTTTTCAATCTGGCCGACAAGCAGGCCCAGCAGCGCGGTGATCAGTTCATTGCCAGTGAGCTTATGCTGCTCGCCATGTTCGATGCCAATGTTGATGCTGCAAAAATACTGCAGAAAGCGGGCGTGCAAAAAGCCCGACTTCTCCAAGTGATCGATCAAGTACGAGGAGGCGAATCCGTGAAAGATGCCAATGCTGAGGAAAACCGTCAGGCGCTTTCCAAGTACACGATTAACCTCACCGAGCGTGCCGCTAACGGCAAGCTCGATCCTGTGATCGGTCGTGATGATGAAATTCGCCGTACCATTCAAGTGCTGTCACGCCGTACTAAGAATAATCCTGTGCTGATCGGTGAGCCCGGTGTTGGCAAGACCGCCATCGTCGAAGGACTCGCACAGCGCATCGTCAACGGCGAAGTGCCTGAAGGCTTGCGCAGCAAGCAGGTATTGTCTCTCGATATGGGCGCGCTGATTGCCGGTGCAAAATTCCGTGGCGAATTCGAGGAGCGCCTTAAAGCCGTGCTCAACGAGTTGGCTAAACAGGAAGGCAATATCATTCTGTTTATCGATGAATTGCATACCATGGTTGGCGCAGGCAAAGCTGAAGGCGCCATGGATGCCGGCAATATGCTTAAGCCAGCACTGGCACGTGGTGAGCTGCACTGCGTCGGTGCTACCACACTCAATGAATACCGTCAGTACATCGAGAAAGATGCCGCACTAGAGCGCCGTTTTCAGAAGGTGCTGGTTGATGAGCCCAGTGTCGAAGACACCATCGCTATTTTGCGTGGCCTGAAAGAGCGTTATGAGCTTCACCACGGTGTCGACATTACCGACCCAGCGATTATTGCGGCTGCGCGTCTGTCTCATCGCTACATCACCGACCGCAAGCTTCCCGACAAAGCCATCGATCTGATTGACGAGGCCGCCTCGCGCATCCGTATGGAGATGGATTCCAAGCCAGAAGAAATGGATCGCCTTGATCGTCGGTTGATCCAGCTCAAGATGGAGCGAGAGGCGCTGAAGAAAGAAGAAGATGCCGCCAGCAAGCAGCGCTTTGCCAAGCTGGAAGAAGATATCCAAAAGCTCGGTAAAGAATATTCGGATCTTGACGAAATCTGGAAGGCCGAGAAGGCCTCGCTCAAGGGTGCACAGCAGGTAAAGGAAGAACTGGAAAAAGCCCGTATCGATTTTGAGGCAGCGCGTCGTGCCAACGATCTCGAAAAAATGTCTCGCCTGCAGTACGCCACGATTCCTGAACTGGAAAAGCAGCTTTCTACCGCGCAATCAGCAGAAACGACGGAACATACGCTGTTGCGTAATCGGGTGACCGAAGAAGAAATTGCGGAAGTCATCTCCAAAGCCACCGGCATTCCCGTGAGTAAGATGCTCGAGGGTGAGCGCGACAAGCTACTGCGCATGGAAGATGCGTTACATCGGCGCGTGATCGGCCAGCATGAAGCAGTAGTCGCCGTTGCCAATGCCGTGCGCCGCTCCCGCGCCGGCTTGTCGGACCCCAATCGTCCGAATGGTTCTTTCCTGTTCCTTGGGCCAACCGGGGTCGGCAAGACCGAGCTCACCAAGGCACTGGCCAGCTTTCTCTTCGATGCCGACGATGCCATGGTTCGTATCGACATGTCCGAATTCATGGAAAAACATTCCGTGTCGCGCCTAATTGGCGCGCCTCCGGGCTATGTCGGCTACGAAGAGGGTGGCTATCTCACCGAAGCGATCCGTCGTCGTCCTTATGCGGTGATCTTGCTCGATGAAGTCGAGAAGGCACATCCGGATGTATTCAATATCCTGCTACAAGTATTAGAAGATGGGCGCCTCACGGATGGCCAAGGACGGACCGTCGATTTTCGTAATACGGTCATTGTCATGACCTCTAATCTGGGGTCTGACATCATTCAGAGCATGACCGGAGAAGGTCAGTACGATGAGATGAAGACTGCCGTAATGGAAGTGGTTGGCCATCATTTCCGCCCCGAGTTTATCAATCGTATTGACGAAGTGGTTGTCTTCCATCCGTTGGCCGAGTCGCAGATTCGCGGTATTGCCGAGATCCAGATTGATCGCCTGCGTTCGCGCTTGGCCGAGCGCGAAATTCACCTCGAGATGACGGATACAGCAATGATAAGGCTGGTAGCCGCTGGGTATGATCCTGTTTATGGCGCTCGTCCTTTGAAGCGTGCCATTCAAACACTGCTTGAAAACCCGTTGGCGCAACAACTGCTTGCTGGTGAGTTTTTGCAGGGAGATACCATTGTCATTAGCGAGGAGCATGGCCAGTTCCAGTTCCATAAAAAGAGACTGCATTAATCACCGATACTGCGCCAGCGTGACAATTCGCTGGCGCAGTAGTGAGCGTCCCCATCAATCGCCGGATCGCATGAGGTTATGCCGGTCTAACCGAGTGCTGCTATCATCCGCACATTGACGCTTTCCGAGCCTCCCGCATGCGCTGGACCCTGACCGGCCCCCCTCTTTTGAGCGACCTTTTCCGCAACCTCTGGGCGGCCTGTCATCTGCTGGTTTTTCGTCGCAGTGCTTTGCGATGGCTGGCACCAAGCCCGTCAAACTTCCTGATACTTCTGGTACTCAGCCTGACCGTTAGCTTTACCTTCGATCTGTTGAGCGAGGGTTGGCCAGGACAGTGGTCTCCTGCGGGCATTGCCGTCTACCTGCTACCAGGCTTTGCCTTGTTGGTTTTCGGGCAGGTACTGGTATCACGTCATGGTCTTTGGCGGCTTGGTCTGGCCCCTGCTAGCATCGGGCTAGCAGCAGATAGCTTGATGGGGATCGCACAGTGCATATTGCTCTATGCAGGCCAGCACGAGTGGCTATCGGCCGATATCACGCGGTATGTGCCTGAAATTTACCTGCTGTTGTATCTCTGGCCTGTACTTGCGTTGGTGCTGGTTTTTACACGAGCCTTGGCGTGGCCCAGACTAGAAAGCGTTCTTGCATTCATCATTCTCATGGGGTTTTTTATCGCTTGGACGCTGCTATTCAGTGATGAGCGACTTTGGACTGCTGTAACCACTGAAGAGCCAGCCCCAGTTGCACCGCATATTATTGAAGAGGCCGCAGTTTATGCGCAGCCCGATCTGCTGCAGCGTGCTTTGGCAGCCTTGGAGCCGGAGCGTCCCGAGCAGGTGGACTGGTATTTTCTTGGGGTAGGGGGAGCCGCCTATCAGGGAGTATTCCGGACCGAGGCAGAGACGGCTAAAGCGCTTTTCGACACGCGTTTCGCTACAAGTGGCCGGTCTCTTATCCTGCTCAATAATGATGACACCGCATATAGCCAGCCAATTGCAACTCGAACCAGTATTGCTCGTGCATTATCAGCTTTTTCGAGCCGCATGAATCGTGATCAGGATGTATTGTTCTTATTCCTCACTTCGCACGGAAGCGAAGCGCATGAAATCGAATTAAGTTACTGGCCATTGCAGCTTGCTCCTGTCACTCCCTCATGGTTGCGGCAGGTGCTTGATGATAGCGGGATAAAGCGTCGCGTTATTGTCCTTTCAGCCTGTTACTCTGGGGGTTTTATTAAGGATATACAAACGCCGGATACGTTGATTATTACCGCAGCCGCCGCCGACAAGCCCTCATTTGGGTGTACGGATGACGCCGATCTTACTTATTTTGGCCGCGCCTTTTTTGATGAGGCATTGCGCAGAGAATATAGTTTACGCGCCAGCTATGAGCAGTCGTTGAGTACGTTACAGGAGCGTGAAGAGGCGCTGGGTTACGGCCAATCCAACCCGCAATGGGTGATAGGTGAGCAGTTGGCTAAGGATTTGCCTTCGCTGGAGAAGTCGCTTTTTCCCCCATCCCGTTGACGCATAAAAAAACGCCCTTAAGNNCGCGCGGCTTACTGACAGAACGCTTTAATTTGGCGTCGTGTTTCATCCATACGCTTGTTCTTTTCTTCATCAGTAAGGAATCGTTTTTCTCCCTTGCTGCTCATTTCCGACACCCTGCCATGAGACTCCATTGCCTCCAAGTTAGATCGGTACTGCTTGCAGCGCTCGGCATACTCGGATTTATCGACCTTAGTAGCAGCCGCATCGGTTGCGCCGGCTTTAGTCTTTTCCGATAAGTTCTTGCGGGTCGTTTCCCGCTGTTTTTGCAGGCTTTCGACCGCCGAACCTGACCCCGAAGGTGTACGAGTCTGAACTTTTATTTCTGTAGCGCCCTTGGCGGTCGCAGGGGGTGGGCTTTCCGAGTAGTGGGTTGCTCCCTTCTCGTCCGTCCACTTGTAAAACTGGGCCGCCATCACAGGGGCGGCCAGCAGAGAGCCCAGTAGGGCAGCAACAATGAGCTTATTCATAGGGGTGACACCTAGTCTGGCAAACAATACCGGCACTATAACCACATCAATGGCCTGCTGATAAGTATCTTTATGCAACGCCTTGAACCACTTGACAATTAGTCGAGCAATCTAAAAACTTACGGGTTCCCGATGGTGGGAGTCAGCCGAGCGGTCACCCTCCGATCTGCTGACGCCGGGGCGCATGCCCTGCCTGGTCCGGCCAAACGCCGCGACCGTCCCCGCTTGCAAGATCGCCACCCGTAGAAGGGCAGTGATCAGGAGCCCTGAACCCGGGGCATCCGACAAGCCAGGCAAGACCCTCCGTTGTTGGTCAAAACCTCGTGCTAGAATGCGCACCCCTGCAACTCATACGATAGTTGCGGTGCGCCTTACGCTTTATTCAAGGGTGATTCTGTGGAACTTCTTTCTGGCGGTGAAATGCTCATCCGCGCCCTCGCCGACGAAGGCGTGGAGTATATTTTTGGTTATCCCGGCGGTGCCGTGCTGCACATCTACGACGCCATTTTTCAGCAGGACAAGGTCCAGCACATCCTCGTTCGTCATGAGCAGGCAGCAGGCCATGCNNGCGACCAATACGGTGACGGCAATTGCCACCGCCTATATGGACTCGATCCCGATGGTGGTGATCTCCGGTCAGGTGCCTTCCCACTTAATTGGTGAGGATGCCTTCCAAGAAACCGACATGATTGGCGTGTCGCGGCCCATCGTGAAGCACAGCTTTCAGGTGCGTAAAGCCGAAGATATTCCGGGCATTGTCAAAAAGGCATTCTATATTGCTGCCAGTGGCCGTCCAGGCCCGGTGGTGATCGACATTCCAAAGGACTGTACCGCTCCGAACGAAAAGTTCCCTTACGAGTACCCGCAAAAGGTCAAGCTGCGCTCCTATAACCCGCCGGGTCGTGGGCATGCCGGTCAGATCAAAAAGGCAGTGGATGAGCTCGTCGCCGCCAAACGTCCCATTATTTATGCTGGTGGCGGAGTTGTGCAGGGCGAAGCATCTGGCCTGCTTACCGAGATGGCCCGTTATCTGAACTATCCAGTAACCAATACCCTGATGGGTCTTGGCGCCTATCCAGGCTCTGATCGCCAGTTCGTGGGTATGCTGGGTATGCATGGCACGTATGAAGCCAATATGGCCATGCACCATAGCGACCTGATCCTCGCGGTTGGCGCACGCTTTGATGATCGTATTACCAACAATACGCGTAAGTTTTGCCCAAATGCCAAGATCATTCACATCGACATTGATCCGGCATCCATCTCCAAGACCATTACGGCTGATATTCCTATCGTTGGTGCTGTAGAGCCAGTGCTGAGCGAGATGCTGGCGCTGGTTAAACAGGCCGACAAGCCTGATGCCAAAGCCATGGAAGCGTGGTGGCAGTTGATTGACGACTGGCGCAAGGTACATGGCTTGCGTTACGAGCCGGCCGCACCTGGAGAAATGAAGCCCCAGCAAGTGGTGGAGATGCTGTACAAGGTTACCGAAGGTAAGGCTATTGTTACCTCCGATGTAGGCCAGCATCAGATGTTTGCGGCGCTCTATTACAAATACGATCGCCCGCGTCAGTGGATTAACTCCGGTGGCCTCGGCACCATGGGCTTCGGCTTGCCCGCCGCCATGGGTGCGCTCTTCGCTTGCCCGGAAGAAACCGTTGTCTGTGTTACGGGCGAAGGCTCAATCCAGATGAATATTCAAGAGCTCTCCACCTGCTTGCAGTATGGCTTGCCGGTAAAGATCTTGAATCTCAACAATCGCTCGCTGGGCATGGTAAAGCAGTGGCAGGACATGCAGTACGAAGGTCGTCACTCGAACTCCTATATGGATTCTCTGCCTGACTTCGTAAAGTTGGCTGAAGCCTACGGTCATGTCGGCATGAAGATCACCGACCCAACTCAGCTTGAAAGTAAGATGAGAGAGGCCTTCGCCATGAAAGACCGCCTCGTTTTCATGGATGTTTACGTTGATCCGGCGGAACACGTATACCCCATGCTCATTGCCGGCGGTTCGCTGCGCGACATGAAGCTGTCCAAGACGGAGCGTACCTGATCATGCGTCGTATTATTTCTGCCTTAATGGAAAATGAATCGGGTGCGCTATCCCGTCTGGTCGGCCTTTTTTCCCAGCGTGGCTACAATATTGAGTCGCTCACCGTAGCGCCCACCGATGACCCAACCCTGTCTCGACTGACGCTCACCACCACGGGTGACGAGCACAAGATTGAGCAAGTCACCAAGCAGCTTAATAAGCTGATCGAGGTGATTAAGGTGGTGGATCTCACCGAGGGTGCGCACGTCGAGCGAGAGCTGTTGCTAGTTAAGGTCAAAGCCACGGGTGCTGCCCGTGCCGAGCTCAAGCGCACGGCTGATATCTTTCGTGGCCAGATCGTTGATGTAACCCCGACGATTTATACTATTCAGCTCGCAGGAACCAGTGCCAAGCTGGATGCCTTCTTAGAGGCACTGGCCGAAACGTCCATTCTCGAGGTGGTGCGTACCGGCGTGTGCGGTATTGCCCGCGGCGAAAAGGTTTTGAGTATTTAATCCCTTCCCCGAACTATCCCCCTTTCTGTGACAGAGAGGGTTGGGGAGAGGGGAAATCATCGCAAGTGTTCTGTTACAAACGGAACTGAAAATAGAGGAAGCACCATGCACGTTTTTTACGACAAAGACACCGACATCTCCATCATCCGTGGCAAGAAAGTCGCCATTATCGGTTACGGCTCACAGGGCCATGCCCACGCCTGTAACCTGAAAGATTCCGGTGTTGACGTTGTTGTAGGTCTACGCCCCGGCTCGGCCTCCGTTGCCAAAGCGCAAGCCCATGGCTTGACCGTTACCGATGTTCCTGCCGCTGTTAAGTCTGCAGACGTAGTGATGATCCTCACGCCAGATGAGTTTCAGGCCAAGCTGTATAAGGATGAGATTGAGCCGAATCTGAAGCAGGGCGCTACACTGGCCTTCGCCCACGGTTTTGCCATTCATTACAACCAGGTTGTGCCCCGTAAGGATCTGGACGTCATCATGATTGCCCCTAAAGCTCCAGGCCACACTGTGCGCTCCGAGTTTGTGAAAGGCGGTGGCATCCCTGACCTGATCGCTATTTTCCAGGACGTATCCGGCAAGGCAAAGGATTTGGCACTTTCTTACGCTTCTGGCGTGGGTGGCGGTCGCTCCGGCATTATCGAGACCACGTTCAAAGACGAAACCGAAACAGATCTGTTCGGTGAGCAAGCCGTGTTGTGTGGTGGCGCAGTTGAGTTGGTTAAAGCTGGCTTCGAAACACTGGTGGAAGCTGGTTACGCTCCAGAAATGGCTTACTTCGAATGCCTGCACGAACTCAAGCTGATCGTTGACCTCATGTATGAAGGCGGTATCGCCAACATGAACTACTCGATCTCCAATAATGCCGAATACGGTGAGTACGTTACTGGTCCGGAAGTTATCAACGCCGAATCCCGTGAAGCGATGCGTAATGCTCTCAAGCGCATCCAGAACGGCGAATACGCCAAGATGTTCATTGCCGAAGGTGCTCACAACTATCCGTCCATGACAGCAGCCCGTCGTAACAACGCCGCGCACCCAATTGAGCAGGTCGGTGAGCAGTTGCGTTCCATGATGCCGTGGATTGCAGCCAACAAGATCGTTGACAAAGCCAAGAACTGATTTTGGCTGTCCGCTCTTAAGGAGCGGTACGACGACATAAAAAAACGCGGCCAGTCCGCGTTTTTTTATGTCATCCTGTACTCATCCGACAGTCACATGATGCCAATAGTCAATTTTTGGCAGTGTGACTATCATTGCTTATTAAATATGCCATGAGCCAAGGCTATGACCATGCCACCTAATGACCATGAAGAGCACAGCGGCCTCACTTTTGAAGTGGTCGAAGAAGATCAGGACGAAGGCGGTAAGAAAGTCCGCAATAAAGGCATCTATCTACTGCCAAACCTGATTACTACCGCCGCACTATTCTCTGGCTTCTATGCCATCATTGCGGCCATGCATGGCCGTTTCGAGGCGGCTGCGATTGCCATCTTTGTCGCCGCACTGTTTGATGGCATGGATGGCCGTGTTGCCCGCATGACCAATACCCAGAGCGCGTTCGGGGCCGAGTATGACTCTCTCTCGGATATGGTGTCCTTTGGCGTCGCCCCCGCACTGGTGGTGTTTACCTGGAGCCTGCAATCGTTAGGCAAGATTGGCTGGATTTGTGCCTTTATCTACGCAGTAGCCGCCGCCTTCCGCTTGGCCCGCTTTAATGTCGAGCACGATGTTGCGGATAAGCGCTACTTCACCGGATTGGCCAGCCCACTTGCCGCCGCCATTATTGCCAGCATGGTCTGGGCCGGCTTTGATAATCGAATTCCAGGGCGCGAGCAGGAGCTTGCTATCGCCATTGCGGTGATCACGGTAATAGCGGCCTTCCTGATGGTCAGTAATTTTCGGTATTACAGCTTTAAAGAGCTGGATCGCTCACGAGTCCCGTTTGTTGTCATGTTGCCAGTTGTGCTGGTGTTCGCCATCATCAACTACGACTTGCCAATCGGTCTGTTAACAGTGTCGATGGTTTATGCACTGTCTGGCCCGGTTGCTACACTCTGGGGACGTCTCAGGGCGGCAAAGGCATCGCCGACTCAGGGCTGACATTCTCGTATACTTCAGGAGGGTATCATGCTGATACGCCAACGCTCTGCCAGCGAGCCCTTGCTCAGTGAGGTTGCGTCAGAGTCGGTGTATCAGCAACGCCGAGAATTGATCAAAGCCGCAGGCCTGCTTGGCGCGGCGGCTTTGCTTCCCGCTACAGCACGCTCAGCCCCGCTGCCGTATGCGCCCGCCATCGAGCGTGCCAATGCGCCACGCTTCCTTCGCAATGCCATTCTCTCGCGCAAAAGTGCCGCCAACATAACGGGGGAATCCTTAACTCCCTACGATGCAGTCAGCACATACAATAATTTTTACGAATTCGGGCTCGATAAATCTGATCCAGCAGCCAATGCGGGCTCATTGCGCCTCGAACCATGGACTGTGCATATCGAAGGGGAGTGCCGCAAACCCGGAGCGTATACGCTGGAGGACATCCTAAAGCCTCATACATTGGAAGACAGAATCTATCGATTTCGCTGTGTAGAGGCGTGGTCGATGGTCATTCCGTGGCTTGGATTTTCGCTGGCAGATTTGATTCGTCGTTTTGAGCCCACCAGCAAGGCACGCTTTATCGAGTTCACTACTCTGCAGGACGCTGCACAGATGCCGGGTCAACGGACGCGAAATCTGCGCTGGCCCTATGTAGAGGGCCTCCGTATAGATGAAGCAATGCATCCTCTCGCGCTGATGGCAGTGGGGGTTTACGGGCGCTCATTGCCACCACAGAACGGAGCACCCTTGAGGCTGATCGTGCCGTGGAAATATGGTTTCAAAAGCATCAAGTCGATCGTCCGCATCCGTTTTGTCGAAAATGCTCCCCGAACGACATGGTCGATGTTGGCACCAGATGAGTATGGTTTTTTTGCCAATGTAAATCCGGCCGTGGATCATCCGCGATGGACGCAGTCTCGAGAGCGCCGCCTTCCTGCTACTTTATTCAATCCCAACTGGCGAACAACACTGCCATTCAATGGCTACGCACAAGACGTGGCGGCTCTCTATAAGGGGCTGGACCTTAAGCGGTACTTCTAAAGAGGGAATGATGCCAAAAAAGACAGCAGACTGGCTGGGTCGAGCCAGACTCGTCTTGTTTCTACTCTTACTGGCTCCTGCTGGGTGGTTGCTATATGCCGGCATTGGCAATCATTTAGGGCCAGATCCAGCAAAAGCACTCGTGGATCAAAGTGGTTTGTGGGCTTTTCGATGCCTTTTACTATCACTCACCATGACCCCTCTGCGCTATGCAACTCATCGCAGCTTCTGGATACGCTTTCGCCGCATGATTGGACTGTTCGCACTGTTCTATGCGGCACTGCACGTGACGGCCTATGTGTTTCTACTGTTTGGTGCCCGCTGGCAAGAGCTGTTGGCAGAGTTAGCCAAGCGCCCCTATGTCATGGTCGGGGCGGCTGCGATGGTTATTATGCTTTTACTGGGCCTAACATCGACAAAAGGTTGGCAGCGACGGCTTAAAAGAAACTGGATCAAGCTACATCGCCTAGTGTACGCGGCTGCACTACTGATACTGCTGCACTTTATATGGGTGAATAAACTAGGGCTAACCGGCATCTGGCCCTACGCATTAGTGCTATTCTTCTTGCTTGGGGTGCGCTTTTGGTGGTTTTTCAGGCAGTCAGAACGAAATAAATGAAATGTCGTTGACAGTATTTTTTCCTCCCCTATAATGCGGCCCTCAACG
>DDBN01000008.1 GCA_002333145.1 Moraxellaceae bacterium UBA2031
TTTCGCGAAGATGTGCTGAATCCTCGGATGGGCATTATTCCAATGGAGTCCATCGTTTTTTCGGAGCAGGTACGCAATGAGTGGCCCGATCCTGATCTTTTCGAAAAAATTAAGCAGGGTGTTCGTTTTATCAACCCGTTAGCCGGGCACCAGGTAAAGTAAGCTTAGTCCACTCACAAAACGCAACATCACTGAAACGTTTGATCACTTTCATCTTTCTGTCATATGGGGCAGTTTTAATGAAGCTTCAAAGTAAAGATGAAAGAAGGAGAAGAACGATGGAATTGATGGAATTACGTGAAGAGTGGATGGAGCAGGATGAGCTGCTCATTGATGACATGGATATGTGTGACGATGCCACAGAGATGTAAAATGTTGGTGTATTGACTTGGACGCAAAAGCCCGCTGATTCGCGGGCTTTTTTGTTTTTAATGGCGCGCCAAAAAATAACCCGCCATAAGGCGGGTTATTTTTAATCAGGAACAGATCAGCTCATTACCACTGCTACTGTTCCTGCCGTAACGGTAGCAGTATTTGTTGAAACCACACGGCGGGTTGCTGCTGGAGCGGTAGTGCCGACAATCGGGTTCAGCTTCTTGAAGTCACACTTCAGTTGGGCTGTGCTCACTGTCACAACGGCATAGCCCTGGGCATCCGTATCGATATGCTTGAGCCATGGGTTTGAAGCAACTGAAGTGGCCAGTGTCTGCGCCAGTGCCAAAGCTGAGGCAAAGCTGCCACTACCCGCGATCACACCCTGCACGCCGACAGCAGAGCCATCAAGTGCTGGTTCAGGTACGCCACCTGCAGCCAGTTGCAGCTTGATCTGGCCATTGAGTTGAGCGGCCAGTGCAGTTGTACTGGCCGGCGCAGCCTTGCCCATGGTGTAGTCAAGCAAGTTGAGGCTTAGGGTAAAGTTCAGGGCAGGTGAGCCTACGTACAGGGCATTTGATGGTAACGCTACCGGCACAGGTACATAGACCAACTTGCCGATCAATGCGTTAGTTGGGTCCAGTCCATCGGCGGCATCCTTGATGTAGTTGAACCATGAAGTTGAGCTGATGCCTGCTGTTACCAGATCGACCATGACCGCTGTGCCTGCAAGTGGGGCTGCTGCAGTTTCTACTGCACTGCCGCCAACAACAGCAATATTGGTAATTTCACCTTGGAACTCGTTATACACTTCGCCAGCAAAGAAAGCGTGAATGTCACCGGTTACTGCAACAACATTTTGAATGGCGTTGCTGCGCAGGTAATTCATCAGATCTGTACGTTCCTTGCGGTAACCATCCCACTGGTCGGCATTAATCAGGAACTTCTGAAAGAAGGCGCCAGCGGCGGCGGCTGACGGGCCCGTGGCTTTCAGGAAGAAAGGCGAGGTAGTCTTGTTGGCCGTAATATCAGGTCGGGCTTTTACAAATGCAATCTGGTTGGAGGCAGACTGAATCTGTGTTACCGCGCCGGCTGGTTTGGCAGCCTTGGCAGCCTCGTAGGCGGCGACAGCCGTCTGTGCTTGCAGCAGGGTAAGTCCCGCGGCTTGAGCGGCACCTTCGCGGTGGGCTGTCAGCGCAGATGGATCAGCGTCTTGTGCAGTAATTGCAAAAGCAGCTTGAGCGGCAAGTGTTGTATTGGCGTTAGCGGCACCAGCTCCTGCAACAGCAGCAGCAATGGTGATGTCCCCAATGGCAATGGCATTCAAGTATCCGCCTGCAGCGGCTGTCGCCTGTGCAACGTTAAGTCCAGCTGCCACACCTGCTGCCACCAAATCGTTTGGAATGACGGCTAGTGGATCTGCTGACTTGGCAGTAATGGCATAGGCACCTGTACCCGCCAACGTAGTGCTGGCTGCGCCTTTGCCCATTGCGCCAGTAACGGCAGTAACAATTGGCAAATTGCCAACAGCAAGGGCTTTATTGAAGGCCCCGACAGCTGCGGTTGCCAGCGCCGTTGCAGTGGGGTCAGTAATGCCGTCGGTCATAAGGGCTGTTTTGGCCGCTGTAAATTTAGCGACATCATCACCACCGCCTCCTGCACTGGTGGCTACAGCCACAGCAGCATTGGTTGCGAAGGCCTGACCAATAGTTGGAGTTAATGCCACAACAACTGTCATTATGGCTGGTGTGGCACCAGGGGCTATCTGCGTGGCAACCGAGGCAGAAACCTGCGCAGGAATGGCGCTAATGCCTGTAGCACCGGTAAGATTCCCGAAAATACCAAGGGGAATTACCGAGGAAAGTGCCTTGCTACCATCAAGCCCCATGCGCAACAGGGAGACCTCATTGCCCCACACTTTCCATGCGGAGGTTGAATTCTTCATGGTGGATTTCCACCAGTCGCGCTGAGTTGGTCCGAGAATACTGATCAGCGTGAGCTGAGGGGCCCCGGCTTCTTTCTGACGCTCAGCACTAAGCAGGGATGCCTCTGGCGCCAGATATCGGCTGTTAATACGCCCAAGTGGCAAACCACTTACCGGGCTCAGTGTGGTTTCCGGAATCAGGTGATCCTGGCGATACAGACGTTCATCAGTCATGACCAGATGCATTGTTGCACCAAATTTCAGGTCACGATAAATCTTGATGTTTTCAATGCCGGGATTGACCTCGGAATAAGTCACATCAGCAGGCATAAACTCAAACCAGGCGCGGTTGGCATTCCGACGACGCTCAAACATTGGAGTGTTTGCGTTTGTATAGGTTTCCGCAGCGCCCCAGCAATCATCGGAGAACTCATGGTCATCCCAGACGGCAATCATCGGAAAGCGCTCATGTACTTTCTGTATGCGGGAGTCGGAGCGATACAATTTGTACAGATAGCGGTAATCGTTCTGTGTTACTGCATAGCTGCCTGCAGATGGCAGGGTTATGGCTGAGTGGCTGCCTTCTGCAGTGGATGCAGCGGATGTTTCATAGATGTAATCACCCAGATGCACGATGAAGTCGATATCAGGGGCAGCATTATTGGTGTCATCGGCAACGATTTGGTCGAAAGCACCCCAATGGTTGTCATTCCAGTCCTGACAGCTCATGAAAATGAATTTCACATCATCGTTGCCAGCCACCGCCTGTGCAGTCTTGAAGCGGCCAACGTTACTGCGCGCCGTACCGGCAATAAACTGGTAGAAATATACAGTGCCTGCAGACAGGCCGGTCAGCTTGTGGCGAACGCTGCCATCAAAGTCTGCATAGGCTGGTACAGTCACATTAGCAACAAGCACAGCACCCGAAATATCAGCATTGGTACCCATATCAGCGCTGCGATCGGCAGCGGTTACAACGAGTTGGATTGCTGTATCAGTAGTTGTGATGTCGGTGGCTGGCACTGCCAAAGTGGTTGGCACGACACGAGTCCACAAAATGATACTGTCGGGACGGGGGTCAGCTGAAACGATGCTCTGCGGGAATACCCAGCTGGCACCTGTGGCTGCTGGTGGCATGTCACGGACAGGCTCCGGAGCAGGAGAGCCAAACGGTGATATTGGATCGTCTTCTCCATCAATGGAGCAGCCGGTAACACCCAGGGCTGCTGCCGACACCGTCAATAACCCACCAAGACGAATAAAGTCGCGTCTTTTCATTATGTTAACTCCGACAGATAGAAATCATTATTGTAATTAGGAGCCGCGTCCCGTAGCCAACCTGTACCAGGTCGCCATCAAAGACTAGTGCATGAATCCGTTTTATGCGACTAACCGTGACATCCATAAACGGTGACCGGTTATTCATCTTTTTATGCCGCATTAAGCGTGATGTTGCTTTTATGGCCTTCTCGATAATGCCCTAGTCATCATTTTCTACAAGCCCTTAATNNCCAGGCGTTTCGCTGGTCCAGCGCTTAAAGGCTCGTTGAAAGGCTCCCGGCGTTGAAAAACCCAGAACATAGGCAATTTCGCCAAAGCTCATTTGGGTGTCCCGCATATACCCCAGTGCTAGGTTGCTGCGCATGTTGTCTAATAAGGCTTGGAAGGTAGTCCCTTCTTCTTTTAGTTTGCGCCGTAGTGTCCAGTCAGGAATGCCTAGTCTTTCTGCGGTTAACTCAAGCGATGGGGTTTGTCCGTGTAGCCAAGGCCCCAGAATCTGCTGAACCTTTCCCTGGAAAGTCTCGCCGATGGTCAGTCTTCGCATTCGGTCTTGAGCCAACATCAATAACTGCTGGTGTGTTAATGGGTGGTGCTCGATAACAGGGAGCTTCACCGCGGCCGGAGTGAAAACCAGACGGCTCTCTGGTCGGTTAAATGTGACAGGTGCCCCGAAGAAGGCCTCGTACTTATTTGCGTAGTCAGGGGCGGCAAACTCGATGTGTACCTCGGCGACTAGTCCGGTTTTTCCCGTTAAGGTTTCGGCCAGTGTTCTCCAGCAGGCCAGCAGGCTGTCCACCACAAAGCGGTTGTATTCGTTGTAGGGGGCAATGGAGTAAAAGACGGCAGCAGGAAGCTGCTCAACATAGGTAGATGTGCCGCGATAGCAGCGCCCCGTTAATGGCTCGAAGCGGGTTAAAACATCAATGGCCTCACCCAGCGTTGGGCTGGTCATGGCCAGCATGCCGGGCAAGCCCATGTCTGTAATTCGGCAGATAGCGCCCATTTCGAGGCCAAGATCGGGGCGCTGGGTTTCACGTATTGCGCTTGCCCCCAGCTTCATCAATTCCGTTAGGCTGATACGGAAATCAATATCCCGGAGCTGAGCCGCTGTTATTCCTAGACGAGCAAGCAAAAGGTCGGCGTCGGCACCGCATGTTTCAGCCGCGCGCAGAAGGAGAAGAACGGTGTGGGGAGCAATATCACCGATATTCATAGAATGGGGCTCATTACTGCGGATATGAACTTGTTATTTAGGGTTATTGAGGTCAAAGGGTGCGGCATCTACTTTCAGGATATGTTCTGTCCCTGTCGATTGTGGTGAGAGCCATCGGGTACGGCAAGGGCATAAGCGCTCAATCCATTGATGATTTAATACACTTCGAGGTGTTCGATGTCCGGTCCGCAAAAATACAGTCATTTGCTGCAACCCCTTGATCTGGGTTTCACCCAGCTTCGCAATCGCGTCATCATGGGTTCAATGCATACTGGCCTTGAAGAGG